>CALFCI010000146.1 GCA_937951135.1 uncultured Aquimarina sp. | reverse complement strand
GAGTCAAGCTATTCTAATTTTTTAAAAAAATATGGGACATACTCGGGAAGTACATTTGGGTGGGCAATTTTAATAATATCCTTTAGGATAATATCGGGATGCATCGGTCCCATTTCAAAATATTTTAATCCACCATGTACTTCTGTTTGTAATGCATAAGAATATACGTTTTTATTTTTAAATGCATCAAATAAATTATAATTTGTATTCCGTTCTTCTAATGCCGCCAATGAATTTGCATTTCCAACACCAATCCATAAGTGTGCGTGTTGCGCTTTATCTATAATACTTTCAAAACTCAATTGTAAATTTCCAGATTTGGTATTATCTGCCCATGCATAGTGTACATTAGCATCTTTAAAAAACTGAGAGATGTAGCTATTGCCTCCAGGGATGTGCCATATTTCTTTATATACGCTCCCAGAGAGTACGGTAGGAATAGGCGTGATTTTTTTAGCGATTGTTTTTACATCGTTATATTGAGTTTCGATGCCTTTAAAAGTAGTAGCTGCTTTATCTTCTAAAGCAAAGAACGCTGCGACACATTTAATCCATTCGGCTCGGCCTAGTGGGTGTTGTTCCATCCAAGAACCGTTAAAGAGAACAGGAACACCATTTTGCTGAATACGATCTAATGCTTTGGTATCTCCCGTAGCAGAAAATCCAATAAGAAGTTCTGGATCGAGTTCGAGTACGACTTCTGTATTTAAGGACTGTGCTTGTCCAATATCTTTAATAGCGCCTTTATCAATTAATGTTCGGGTTTTTGGAGAAGAGATATATTTGGTATTTGGAAAGCCAATTAGTTTTTCTTCCACTTCCAAAAGTTCTAGCATAGGGATATTGTTTGTAGCAGTTACGATAACACGTGCTATGGGTATTGGAACGCGAATGGCTTCAGGAAATTCGACAGGAGGAGGGGTTTCTTTAGGATATAATAGGTATTTGAAATTGCGTTCTGTATCTGGCCAAGGAGCATGAATCGTTACCAGCGTATAGGTACTGTACTTTTGAATTGAAAATCCAGTGGCGTATGTAATATCAGGATTAGCTTTACGAATGCTATCGGTTGTTGACACAAGCACAGGTATGGAATGCTCAACTTCTTTTGGTTTTGTGGTACACGAAGTACTGCACAAAACGATCACGAATATGTAAAAAATAAAATAGTTCATCGCTAACAAAAATCAAACTTCGTTATTTTTTTGTTAGCGATGAACTATTAGGTAGTATAAATACGATTAGATATGTTTCTACTCCTTTTTTTAAGGTGAAAATTTCGTATTTAAGGCATTGTTTAATCGTTATTTTCAATGGTATATACAATGTCAAATGAAGTCACCCATTCTTTAATGTTGTACATATTCCCATTTTTATCATCATAAACATAATAATCTACAGAATGCCGTAATTTTTCTTCTCCGATACTGTAATATTTTTCGGATTCATTAATGTTTTTAAGCACCTTATTTCGAAGTTGTAAGTGCTTTGATTCTCCAGAGATCGAGACTGTTACAACGTCGGTTTCGACTTTGATGTTGTCAATTTTTTCTCTTTGTGCCGATACAGCTATGCTACATAATACTACTACTAAAAGTAAAAGTGTTTTCATAAGTCCTAATTTTAATGATTAATGTGTGTGATATTATATGCTAATTATAGATTTAAGATCATACTTGCGATTAGAGCTTTATAGGATAAAGGACTAATAAATGTAAAAATAGGTCTCAAATTATAATAGAGGGTAGGTGTATTAGCAATATCGCTTTGTTAAGATATACAAGGTGTATTGCTTTTAAGCAGTAGTAAGATACGTAAATTTTAACAGATATGCCTGAAAAAAGAGAAAAGATAGTACTAAGAGAGAAGAATAGAGAATAGAAAAGACAAGAATAGAAAAGAGAGATAGAGAAGAAAGGGTAGAGAAGAACCAAGATGAAATAGCGTCTTGTTTCTTGGTTCTTGTAGCGAAGCGGTCTTGTCTCTGATTCCCCAATGGCTTTGCCTCGGGGTAGTTGACCTTATCATTGCTATTACAGTATACTCTTCACCACTTCTCCATAATTAATACGAATCGTATTAAAGGAGTCTACTAATGGAATAGCACGTAGGTGCGCCAATAAAGCGCGTATAGGACCAGCATGAGATACAATTGCGATTTTGGCAGTAGGATCGTGCTGTAGTGCATTTATAAAATCAAGAACTCGGTGTTGCAGGGTGGTGTAGGATTCTCCATTGGGTACCGAAACGTTTACAAAATCATCCATCCAAGGTTGTAGATCTTTTTGTGGAATAGCATCCCAAGGCATGAGTTCCCAATCTCCAAAGTTTAGTTCTTGTAAACGATTATCGTAGGTGATAGGCTTCTGTAACGTTTGTGCAAGTAACGAACAGCGTTGCAATGGACTGCTGTATACCCTATCGATGGTCGTGGGAAGTTGTTTTATAATCTGCTGCGATTCATAATCAAAGGTATCGGTAACACCAATATCGCTTTGCCCATAACAAATTCCTTTGGCAATATCGGGAGTGGTGTGTCGTATTAGATATAGTTCCATAGTGCACTTAGTGTTAGGTAAAAAATAACTTCACTGAGTTGTTGTACCGCTCCGGCACAATCTCCAGTTTGTCCTCCAATCCATTTTTTGAATTTTATACCTAAAAATACTTTAGATAGATACATAGGAAGCAGTGCTAAAAATACCCAGGGCGTTCCTAAAAGGAATAACGGTAGTATCCCAAAACACCCACTGATCAAAAGTATGGGTAAAGTAATTTGATTTGCTACAGGTTTGGCTTTGCTTTCGTTAGTATCGCGCACATAGGGATGGGTATAGAGCAGGGTGGTGGCGATAAAACGACTACTACTATGTCCAGCAATAAGTACAAATGCAATACTAGACACCTCTAGAGTTTGCAATGCAGCAAATTTAAGTCCCAAAATGCAAAGTAGTCCGACCATTCCATAGGTGCCGAGTCTAGAATCTTTCATGATCATTAAGATCTTGTCCTTTGTCCATCCCCCTCCAAAACCATCGCAAACATCAGCAAATCCATCTTCATGAAAAGCTCCTGTTGCATAAATAGTACTGCACATCGATAGTAGGATTGCAATTTCGTTTGAGAATAGGTATGAACTTCCTAAAAAAATAAGACTACCAATAGCACCAACGATACTGCCAACTAAAGGAAAGTACTTTGCGCTAAGTCTTAAGTAATCAGGATTATGATCTACCCATTTAGGGCAAGGAATCCGAGTAAAGAACAGCACTGCGGTAAGAAAAATATGAAGTTCTTTTTTCATTATGGTATCATTTTTTTGTCAAATTTTTGCACTGTTCAGGAGTTATGAATTGCGTTACACTTCAGCATTCGTTACTCCGGCATCTTCAAAACTAGCCATCGTATTTAAAAAAGCAACGGCAGATGCTACTATAGGGTAGGCCATAGCGGCTCCTGTTCCTTCACCTAATCGCATTCCTAAAGTTAGGATAGGGGATACCCCTAAAAAGTCAAGCATTTTTTGATGACCTTGCTCGCCAGAGGTATGTGCAAAAATGCAATAGGCTAGTACATTTTTATCTATTGCAGATGCAGCCAGTACTGCGGCGGTTACAATAAACCCATCGACAAGAATTGTCATTTTTAATTCAGCAGATTTCAAGATTGCTCCTACAAGCATTGCAATTTCAAAACCTCCAAAAGTAGCTAACGCTTCTATAGCAGATTGGGGTTGGTATTGATGATATACTTCGGATAGGATGTGTTGTTTACGTGTAATACCATCAGTATTAAGCCCTGTACCCGCACCTACACATTCTACTATTGGAATACCGGTATAGTATGCCATTAGCAATGAGGCCGCAGCGGTATTGCCAATTCCCATTTCGCCAAACCCCACAATATTTGAGGTGTTTTTTATTTTGGTAATACGATCACTTCCTTTACCAATAGCTTCTTCACATTGTTCCATAGACATGGCTGGTTGTTCTTGGTAATTGTGTGTGCCGTGTGCAATTTTAGCGTCAATTAATGGAGTAGCGTTTTTAAAATCATGGTTTACTCCAGCATCAACAATTTCTAGGTGGATGCGATGTTGTTTACAAAAAACATTAATTGCGGCACCTTCTTGTATAAAATTATAGACCATTTGTGCAGTAACCTGTTGTGGATATGGATTCACTTCTCCTTGAGTAGCAATGCCATGATCTCCAGCAAATACAATAATAGTAGGGTGTTGTAATGTAGGCTGTTCCGTGTTTTGAATCATCCCGATTTGCAACGCAATAGTTTCTAAAATGCCTAAAGCGCCTACAGGCTTCGTTTTATAGTCAATTTTATATTGTAAACGTTGTTTAAGTTCGGGATTTGAAACGGGATCGATAGTAAACTTCATATCTTAAATTATAGCGTGTATTATTTTAGTTTCATCGGAATTCCAGAAACCATAAATGTAGCATGATCAGCATGCTTTGCAATATATTGATTCATCCACCCTTGTAGTTCCGTAAATTTACGTCCTATCGCTGTGGTTGCATGCACTCCCATGCCGATTTCATTAGAGATGATCAAAATTGTGGCGCTACAATTCATCACCTTATCGAATTCAGCTTTCGCTTGTTGTAAAGAATTTTCAACATCATTTTCAGTATCCACAAAAAAATTGGTCAACCACAAGGTTACACAGTCAATAACGACAACACTATCGGTTACGATAGCTTGAGCAATCGCTTTTTCTTCTTCAATAGTGATCCATCGTTGATCCCGATCTTGAATATGTAAATCAATTCGTTTTTGATGTCCCTTGTCCCATACCCGAGAAGTTGCCAAATAATAAGGAGTATCGGAGTATTGTAATGCTAAGTTTTGAGCATAACTGCTTTTTCCAGAGCGTTCACCACCTGTTATATAATGTATCATGAGGTTTAAATCTGCTTACAAATGTACTGGTATTCATAATTTATTACCTCAAAAAGAATTAAGATTCTATAAAAAACTATACATTCGCGGAGAATTTTGGTTTGGTAGTATTGATGTACAGCATTACAAGAGTGCAATACTGCCAATTAAAAGGGAATCAAGTGTTTTTAATATGGAATTTAAAATTCATCATTAGGAAAATCTTGAGCTGTTTCCGCAACTGTAAGCTTAGCTGTATACTTTAGTATTATAAACTATAGTAAAGGCACTTTGTATTATTCTGCTAGAAGCCACTGCTCATTTTGGAGTGGGAAGGTCAATACAAGGATGCAAGCCAGGAGACCTGCCATTATTTATTGAGTATCAAACTTTCGGAATAAAAGTTTGAATATGAGGGAACTACATATTTTTTTAGGTACTTGTAATTAGTTATTATTTTAAAATTAATGAACAAAAGAAAGTTGTGTAGCGCAGTTTTAGCGTTATGGGGGACTACTGTTGTATTCGCTCAAGAGGGAATACTTAGGGAAAAAGAAAAAATTAATGAATTAGAAGAAGTTGTTATTTCAGATTCTAAATTTAAACTAAAGCGAGAGCAGAGTGGTAAGGTAATCACCAAAATTATTGCTCAAGACTTAGAACGTAGTCAAGGACAATCGGTAGCAGCAGTATTAGATCGTGTAGCAGGTATTGAGCTCAATGGAAGTAGTAGTGTTGCGGGACAAAATTTGGGATATTTTATACGTGGTGGTCGTGATCGTCAAGTTGTGATTCGTGTAGATGGGATAACGGTAAGCGATCCTTCTTCTATAGCAGGAAATTATGATCTTCGATTACTGGCGATCGATCAGGTACAAGAAATCGAAATTTTAAAAGGAGCATCGAGCACATTATATGGTTCTGGAGCTGCTACTGCGGTAATTAATATTATTTCTAAATCTGCAGGTAAATCAGCTATTTCGGCACAATTTTCTTCTAGTATAGGCACCAATCAATCTCAAGAAGATCAGGGTTATGATGTTACTGAATTTATAAATGCAGCTTCAATTCATGGAACTGTTGGAAAAATGAATTATAAGGCGAGTTTTAGTAATCATTATGCTGATGGATTATCTGCTGCTACACCTTTAGAAGGAGATACTTCAAACACTCGCTTTGAAAATGATCCATTTTCAAAGTATAATGTATCGGCAAAACTAGGATATCAAATTACCGAAAATTTTAAATGTCATGTTTTCGGAAATTTGGATCGATATACGAATGAGTTTGATCAAGGTTCTGGTGCAGAAGGACAAAATAAATCTTCTAGTGAGCAATTGCGTGCAGGCTCCTATTGGGAATATACTTATCCTAATGGAAGCTTTGTTTTCGCAGATAGTTATGCCTTGTTAGAGCGGGTATTTGAAACCGATTTTCCTTCAAAATCTGAAAGTAGGGTCTATACATTTGACGCGTATACTAAGTACATATTTTTTGAGAAGTTACATGCGGTACTAGGCGCCAACGGCTCGTATAGTGATTATAATGATTTTAGTGCTAATGAAAGGGGACAGGTACTTACACAAACAATCAATGATCACCAAGCCGATTTTGATATTATTGATCCTTATCTGAATTTGGTCTATACCTCAGGTTTTGGACTCAACATTAATGCAGGAGGTCGATTAAATACTCATAGTGCTTATGGTACACATTTCGTATACAGTATTAATCCATCATACTCCTATACTTTTGGATCACATACCTTGAAAGGTTTAGCTTCCTATAGTACAGCGTATATTACGCCTTCATTATTTCAATTATACGCACCTAGTTTTGGAAATGAAACTTTAGAGCCAGAAGAGAACGCTACTATCGAAGGAGGAATAGAACTTTCTTTTGCCAAAAAAGCACGTGTTAGTGTGGTCTATTTTTCGAGAGAAGAAAATAATTTTATTGATTTTGTTACGGATAGCGAAGGGAGTGGGTATAAAAATGTTACAGATCAGTTTAGGGCAGAAGGTGTAGAAGTGGTATGGAATGCTAAGTGTCTAAATGATAAACTAGCACTAAGGGCTAATTATACATATACTAAAATTGATAGTGATTTACTTGCCAGCAAAAGGGTTAGAATACCAGAGCATAAGATAAACGCTACGCTAGGGTATCAATGTACACCAAAAACCTTCACTTCGGTATCATATCAATTTACCGAAGATAGAAAAGATCAGTTTTTTAATACGGCTACCTTTGTATCAGAAGCGGTACAACTGGATGCCTATGGAGTGCTTGATTTTTATGCAAGTCATAAAATAATAGATAACTTTACGATATATGCTACGATTACTAATATTACAAATGAAGCATATCAAGAAGTTATAGGATTTAGTACACAAGGTAGAAATGTAAGATTAGGGATTAATCTTAGCTTTTAATCCACAATGTGGATTAAAAGCTCTGAGACTTGCCTCAAAGTCTGAAAAATTATTTCTCTGTTGGATGCCTCGCGAGCTTACTCCGAGGTAATTGACTGTGTTTACTTATGGTAGTACATACATTCTTTGAAAGGTTGGGTCTTCATATTGTTTCCGTTCTCCAATTTCTTCCATTGTTTTGTTGTAGTGTGTCGTTTCTTTTTTAGTAGTGGTTCCAGAAATATTATCCAATGCCGCTTTAAGTAGTGGCTCATTAGGATCTCCTAGAGTTCCAAGGTCTGTAAGGTTTTCTTCGATTAAAATATCTGGAGCTAACCCATCAAAGTAATCCGTGACTCCTGCCGAATTGATGAGTTTTAATACTAGCGGTTGTAGTGCGTAGGTATGTCCAAGGTTGGCATTGGTACGCCTAAAATTGGGAGAGTCATATACGGTAACTGATGCCTGAAATTTACCACGAGTGGCAGCTCCCACTTGGGTAATTGTTACGTAAGGATCTAGACCATTAATAACGAGTTCACTGGCAGAAGCAGAACTTTTAGTCGTAATAATATGTACACGAGATAGATTAAGGCTATTGATCGTTTCTTTAGTATCTAATTGGGTGTCAAAAAGGTTAACTCCTGAAAACTCATTTTGTCGCTCAGTATTCCATTCTTCTGTAGTAAATATACTACCTGTAAATTGCCCTGTGATCATACTAGCAAGATCTTTTGCGGTTTCTGTATTTCCCCCTGGATTGTACCGTAAGTCTAATACTAGTCGCGTAATATTATCAGTTTTAAATTGAGCAAAGGCTGCATTAAGTTCCGAATTAAAATTGGCAGTAAAAGAATTATACATAAGATAGCCGATTTTATCACTCCCTAGCGTAAGGGTTTTTGCAATAAAAACAGGGTTTTCAGTGTATTGGGTTTTGGTTAATGTAAAGGTGGTTTCTGTTGGTGATATATTTTCACCATCAAAAGTTGCCAAACCAATAGTATAGGTATCATCACCAAGCAGTTGTGAAGAATTTTGAGCTGTGATTTGTGTGCCATTAATCGTATTGAAAATCATGCCACGTGTAATGCCTTTGGTTGCGGCATCAGTATTGGGTAAAACAAAACGTACATATCCAAAAACTAGATCCCGATTATTAGGATAGCGTACGAGCTTAAAATCCATGCCATTAGTACTCGTAATACCATCAAAAGCTTGTTCGAGTTGTATATAATCCTCTACAATAAAACTAAATTCATCAATAGGCGATAATAACGATTCAAATAATGTTTTGGGGTTTTCAAAACCAGTCACAAATGTATTTAAAGCTTCAGCAGAAGAGAATTGATTATCACCTAAGTTGGGCACATCTGATTTATATAGATACCAATAATTAAGACCTCGCCATACAAAACTAGACACATCAGTATTAGAAGCGATTTGAGGGACATCATCATTATCATCAAAACAACTAGTGCATAGTAATGCGATGCTTAAGGATACCAATATAAAGAATTTTTTTTTCATTTTTTTGAAATTTTAAACAAGGAAATTACAATTTTATTGTAGTTTTAAAAAAGATTAACAGATTAATACTTAATAGTAGTGCTATGATCCCTATTAGAAGTTATACTAACGCACAAGATAAACTAAAATTACGCCGTAGATATCCACTAGTCGTATTTCTTTGTATTCTAGGAATGATAGGATGCTCAGGAACTCAAAAACCTAAAGATACTTTAGCGACTCCAGAGGATGTGTTGCAAGAAACTATTGCCGTATTTACACTGATTGCAAAGCATATAAATACAGGAAAAAAAGAATTAAGATATCTTCACGAATTTGATCAAGCTAAAACTAAAATGATTAAATAAGAGAGTATTCTATTTTTGATTTACGAAGTACGATTTTAGAAGTCAGAAGTTAGGGAGTTAAAAAAGCTAGCCGCTAAAAAATCTATTAACAGACAACGATCAACTATATTCGAAGTACGATTTAAAAAACCTAGAAACGATTAACCAAATTCGATTTATTATTAAAAATAGCGAATTTAAAGTTACAACTGATACCTAATACCTGAAACCCGATACCAAATTAGATTTAAAACCCCATCAACTGACAACCATCAATTAAACTATAGTTGAACGAGTTTCTTTATTTTAATTTGAAAAGCGGCAAAAATTAAAGTAACAATAGGACTCAAGTAATTGAATATGGTGTAGATAAAATAATCGGCAACTGATACTCCTAATACCCCACTGTGGTATGCACCACAAGTATTGTAAGGAATTAAAGCCGAAGTAACCGTTCCAGTATCCTCAAGAGTTCGACTTAGATTTTCTGGAGCTAAGCCTTTATCGGCATAAGCTTTAGCATACATTCTTCCTGGAACTACAATAGCAAGGTATTGATCGGATGCTGTTGCATTTAAGATAATACAACTTAAACCGGTACTTGCAAATAATCCAAATACAGAATCAAACATACTCAGTAGTGTTTTGCTAATTCTTGAAAGCGCACCAATAGCATCCATAATTCCACCAAATACCATAGCACAAAGGATTAACCAAATGGTATTTAACATGCCAGACATTCCTCCAGAAGAGAATAATTTATTAAGACTAGCATTGGAAGTTTCTACAGCTACGTCTACCGTCATTGCTTTCATGACTCCTATATATGCACTATTAAAAGTTAAGGTATCACTCTGGGCAATATTCATTACAATTTCAGGCTGTGCAATGATTGCGGCAATCCCGCCCAATAGTGTTCCTACTAATAACGCGATTAGTGGAGGTGTCTTTTTTACAATTAAGCCAATAACTAATGCGGGTACAATAAATAACCAATGCGAAATCGTAAAAGTGTTTTTTATCGCAATCAGTTGATCTTGGATTTCAGGAGTTCCTGTAGTATTAATCGTAAGACCTATAATTATAAATATGATCAAGGTAAGTGTAATCGTAGGTATCGTCGTATACATCATATATCGAATGTGCGCAAATAATTCACCTCCGGCCATTGCGGGAGCAAGGTTAGTCGTGTCAGAAAGTGGAGACATTTTATCTCCAAAATAAGCGCCAGACAATACGGCTCCAGCAGTCATACCCGTTGCTATGCCTAAGGTTTCTCCAATGCCAATAAGCGCAATGCCTACTGTAGCAGAGGTGGTCCAGGAACTGCCCGTAGCAATAGAAATAATAGCACAAATAATAACACTAGCAGGTAAGAAAATAGTAGGGTTTAAAATTTGTAAACCATAATAGATCATTGAAGGAATGATTCCGCTAATTAACCATGTACCAGCTAAAGACCCTACGAGCAGTAGAATAAGAATAGCTCCAACAGTCGATTTAATATTTTTCGCTACCTCTTCGATCATTTGTGTGTAGGATACTTTATTAAAAAAACCAACAATAGCTGCGGCAGCTCCCCCTAATAACAATATAAATTGATTACTGCCATCGAGGGCTTCATTTCCAAAGGCATAATATACATTATAGAATAAAAGCGATACCAAAATAATGACAGGCAATACTGCTTCCCAAATGTTTAATTCTTTATTACTAATGATTTCATTGTTAGAAGAATCACTTGAATGAATGTCTTGATTTTGCATTATGATAGTATTGATGTAAATTTTAGAGGTAATGTCTACTCTTACAATGATAAGAATAATTTAACTCTTTATTTTTTTATATTCTATCCTAAATTATAAAATGTAATGAATAGGTAGAATGCTACGTTTTGGTTATGGTCTTACAAAAGCATGTATTCTATTAAAAAAAGAAATATTTTTTTAAATAACAGTAAAAATGTTAATATTTTCTTTAATACGCAATAAAAATAGTGTTTAACATTTTTCATTAACAGATAAGGAGGAATTCAATATAGACTTTCTTTTTTATTTTGGATCCTTAAACTGTGATATCTTAGTTAGGGAGCCTTTTCATTTTTTAAAATTGCACATATTAATTTTGTATTGTTTTTATTCTTTAAAGAAACAATACTAAAGTAAGAGTAATGTTATGTGCTAGTGTAGTTTAATTCTTGTTTTTTAATCAATAATATGTATTTTGACTAGTATTTATGTTATTTGTCGATAAAATATAAGAATTAAGATGTTGTTTTTCCGGTTTTTGAAAAGAATAGTATTATCTTTGATATGTAAACAAGGAATATCATATTACATTTCGCCCCAAGATTGTAGATATACCCAAAATGATGTAATACACTTTTTTTTGTTTCAAATCTATATTAACCTACATTAAGGCCTCATACCCCAAGAGGCTTTTTTTTATGCGTTTACTATAAAGAAATCATTTTTTATGTTGAAATTAGTAGAAAATATGATGTAATGCATTCAAGGATCTATAAAAGCTTAGAGCTATTTTTATTATTTATACTACTACCCATAAGTTTCACACTTTCATTTCCCATAGCTATTAAAATAGGCATTGCAGTATGTTGTTTTGTATATGTGCTATATTTTTTAAAAAAGGCTGGACATTTAAAAATGAAACTTCCAAAACGAGAAGCGTGGAAACCATTTTGGAAATCTATTGCAATTCAGTGCTTTAGTATTGTCATCATTACAATTTTGTACGTAAACTGGATTGCTCCTAAAGCATTGTTTTATGTGGTACTTAATAATACGTCGCTTTGGGTCTTTATTCTTATAGTATATGCATTCTTATCTGTGTTCCCTCAAGAACTCATTTATAGAACTTTCTTTTTTGAGCGGTATCGTTCCTTATTTTCGAATCAATGGTTATTTATTTTTATAAATGCGATAGTATTTTCTATCGCACATATTTTTTTTCAAAACGTTTTGGTACAAGTGCTCACATTTATAGGTGGGCTATTGTTTGCATATACCTATTATAAAACAAAATCTACTCTTTTGGTAAGTATAGAACATGCGGTATATGGCAATTGGTTATTTACAGTAGGTATGGGTGAGATGTTAGCTTTTCCTGGCATGCAATGAAGCTAAAAATGATTCACCAATACGATTACACTTTTATATTTCTTTTAAAGGCACACCCCAACTCTATAATAGAATCCGTTTTTTGTATACCTTTAATATGATCTAGTTTTTCATATAAGATTTCTCTCATGTGCTCATGAGATGTAGCAATGATTTTAAGGAATAAGGTATACGAACCTGTGATATAATAACATTCTGTAACCTCAGGTATTTGTTTAAGTTTTTCAATAATTACTTGAGAATCTTGATCTTGCTCTAAAGTAATACCCGTAAATGCACCCCAGTCATAGCCAATCTTTTTTTCATTAATAATAGGTCGGATACCGCTAAAAACACCTTTTTCCACAAGTTTGTTGACACGTTGATTCACCATTGTGTTAGATATTTCTAATTGTTGAGCAATTGAAGAGAATGGTTTTCGTCCATCTTCTTCTAAAGCGCGTATAATTAATCGATCGTAATTATCTAATTCTGAATTTTCCATTAACTAAAATATAAATTGCGTAATTTACGCAGTAATTATAAATAAATTTCATTTTTATTCACATTAAAAAGATAAAATTTCTTTTTTAGGAATAATATAAAGTTAATTTGTTTTAAATTTACATCGTGAAAAAATGTTAAATTAAAAACATAACTATGTCTAAAGTATATTATTCGTTTATGATTTTCTTTTCTGTGATACTTCCCAGTATGGCACAAATAGAAATAAAAGGAACTGTCACTGATGAAAGTGGGTTACCAATTCCAGATGTAAATATATCTGAAAAAGATTTAAGTAATGGTGCAATTACTGATTTTGATGGAAACTATTTGATTACGGTTCAAGAAGGAGCTACATTAGTATTTACGTATGTAGGGTATAGCACTCAACAAATTAAAGTTGATGCATCTCAAACTTTAAACATTCTATTAGAGTCAGACTCAGAATTAGAACAAATTATTTTGGTAGGAAGTAGGAGTCCAAAAAGAACAGTGGTAGATACTCCAGTGGCTATTGATGTGATTGATATGAAAGATGTCATCTCAAAAACTGGAAATGTAGAGATTAATGAATTGCTGCAATATGCTGCACCTTCATTCAATGCTTCAAGACAATCAGGTTCAGATGGTGCAGATCATGTTGTTCCAGCTACATTAAGAGGATTAGGTCCAGATCAAACCTTAGTGTTGATTAATGGAAAACGTAGACATTCATCGTCTTTGATTAACTTATTTGGTACACGTGGACGTGGTAACTCTGGAACAGATTTAAATAGTATTCCTACAGGAGCGATCAAGCGTATAGAAATTCTTAGAGATGGAGCAGCTGCTCAATATGGTTCAGATGCCATTGCCGGAGTTATTAATATTGTATTAAAAGATTCGGAAGGGTTTTCTGGAAGTGTTATGTATGGTGCGTATAATGCCAATACAAAAGGAGACTTTTTACCATTAGGTGATTCTGCAAATACAGAAGGAACTCGTTTGGATACGTCTAAAGATGGAAATGCGACTACAGATGCTCAAGATTTTGATGGAGGTACTGTTAAAGTTGTTGCAAACTATGGTACTAAAATAGGTGAAAATGGTTTTGCAAACTTCACAGGTGAATTTCTGACAAGAAATAAAACAATCCGTCCCTCTTATTATTTTAGAAGTGGATATGGAGGAGCTTCTGTAGAGAGTTATAATTTTATGGGGAACATTGGTTTCGAATTATCTGAGAATACAGAGTTTTATGCTTTTGGAGGGCGAAACTATAGAGATTCTGAAGCGTTTGCCTTTACCCGTGTTATTGGAGAAAATGATGACAGAATTATAGCATCTATTTATCCTAATGGTTTCAACCCACGGAATCAAGCTATTGTTTTAGATAACTCTGTATCTGCAGGAATACGAACGGAAACTGAAAGTGGTTGGAAGATTGATTTCAATAATACTTGGGGGAAAAATAACTTCCATTATTTTATTAAAGCGACAAACAATGCTTCTTTAGAAGAAGCGACGCCTACTGACTTTGATGCAGGAGGACATAGTTTAAGTCAAAATACGACTGCTATTGATGCGTCTAAATACTTTGACAATGTTGCGGCGGGGTTAAACTTAGCTTTTGGTACTGAATATCGTACAGAGAATTATATAATTTTTGCAGGTGAAGAAGCTTCTTATGCAATATACGATACTAATGGTCGTGTGGTTACAGATCCTAGTACTCAGGTAATTTCAACAGATCCTGTTTCGGGAGGCACTAGACCTGGTGCATCTCAAGGGTTTCCTGGATATAGTCCTGCTAATGAAGTAGATCGTTCTCGATCAAATTTATCAGTGTACGCCGATGCAGAATTAGATATTACAGATAATTTTTTAATAGCTGTTGCGGGACGTTTTGAAGATTATAGTGATTTTGGAAGTACGATCAATGGAAAACTAGCAACACGAATCAAGTTATCGGATGCTATTAATTTAAGAGGATCAGTAAGTACTGGGTTTAGAGCGCCTTCACTAGTTCAGGTGTATTTCAATACACAATTTTCTGATATCGATGGGTCTGGTGGCTTTGTTGAAACGTTGTTAGCTTCAAATATTAATCCATTAACTTCTAGATCATACGGGATTTCAGATCTTAAAGAAGAAACATCATTAAATGCTTCATTTGGATTTACAGCAAACTTTGGGAATTTTACTACAACTGTAGATGGATATTTTATTGGTGTTGACGATCGAATCATACTTACAGGGCAATTTGACGGACCAGCTGGCAGTGCTATAGATGCAGTTCAGTTTTTTACTAATGGAGTGGATACAGAAACTATTGGTTTAGATCTTGTTTTGGGATGGAAAAAAGATTTTTCTTTTGGAAATATTGGCGCTAGCTTAGTCGGAAATATAAATCAAATGGATATCATTAATGTAAATAACGGTACATTGGATGAAGAAACATTTTTTGGTGAGCGTGAGAAGAAATTTCTCTTAGCATCTGCTCCGGAGAATAAATTTATATTCAATCTAAATTATAGTGCTAATAAATTTAATATAGGAGCAACGACTACACGTTTTAGTGAGATTGAATTGATAGATTTTTCAGGCACAGAACTTGATTATTATGATGCTAAATTTAGTACAGATATCACAATGGGATATGATATTACTAAAAACCTTAATTTAACGATTGGTTCTAATAATGTATTTAATGAGTATCCAGATGAGCAAACTGATTTCAATACAGAATCAGGTGGATATTGGGATGCTGTTCAAATGGGTTCTAATGGAGCATTCTACTATACTAGATTAAGTTTTAATTTTTAAATAAGATAAAATTTGGGTTCGATATTTTTTAATTGGTACAAAAAGAGTTAATTGTTTTTTAGAGATTAGATTGAAGATGGATTTTTGAATTTTTGATTTTCATACATCGAACTCAAGTTTTACCCCCCCAGTTTTATCGTTTTTTCGATAGAATAACACCTTTGATTTTCGTGCCTAATGTTGCATGATTATTAAAGGTGTTTATTTAATATATTATTTTAATATGAATACAATACTAAATACTATGATTTCATCTACCCATTATATTGCACAAGAAGATAAGTATGGAGCACATAATTACCACCCATTACCTGTTGTTTTAGAACGCGGAGAAGGAGTGTATGTATATGATGTAGAAGGAAAACAATATTTTGATTTTCTTTCAGCATATTCAGCAGTGAATCAAGGGCATTGTCATCCAAAAATATTGAAAGCATTACAAGAACAAGCTCAGCAGTTAACACTAACGTCAAGAGCTTTTTATAATAATAGATTAGGACCATTTGAAGAGTATATAACAAAGCTTTTTGGTTATGATAAAGTATTGTTGATGAACTCTGGTGCTGAGGCTGTAGAGACAGCAATGAAACTATGTCGTAAATGGGCGTATACTAAAAAAGGTACTCCAGAAGATGCAGCAGTCATTGTATTTGCTTCAGGTAATTTTCACGGAAGAACATTGTCAATTATTTCTGCTTCTCAAGATCCTTCTAGTACAACAGGATTTGGACCATTTATGGATGGAATCGCAGTAGTACCTTATAATGATGCAAGTGCCTTAGAAGTATTTTTGCAACACACTCCTAATGTTGCCGGTTTTATAGTAGAACCAATACAGGGAGAAGCTGGTGTTGTTGTTCCGGATACGGGATATTTAAAACAAGCTAAAATAATTTGTGCAAAGTATAACACACTTTTTGTAGTAGACGAAATCCAAACCGGTATAGCACGTTGTGGCGGACTTTTAGCTTCTGATGTAGCGCATACAAATTCAGGATGCAATACGCAAACGGCTGCCGAGAAAGCAGATATTGTTATTTTAGGTAAAGCACTTTCAGGTGGAGTATATCCTGTATCTGCTGTATTGGCAGATGATGAAGTAATGTTATCCATACAACCAGGAGAGCATGGATCTACTTATGGAGGGAACCCTTTGGCATGTGCCGTGGGGCAAGCGGCATTAGAGGTTGTGTTGGAAGAAAATTTATGTCAAAAGTCTACGGAACAAGGCATATACTTAAGAAAAGGATTGCGCGCTATTGCAGAAAAACACCCTTTGATCTCTGGAGTACGCGGTAAAGGGTTGTTGAATGCGATTGTAATAGACACCGACGAATCTTCAGGTCTTGCTTGGGATATTTGTATGGCGTTTAGAGACCAGGGTTTATTGGCGAAACCTACACAGGGTAATAAAATAAGATTTGCTCCGCCATTAACGATTACTACGGAGCAATTAGATGAATGTTTAGCCATTATAGAAAAAACAATACTAAGATTTGAATCCTAACGGAATGAGCAATGAGAAATTTTGTAAATAATGAGGAGCAGGTTAGAATTGAAAAAACCATAACAAATACTGTTATGATGGTACGTCCTGCTAATTTTGGTTATAATGAAGAGACGGCTAAGAATAATGCGTTTCAGCACAAGGCCAAAAAAGAGGATAATGAGCGGATTAAACTACAGGCTATTGAAGAATTTATGTCGTTAGTTGCAAAACTTCGGGAGCATGGAATTACTGTAGAAGTGATTCAAGACTCTAATGATGTCATTAAACCAGATGCTATTTTTCCAAATAATTGGGTCAGTTTTCATGAAGGAGGAGTTGTGATTACTTATCCAATGCATGCAGTAAAACGAAGGACAGAACGTAAATTATCTATAATTGAAGAGATAGGTGAACGGTATGAAATAGCATCGTATATCAAGTACGAAGATTTAGAAGCTAAATCTATTTTTCTAGAGGGCACGGGTAGTATGATTTTAGATCGCTATCATAAGATTGCTTATGCTTGTGCATCTGAGCGTACGGATGAAGTAACGTTTAGAGATTTCTGTAAAAAAATGGAGTTTACTCCAGTTTGGTTTCGTGCAGTAGATCAACATGACACTCCTATTTATCATACCAATGTGATGATGTGTGTTGGCGTATCCTTTGTTGTAATTTGTATGGAGAGTATTAAAGACGAAGTAGAAAAAAATGAACTATTATCATCATTTCAAAAAACGAATAAAGAAGTAATTGTAATATCTTTAGATCAGGTATCTCAATTTGCAGGAAACATGATTCAGTTGCGAAATCATGAAGGAACTTCTTTTTTGATCATGTCGTCACAAGCTTATGAATCTTTAGAAGAAAATCAAATACAACAAATAGAAAAATACACAACAATTATACATAATCCATTGCCAACAATAGAAACTTACGGAGGTGGAAGTGCACGCTGTATGATTGCTGAATTATTTTTAACAAAAATAAAAGAACACCATTAACTATGATGTATAAAGTACCTACACCTATAAACGAGCCAGTAAAGTCATACGCTCCAAATTCTGAAGAGCGTTCTCTGGTTTTAAGCACCTATGATGCCTTATATGCTGCGCATGTAGCTATTCCATTATATATAAATGGAGCGCAAATACATACTAAAGAAAAAAGAACTATTCATCCTCCACATGATCATCAACATGAAGTGGGGACGTATGCGATAGCAGATGCTACACATGTGAAATCAGCAATAGAAACCGCTTTAGAAGCTAGAGAAAAATGGAGTCAAACCTCTTGGCAAGACCGAGCTGCGATTTTTTTAAAAGCAGCAGCATTAATCGCTGGACCTTACCGGTATAAGATGAATGCCGCAACAATGATTGGTCAATCTAAGAATGTATATCAAGCAGAAATTGATAGTGCTTGTGAATTGATAGACTTTTTCAATTTTAATGCGAAGTTCATGACCGAGATCTATGAGACCCAGCCAATATCAGGTGAGGGGGTATGGAATCGATTAGAGTATCGTGCCTTAGAAGGGTTTGTATATGCGATTACTCCATTTAATTTTACTGCAATAGCAGCGAACCTTCCTGCTGCTCCAGTATTAATGGGTAATGTGTGTGTATGGAAACCTTCAGACCATCAAGTGTATTCGGCACAGGTAATTATGGAAGTATTACATGAAGCAGGATTGCCATCAGGAGTGATTAATATGATTACAGGAGATCCTGTTATGATTACGGATATGGTGTTAGAACATACCGATTTTTCTGGATTACATTTTACGGGATCTACACATGTATTTCAAAAATTATGGCAGCAAATTGGGGCTAACGTAGGTAACTATAAAAACTATCCACGTATCGTTGGTGAAACAGGAGGTAAGGATTTTATATGGTCACATACTTCTGCAGATAGTGCTGCGGTAGCTACTGCATTGCTAAGAGGAGCTTTTGAATATCAAGGACAGAAATGTTCGGCTGCTTCTAGAGCATATATTCCAAAATCCCAATGGAATGCTATCGCATCACAATTAAAAACAGAAATAGCAACGTTAAAGACGGGAAGCCCAAGAGATACTTCTAATTTTATCAATGCAGTAATTCATGAAGCTTCTTTTGACAATATCGTGAAGTATATTGAAGCAGCAAAAGCATCAAGTACTGCAGAGGTTATCATTGGAGGTACCTATGACAAGTCTGTAGGTTATTTCGTTGATCCAACTGTAATTGTAACGACAGATCCAAACTACGCCACGATGGAAGAAGAAATTTTTGGCCCTGTACTTACGGTTTACGTTTATGAAGATAGTGCTTGGGAGTCTGTGTTAGAAATTATTGGAAATACTTCTAAATACGCTTTAACAGGTGGGATTTTTGCTAAAGATCGATATGTAATCGAACAGGCAGCAAAAGCGTTGCAAAATGCAGCAGGTAATTTTTATATCAATGATAAGCCTAGTGGAGCGGTAGTAGGACAACAGCCTTTTGGAGGAGCAAGAAGTTCTGGAACTAATGACAAAGCAGGTTCTATTTATAATTTAATTCGTTGGGTATCTCCGCGTACTATTAAGGAAACCTTTGTGCCTCCTGTAGATTATAGATACCCATTTTTAGAAGAATAATAATACCATTTTATGTTTGAATTTGCTCAATTAAAATATAAAATGGTATAAGATGGTTTTAAAATAGATTAGACCACTAGTTTTGTTTTACGATACTTAAGTCTAACTCTATAGTGAAAAATTTACTATGGCTTGAAGTTATATTGAAATACACAGTTTTGTAAGGGTTGTAAAGTGAATTGTAACTATCGGGACACTAAACTTTAGAAGCAATTTGGTTCAATCTAATTTCAAGCTTTATCACTATGCTTTAGTGTATAATTTGAGTTGAATCTTTAAGGTTCTTAATCCAATTGAACTTAGTAAGTGACTCATTTTCAAATAATCAACAAAATTACATTTATTTTTGTTAATTACTTTGTAGCAACAGGGTTTTAATTGTTTCGTTGATCCCTTATATTAGCCATAATATCTACCCTATAGCTATATGAGTGAAGAAACCAAGTATACCGAAGATAATATACGATCCCTCGATTGGAAAGAACACATCCGTATGCGACCAGGGATGTATATTGGAAAGCTAGGGGATGGATCTTCTGCTGATGATGGTATTTATATCTTATTAAAAGAAGTACTCGATAATTCGATTGATGAATATGTGATGGGAGCTGGAAAGACCATCGATATCTCTATACAGGGGACTAAAGTCATTGTACGGGATTATGGACGAGGAATTCCTTTAGGAAAAGTGGTCGATGTAGTGTCTAAAATGAATACTGGTGGAAAGTATGATTCTCGTGCCTTCAAAAAATCAGTAGGATTGAATGGGGTAGGTACTAAAGCCGTAAATGCACTGTCTTCATTTTTTAAGGTAGAATCTACGCGAGATAATAAGTCTGCGTCTGCAGAGTTTGAGAAAGGAAATTTAATCAATGAGGATAGCTTAGACGAAACGTCACGTCGTAGAGGAACCAAAGTATCTTTTATACCCGATGAGACGATTTTTAAAAACTATAAGTATAGAGCAGAGTATGTTGCAAAAATGCTCAAAAATTACGTGTATCTCAATCCAGGGTTAACGATTGTCTTTAATGGAGAAAAGTATTTTTCAGAAAATGGATTAAAAGATTTACTGTCCGATAGTATTCCTGAAGAAGATCGATTATACGATATCATTCACCTTAAAGGAGAGGATATCGAAATCGCCATTACACATAGTAAGACCCAATATAGCGAAGAGTATCATTCTTTTGTAAATGGACAACATACTACACAAGGGGGAACGCATCAGGCAGCATTTCGAGAATCTATCGTAAAAACAATACGAGAGTTTTATGGTAAAAACTATGAAGCTAGTGATATTCGAAAATCTATTGTATCTGCTATTAGTATCAAGGTAATGGAACCTGTATTTGAAAGTCAGACCAAAACTAAATTAGGGTCTACAGATATGGGAGGAGAACTGCCTACAGTGCGTACCCATATCAATGATTTTATTAAAACGAAACTTGATAATTTTTTACATAAAAATACAGATACTGCGGAGCAATTGCAACGCAAAATATTACAAGCAGAACGGGAGCGTAAAGATTTATCGGGAATCCGGAAACTAGCGAAAGAGCGTGCTAAAAAAGCAAGTTTACATAATAAAAAATTGAGAGATTGTCGAGTACACCTTACCGATAGTAAGAAAGAGCGAAATTTAGAAAGCACTTTGTTTATTACTGAGGGAGACTCCGCAAGTGGATCAATAACAAAGTCTAGAGATGTCAATACTCAGGCCGTATTTAGTTTACGTGGTAAGCCACTGAACTGTTATAATATGAGCAAGAAGATTGTATACGAAAATGAAGAATTTAATTTACTACAGGCTGCATTAAATATTGAAGAATCTATAGGGGATTTACGCTATAATAATATTGTTATCGCAACAGATGCCGATGTCGATGGAATGCACATTCGATTATTATTGATTACATTTTTTCTTCAGTTTTTTCCTGAATTAATCAAAGAAGGTCATTTGTATATCTTACAAACCCCATTGTTTAGGGTACGAAATAAAAAGGAAACCATCTATTGTTATTCCGAGCAAGAGCGAAGAGATGCACTTGCGAAGCTGTCTGGAAAACCAGAGATTACACGATTTAAAGGGCTTGGAGAGATCTCTCCAGATGAGTTTGTGCATTTTATTGGAGATGATATACGGTTAGATCCAATAATGTTAGATAAAGATAGTACGATTGAAGAGTTGTTGTCTTTTTACATGGGTAAAAATACACCAGATCGTCAAGAATTTATAATTGATAATCTTAAGGTAGAATTAGATACCATAGAAGAGGATATAAAACCGTAGATACGCAAGATATTGCGTATAACAAAACAGATACGCAAGATATTGCGTATTATACAGTAGTAAGGAGATTCAGAATATATGTCAGAAGAAAACGAAGAATTGAACGAAAATACATCAGGAGACCATGAGCCTCAAGAGGTGATCACCAAAGTTTCGGGAATGTATAAAGAATGGTTCTTAGATTACGCATCTTATGTGATTCTAGAGCGTGCCGTACCTGCTATTGAAGATGGGTTGAAACCTGTACAACGTAGGATCTTACATTCGATGAAAGAGTTGGATGATGGGCGTTATAATAAAGTAGCCAATATTGTAGGGCATACGATGCAGTATCATCCACATGGTGATGCTAGTATTGCAGACGCGATGGTACAGGTAGGGCAAAAAGAGCTGATGATCGATATGCAAGGAAACTGGGGGAACATTCTTACCGGTGACCGTGCAGCAGCTTCTCGATATATTGAAGCTCGATTGTCTAAGTTTGCCTTAGATGTGGTATATAACCCAAAGATTACGGATTGGCAATTGTCTTATGATGGACGACGTAAAGAGCCGATTAATCTTCCGATCAAGTTTCCATTATTATTGGCACAGGGAGCAGAAGGTATTGCCGTAGGATTAAGTACCAAAATTTTACCACATAACTTTTTAGAATTGATAGCAGCATCTATCAAGCATCTAGAAGGAAAACGGTTTACCATTTTACCGGACTTTCCGACAGCAGGTATAGCAGATTTTAGTAATTATAATGATGGTATTCGAGGAGGGAAAGCACGAGTGCGCGCCAAGATCGCTCAATTGGATAAGACTACATTGGTAATTAATGAAATTCCGTTTTCTACAACGACGACTTCATTAATAGATTCGATCTTAAAAGCAAATGAAAAAGGCAAAATAAAAGTCAAGAAGATTGAAGATAATACCGCTGCTAAGGTAGAAATACTAGTGCATTTACCTTCAGGTATTTCTCCAGATAAGACGATTGATGCTTTATATGCATTTACAAATTGTGAGGTCTCGATCTCGCCATTAGCCTGTGTGATTGAAGATAATAAGCCTAATTTTGTAGGGGTCTCAGAGATGCTACGTCGTTCTACAGATAAGACCGTTGCTTTGTTAAAGAGTGAATTGGAAATCCAATTGCATGAATTGCAAGAACAGTGGCATTTTGCATCGCTAGAGCGCATTTTTATTGAAAACCGTATCTATAGAGATATTGAAGAAGAAGAAACATGGGAAGGTGTGATTTCGGCAATTGATAAAGGATTGCAGCCGTATATTAAACATTTGAAACGCCCCGTTACTGAAGAGGATATTGCACGATTAACAGAAATCCGAATCAAGCGTATATCTAAGTTTGATATTGATAAAGCATTACAAAAAATAGCAGCGCTAGAAGGAGATATTGATGTGGTTAAAAATCATTTAGCAAACCTTATCGTATATGCAATCAACCATTTTAAGCGCTTAAAAGAAACCTACGGAAAGGGTAAAGAACGTAAAACAGAGATTAGAATTTTTGATGATATTGAAGCCACAAAGGTGGTGATTCGGAATACAAAACTATATGTGAATCGAGTAGAGGGCTTTGTGGGAACTTCGTTGCGAAAGGATGAATATATTGGTGATTGTGCTGATATTGATGATGTAATTTGCTTTATGGCAGATGGGAAAATGATGATTACTAAAGTAGACGCTAAAACATTTGTAGGTAAAGATATTATTCATGTCGCAGTATTTAAAAAGAAGGATAAGCGTACGATATATAATATGATTTATCAAGACGGTAAAGGAGGAGCGTCTTACGTAAAACGATTCCCTGTAACCGGAGTGACTCGTGATAAAGAATATGACCTTACTCAAGGAAATAAAAATTCTAAAGTAACTTATTTTTCTGCGAACCCTAATGGAGAAGCAGAACTAGTTACGATACTATTACGTCAAGCGGGAAGTGTTAAAAAACTAAAATTTGATTTAGATTTTGCAGATCTTTTGATTAAAGGCAGAGGTGTAAAAGGAAATGTTGTTACGAAGTATAATATCAAAAAAATTGAATTAAAAGAACAAGGCGTATCAACTTTGAAACCTAGAAAAATATGGTTTGATGATACCGTACAGCGCATTAATGTAGATGGAAGAGGGGAGTTACTTGGGGAGTTTAAAGGAGAGGATCGCTTACTTGTGATCACCCAAAAGGGTATAGCAAAAGCAATCATACCTGAGGTTACGGTACATTTTAATTCGGATATGATTGTGTTAGAGAAATGGATTCCTGAAAAACCAATTTCGGCAATGTATTGGGATGGAGAAAAAGAACGCTATTATGGAAAACGATTTTTATTAGAACATCCTGATCGTGAAGAATTATTTATTACAGAACATCCAAAATCGTATTTAGAGATTGTTACTACGGATTATAGGCCTCTTGTAGAGGTGGTGTATTCCAAATTGAGAGGGAAGGATCAAAAGCCTAATGATGAGGTTAGTATGGAGGACTTTATAGCAGTTAAAGGTATAAAGGCGCTAGGAAATCAATTAACTTCAGAAAAGGTAAAACAAATAAATGTATTAGAACCTTTGCCGTATGAAGAGCCAGAACCTATAATTCCAGAAGCCATAGAAGTTATAGATGAAGAAAATGTGGATGCAGAAGATTCGAATATAGATAAAGACGACACCGAATTGGATGGTGATGGAGAGCAAATCACATTATTTTAAAATGGACCAAATAGTATGGTCATAAGTATAATGAACTGCCCCGATGCAGCGCCTCGTGGAATTCTATGGATTAAAATACGTTAAAGCACTATGACAGATTGGATTAAATACTATATTGCTATGGATAGCGTAGAAGGAATAATCTTGTATGTTAGCATCATTTTTTTTATTAGTTGGGCGGTGTCTTTAGTCATTAGAAAAGTGCTGGAACTATCTTTAGCTAGAAAACAAGATCGCTCAGAAGAACGATTGACTACTTTACGATTTACTAAAAACTCAATTCGTTTTGTTTTTTACATTGTTGCGTTCTTAATTGTTGTTGGAACCGTTCCTTTTTTGCGAAGAAAAGCAACATTGATCTTTTCTGGAGCAGGAATTCTTGCTGCGATTATCGGTTTTGCAGCCCAGGCTGCCATTTCAAATTTAATAGCAGGTGTATTTATTGTAATTTTTAAACCCTTTCGAATAGGGGATTATATTAAGTTGGATACAGAACGTGTGGGTATCGTTATCGATATTACACTTCGGCATACAGTGATTAATACTTTTGAAAATAAACGATTAATCATACCGAATTCTATCATTAGTACAGAATCGATTTTAAACCATTCGATAGAGGATAGTAATGTATTGAGTTTTAATAATTTCAAAATCGGTTTACATGCAGATATTGATTTGGCTAGAAAAATAGTGCTAGAAGAATCTTTACAATTAGAATAT
>CALFCI010000145.1 GCA_937951135.1 uncultured Aquimarina sp. | reverse complement strand
AGATGCCTTGATCCATGCGAATAAACAATTTGATTGGGCAATTTATCCGGATAAAAACCATGGAATTTATGGCGGGTATACCCGATTGCATTTGTACACTAAAATGACAAACTTTATTAAAAGCAATTTGTAACTTACCACGCTATATACTCACATAAACCTAAATTATGGAATTTAAATTCGGAGGCTCTGAAATTAATCAAAGAACGATCATAGGGCACCCTTCTGGACTCTTTGTACTTTTTTTTACTGAAATGTGGGAGCGGTTCTCCTATTATGGAATGCGAGCCCTGGTGGTGTTGTTTTTAACCTCTTCATTACTTGATGAGGGTTGGGGTTGGGAACGCGATAAGGCGTTGTTATTATATGGATGGTATACTTCGTTGGTGTATCTAACCCCTCTATTAGGTGGGATTATCGCAGATAAACTTATTGGATATCGCAATGCTGTGGTCATTGGTGCGTTATTAATGACCTTGGGACATGCCGCTATGGCATTAGAAGGCACTGGTACCCCATTTTTTTATGCAGGTTTGCTATTATTGATTTTGGGGAATGGCTTGTTTAAACCCAATATATCCTCAATTGTAGGGAATCTGTATACACCGAATTCTAATGATCGAGATGGAGCATATACCATTTTTTATATGGGTATTAATGCAGGTGCATTTTTAGGTATTTTATTGTGTGGGTATGTAGGCGAGAAAGTAGGATGGCATTGGGGCTTTGGATTGGCTGGAATATTTATGTTTTTTGGGATGTTGCAGTTTTGGTTGGCACAAGGAATTTTTGGAACCATTGGATTGTCTCCCAAAAAAGCAATAGAAGCGAAAGAAACTGGGGAGTCAACTCTAGAGGCTATCGAGGATGTTATAGAAGAGACACAAGATTCTAAAGTAGTCCGAGATCGGATTATTGTGATCGGTGTATTTGCATTTTTCACGATTTTTTTTTGGTGGGCTTTTGAGCAAGCTGGAGGGTCAATGACGATCTTTGCAAAAGATTATACCAATCGTGTTTTAGAAGGCGGTGCAGCTACTGCATTTAAGGTGATTAATACCATTTTAATCATTATACCATTGGTTATTGTGACTATAGTTTTAGGGTACTTATTCAAGCAAATATTTTCTAAATACCCATTATCCAATCTATTTTTGGGAATTAGTTTTGTATTAATTTGGGCAATTGGTATTTGGTTGATACAAAATGATTTTAAAACGGTCTCCTATGCTGTTTCCTATGCAGATGTTAATGGAGTGCAAGATACAACAGAAGTTCGGTCTAGTGAAGTGTATCAGCTTAAAGAGGAAGTGCCGATTACCATCAACAAGGCTTATGAGTTCTATAATCCTTTAGATAGCATCAATCGACAAAATACGGTGCGTAAAAATATACTTTGGGATACTGAAGGTGAAGAATTAGGGTACTATTTTAGAGGTAAAGTTGCAAAAATAACTCAAAAGAAACTGAAAGGTGTTTTTTGGAGTACAGATACCTATGCTGAGGTTAAAACAACAAATGGAAAGGGTGTTGAAATAAGAGAACAGTTATTTGTTGCTCCTGATACCACATTTACAGTAGGGCAGGAGGTCTTTTTAAAGATGAATCAAAAAATTTCATATAGCACTAGTCCTAAAAAAGGATCTGTACAGGCGATGGTTACCGAAATTAAAGATAATGAAGTAGAAGTGGGTGCTTCCTGGTTTGGGATCTTAAATTCCTTTTTTATTATCGCATTAGCTCCCTTATTTTCTAAATTATGGAAAAGTAAACTCAACCCTTCTGGCCCTATAAAGTTTGCGATAGGATTGATTTTACTAGGGATTGGTTTTGCCGTGTTATCCTATGGGGCGTTTGGCATACCACAAGGGGCAAAGACCGCATCCGTAAGCATGTTATGGTTAATTTTAGCCTATCTTTTTCTTACCTTAGGAGAACTCTGTTTGTCTCCAGTAGGATTGTCCTATGTAAGTAAACTAGCACCACCAAAATTAGTAGGTTTGATGTTTGGGGTTTGGTTTATTGCTAATTTTATTTCCCATTTTTTAGCAGGACTTACCGGAAGTTATATCGATGCGATTACAGAAGCCTATTCGATGACTGTTTTCTTTTTGATTTTTACGATAATTCCAATCCTATCGGGACTTATTTTGTGGATGTTAAGTCCAATACTAGTGAAGAAAATGCATGGAATACGGTAAAGTAGATTGGAGACATGTACGTTTTTTAGCTAGCAGAGAACAATTTTTAAAATGAAAAATAAAAGAAAATATACATCAACAATAGTTTATTTCCAGAGTCAATACGAGCCAGTGCAAGTATGGGAGTTTTTAACACATCCTAAGCATATTGTGGATTTCACGAAAGAACCTTGTTTTTATAATGAGATTGAAGAGGGTTTTAAGTTAGAAAAAGATCAGTATTGGTTGGAAATACATACAGGAGAAGACTGTGCTGGTGATAACGTTAAATGCGAAATTACAAGCTCAATTCCGTATACTAGTTTTGTGACGCTACGGCATCAAGCGGGTATCAAAAACAAAACGATAATTAGGCTCGATAAAAATGAACAAGGAACCTTAATATCAGAAGAAGAAAAGTTCTCATTTAGTTTTCGAAAAATGAAAGGAATTCATATTATATCTTGGATTATGTTAGTAACGGGTATGCTGACTAGATTCTCGTTTAAACCAGAAGAAGATTTGTTTTGGTTTGAAAAAATGGAGAATGCAATATCGCTTACTAGTAATTAGTTAGTATAAAACGGTTGTCTGTTTGACGTTTTTTCAGAAGAATTTACTGAATTAAAATTAAGAAATAAGGGAGCTGATGCCCAATGGATGGTAATGACAAAAAAGTTAAGCGCTAAAGGCTAAAAGCTAGGAACTAAATTTAAGGAACAGTTTTTGTTTCCGACTATATAAGAACAAAAAATGCTATGATGAAAAATATACTATATATCTGTTTGTTATTTGTAGGTGTGATGAATGCCCAAGAGATCAATTGGATGACGATGAATGAAGCGTTAGAAGCCCAAAAAACAACTCCAAAAAAAATATTTATGGATGTATATACCGATTGGTGTGGCCCTTGTAAGTTGTTGGATAAAAAAACCTTTCACAATGAAGATGTTGTTACGTATGTAAATGCCAATTATTATGCAGTGAAGTTTAATGCGGAAGGTACAGAAGAGATTCACTACAATGATTTTACGTATACCAATCCCAATTATAATCCAGAACGAAAAGGTAGAAATAGTCAACATTTTTTCGCAAATGCCTTAAAAATAAATGCATACCCAAGTATGGTGTTTTTTGATGAGGAGTCTAAAGTCATTGCGCCAGTACCTGGATATAAAACTCCTCAGCAATTAGAATTATACTTAAAAATGATCGTGAAAAACGATTATAAAAAACTAACTACCGCGGCGGCATGGAAAGCCTATGAACAGTCTTTTGTGGCTGCCTTTAAAGAATAGTTAGCGTATCGTTGCAATCAAATAATTGCTTTCATTGTATATGTTATAGATTCAAAAGGAGTTTTGTAACAACATTTTAAAATATATGTTTATGATGAAATTAATTGTACACTGTAGTTTTCTGTCTGCGATCCCGATTCAAGGGTTTTCGCAATAAAAGTAGCGCCAAAGTTAACGGTAGTGAAGTTTCATAACGCATTACAAAATTGATCAATAGCTAAAGCTCTCTCTATATATCTTCTTTGTCTGAAATTAAGATAATTCCATTTCGTGTTTCTGTAATCTCATCTAGGAATCGGCATAATGCTGTCACATATAAATTTTTAAAGCACTACAATAACCTCTTTCTGTTTTTCGGCATATTAATTGATTAATAGTTTTTGTATCATAATTCAAATAGTGTTTGAGTTCATGATACGAGTACTGTCATTTCTTAATCAAAGCCCTCAACCACCAAAAAAGAAGGCTTTTGAGAGCGTAGTTATACTTTTCTTCTAAGGCTATGCTTAGCATTAATTTTTAATGCTAAGCACACTGTTTATGTAACTAATTATTCATTAAATACATATTATTATGAGAAGATCATCACCAGAAGTTAATGCCGGATCTATGGCGGACATCGCTTTTTTATTACTCATCTTTTTTTTGGTTACCACCACCATTGTAACCGATCATGGAATTAGCAGGAAATTGCCTCAAGTAGTAGATACGCCTACAATAGATCCACCAAAGATTAGAGAACGAAATCTTTTTAGGGTAGAGTTGAATGGATTGAATGAATTACTAGTTGAAAAAGCTCCCATGCAATTGAGTGAGCTAAGGGAGGCAGCCATTACTTTTTTAGATAATGGAAGTGGGGCAGATAATAAGACATGTGCCTATTGTAAAGGGGAAAAGAAGACCACATCTTCGGATCATCCAGAACAAGCGATTATCGCCTTGCGCAATAGTAGAGAAACAAACTATGCAACTTACGTAGCTGTTCAGAATGAATTGATTGCTGCGTACACAACCTTACGTGATCGAGAGTCAAAACGATTATACGGAATCTCTTTTCAAGAAATGAAACGTCAATATAAGGATGGTAGCTATAGCGGAGATCACACAAAACTGAAGGCTAAGATTTTGAACGTGCAGTCCATGTATCCAGAGAAACTTACTGAGGCTGTAACACAGTAATCTTATAAAACTAATTTCTTAAAAACACAACTATGTCTAAATTTAAAAATAAAAATAGTCTTGCATTACCTGCAATTTCAACAGCATCATTACCTGATATTGTATTCATGTTATTATTCTTTTTTATGGTCGCTACGGTTATGCGTCAAAATTCGCTATTAATTCATAATGAGTTGCCTATAGCAGATCAGGTAGAAAAATTAGATCAAAAAGATTTAATCATGTATATCTACGCAGGAAAACCAAGTTCTAGGTATCAGAAAAATATGGGAGATACACCTAGAATACAATTGAATGATAAGTTTGCCACAGTAAGTGATGTGAAGGCATTTGTTTTAGCAGAACGGGAAGCTACTAGAGAGGCTTTGATTCCGTTTATGACTACAGCATTAAAAGTTGATAAAGAAGTGCATATGGGACTGATTGATGATATTAAGAAAGAGCTGCGGGCTGTAAATGCTTTAAAGGTTAATTATACTACTCGAAAGGGGAGTGCTTTAGAGAATTGAAAGTAAGAAATGGTATTAGATCATTAATGTTAAAGTTGTGTTGCGGCTATGTGTTCACCACAACTATTTTCAAAGTAAAATTCTAATTTCTAAAGAAATACCAGTACTTTAGTGCCTATACTAAGTATGATTCGATATGAAGTGGTTTTTTTTAGGAATTAGTCTTTGTTATTTCGGGATTTCTATGGCTCAAGAATCCCCAGCAGTAGTAACCGATACGATTGCTGTAGACTCCTTGTATCGAGAAGATCAATTTTATGTAGGAGTCACGTTTAATCTACTATTTAATAGGCCAGATAAGATTAGTCAATCTGGATTTTCAGGAGGTTTGCATTTCGGATTTATCCGAGATATGCCTGTAAATAAAAAACGGAATATAGCGATTGGTTTAGGTTTAGGATATTCTATTAATACCTATGGGCAAAACTTATTTATAGGTGAAGAAGATACACCAGAAGAGAAAACTATTTTTGAAAGTTTGGAGGGTATTGGTTTTAATACCAATCGATTTGCTACACATGCGATAGAGGTTCCCTTAGAATTTCGATGGAGAACTTCAACTCCAGAAACACATAAATTCTACAGATTATATACGGGTCTTAAATTTGGGTATATGCATTATTTTAATGCCAATTTTAAGCAAGATGATAATCAAGTACGACAAACTAAAATTGATGAATTGAATCGATTTCGTATTGGCACTACATTTACTTTTGGGTGGAACACGGTGAACTTTCATTTTTACTATAGCCTTAATTCCTTATTTGATGATAATGCAACTATCGGAGGAGATCCTGTAGGGCTAAATATCTGTAAAATTGGCTTACAGTTTTATATTTTGTGATAGGGTTGTTTAAAAGAGTCTAGATCGCTTCGCTACAGGAATCAAGAGCCAAGACAAGACTTATTAACACTATCGTTGTTATACCATTTCGGATATAAGATACACTAAAAACACAGGTTTATTTCTCCTATATCTTCATCTACCTATGGATCAATGTCATTAAGTTAAGGAGTTCTTTGTCTCCTTTTTCTTAACCCTTCGACAAACTTAGGAAAGGCTATTAGCGGACGTCTTTTTGTCTTTACGACCAGTATGCAACATTATGTGGTTATAACCAATAATTAATCAAAATAATCTGAGGTAGGATGCCAATTAGAAATCCTAAAATGAGCTCCATATTATTATGTGCTTTGCAGTGTAGTCGCGATGTTGCTAATACACCATTACAGACCAGCGCTATGGCGATAATCAGGGTGAGGTTGATTCCGAAATGGATGCTTAAAGCAATAATAAACATGGTAACTCCTGAAATGCCAATCATATGAATACTTGCCTTAATTCGAAACAAAACCATAAATGTAGCACTCAATGTAGAAAACAAAACCCCTAAAAAGAAAAAATACAATTCTGGGTAATATTGTGGTTCAATGATCATTTTAATGACAATCAGTAATAAGATGGATAGGAGTAATAAAGGTATTTTTCGCTGTTCTACCTCCGCTAATTCTATGGAGGTAATGATGCGTAAGTTTTTAAGAAAAAAGAAAAGTACTATAGGGATAAGTACCGTAATTACGATCAATCCAAAAACTTTAACCATTATAATGTCTTCAGGAATAAAGCGAGGGGCATAGGCAAAGTAGAGCAATGCACCTAGTAAAGGCATCAAAATGGGATGAAAAACGTAAGAAATACTTTTAAGAAAAAAATTCATTAGTAATTTCATTAATACAGGGTGTCTGAAAAGTCATAGTATTGATCTATGGTTTCTGTCTGTGCTTTTTACCACCTGTTTATGTTTTTATTTGCAATACTAACATGACAAAAATTAGTAAATACCTAAAAAGCACTAATTAAGAAACTTTTTCAGAGTAGATAATCTTTTGTGCTATTTTAAGAATCAAGATACAAGAGCCAAGACTAAAAAAATAGGCAATTATTCTTTTTCTTTTTAAAATTTATTTAGATATCTGAAAATCAAATACTTGCAATTTTATTGTCATCTGCTTAGTTACAATACTTAGGAGCAGCCATAGGCTCTAGGAATTCTTTTTAAGCTGGTTTTTATATTTTTTTTCGTAATCTCGCTACAGGAAAATCTAATTGCTCTCTATATTTAGCAACAGTTCTTCTAGCGATAGGATAGCCTTTTTCTTTTAAAACTAGCGCTAGCTTTTCATCAGTTAATGGTTTTTTCTTGTCTTCTTCCCCAATAGTGATTTCCAATATTTTTTTAATCTCCCTAGTCGATACTTCCTCTCCTTGATCATTTGTCATCGACTCCGAGAAAAATTCTTTAATCAGTTTTGTGCCATAGGGAGTGTCTACATATTTGCTATTGGCGACCCTAGAAACGGTACTTACATCCATCTGGATTTCGTCGGCGATATCCTTAAGAATCATAGGTTTTAAGGTGCGTTCATCACCACTTAAGAAATAGTCTTTTTGATAGTACATAATAGTACTCATGGTCACAAACAAAGTTTGTTCTCGCTGCCTTACCGCTTCAATAAACCATTTTGCTGCATCTAGTTTTTGTTTAATAAATAGCACGGCATCTTTCTGCGCCTTTGATTTTTCTTTACTTACCTTATAGGTTTGAAGCATGGTGTTATACTCTCTAGAAACATGCAATTCTGGTGCATTTCTTCCATTCAGTGTGAGCTCCAATTCTCCGTCTATAATTTTAATCGTAAAATCAGGAACGACATGTTCTATAATTTTAGTGTTTCCAGCATACGCTCCACCTGGTTTTGGATTCAGATGTTCAATTTCAAGAATAGCCTCTTTAAGTTGCGCTTCGGTAACTTCAAATTTTGTAATCAGTTTGTCGTAGTGTTTCTTGCTAAAATGATCAAATGATTTTTTAACAATATTGTACGCTAATTTTATAGGAATCGTAGTTTCTTTTCGATCCAATTGAATCCATAAGCACTCTTGTAAATTCCGAGCAGCAATACCTGGGGGATCTAATTGCTGAACGACAGCGAGCACTTCTTCTATCTTTTCTTCTGTAGTATACACGTTTTGTGTAAAAGCAAGATCATCTAAAATGTCAGGAATAGCTCTACGAATGTAACCACTTTCATCAATACTGCCTACTAAGAATTCTGCGATTTCTCGGGATTCAGGATCTAGTCGGTAGGTGTTCAGTTGCTGTGTTAAGTGTTGGTGAAAAGAGGTTCCAGAAGCATAAGGGATGCTTTTTTCATCATCATCTGCACTATAGTTATTTGCGCTTAAGCGATAGCTAGGGATCTCATCATCACTTAAGTATTCATCAATATTAATGTCAGTCTCAATAGATTCGGAATCTGAATTGTATTCATCAGCATCTTCATTGCTAAAGTTGTCATCATCAGCAGCACTTTCTTTGCCATTGTCGAGTGCGGGGTTTTCTTCCAATTCCTGTTGCATTCGTTGTTCAAAAGCTTGTGTAGGCAATTGGATTAACTTCATCAACTGGATTTGTTGTGGAGATAATTTTTGAGAAAGTTTAAAATTTAGTTGTTGCTTTAGCATATATGATTTGGGTAATCTATTTCTACAAAAATAAGCAAAAACATGGGATTTCTATGGGTAATATATTTTGATTTTGATTGTTGGTTGTCAGTTGTCGGTTGTTAGTTGGTGGTTTCAGTTCAGTATTTCCAGAATTATGTTTAGTGATCTAGATTCTTAATAGTGAAACGGTCTAGGTTCTATTTCTAGTTTGGGCTATTTTTTTTCAATAACTATCATTTCTTCTTGTTTCCTGGTACTGGTCTCAAATCTAGTCTCTAATAGCGAAGCGGTCTTACTCTAATAAAGAATCATATCCCCGTTCTGATCGCTTCTACAGGGTCTAATCGGGATGCTGCTATTGCTGGAACGATGCCAGAGACCAGTCCGATTACTGATGAAATGAGGGTGCCTAAAAATATATTCCAAGGCGAGAGTATAAACTCAAAGTCACCCGTAAAATGAGAAGCAATTACAGAAATAACCCAAACTAGAAATAGTCCTATGAGTCCACCTACTAAGGAAAGAATGATGGCTTCAAATAAGAATTGAAATAAGATGAATTTGTTTTTTGCCCCTAATGCTTTTTGTATTCCAATAAGGTTAGTACGTTCTTTTACACTCACAAACATAATATTCGCAATGCCAAATCCACCAACGAGTAATGAAAATCCGCTAATTAGTAGTCCTATGATATTCATTTGTTTTGTAATATTATCAATGAAATTTGTAAACCCTTGTAGTTGGTTTACAAAAAAATTATTGTCATCAATAGGTTTTAGTCCTCTAAATGCTCTCAGTTTCTGAATTAACACTTCAGTAAATTCGTCGAGATCAGCACTAGGTTTTGGTTTTAAAACGATTCCTGGGAAGCTTAATTTGTTGTTCGAGCCATAAATGCGACGCACTAAGTTTACTGGGATAATTACAGTAGTGTCTTTGGATTCTCCAAATAATCCGCTTCCTTCTTTTTGTAATACTCCAATCACGGTAAATTTTTGACCATACAGGCGTATTTTTTTGCCAATTGGATCGGAACCATTAAATAAGCTATTGGCAATCTCGTCTCCAATTACAATAACTGGAGCGCCTGTAATAGACTCTTGTTCATTATAAAAACGACCGTTTACAATTTGTAAAGCTTCGATGTCGTAATATTCATTGGTGACGGGAGCAATGTTTACATTGTCTATACTTTGATCTTGATAACTAAGGGTTTCTTGTCCTACATTGAGGATGAAACTAACAGCTTCAAGATTTGGAACAGTTCTAGAGATGTGTTGGTATTCATCATACGTAACATCTGGAAATTGTTCTCTTTTCCACTCTGGAATTTCTGTGGGGCCAAAAGAAAAGCGCATAATGTACATCGTACTATTGTCTAAAGAGCTAATCGAGCCTTTAATTTCTTTTTCTAAGGAGTCTACGGCAGCCAAAACACCAATGATGGAAAAGATGCCAATCGTTACACCTAATAGCGAAAGAAAGGTTCTGAGCTTATTGTTGGTCAGTGCATTCACCGCAAAGCTAAAACTTTCTTTAAGTATCCTAAGATAGAGTAACATAGTTTGTTTTTTGAGAGGCTAGCTATAAGGTTTCGATGTTCCAGCAAATATAAGACGTTTTAGGTTTAATTTTGTTACAACTTATCTTCATGAAAAACTCGGAATTCGTTCATTAAATTATTATTTTTGCACGTTTATAAACATAACGTACACATGAGCACTACAAAAACTGCAAAATCTGCATTGATTTCTGTATTTAGTAAAGAAGGATTAGCACCAATAGTACAAAAATTGGATGCATTAAATGTAACCATATATTCTACTGGAGGGACAGAAAAATTTATTAAAGATTTAGGGGTTGAAGTAATTCCTGTGGAAGACGTAACTTCATATCCGTCCATTTTAGGAGGTCGTGTAAAAACACTACACCCTAAGGTTTTTGGAGGGATTTTGAATCGTCAAAACAACGATAGTGATGTAGCGGAGTTAGCGGAATACGAAATTCCTCAGATTGATATTGTGATTGTAGATCTTTATCCTTTTGAAAAAACCGTAGCTTCTGGAGCAGCGGAACAAGATATTATTGAAAAAATAGATATTGGTGGAATTTCATTAATTAGAGCTGCTGCAAAAAACTTTGCAGATGTTACCTGTGTGTCTTCAGTAGATGATTATGCTGAATTTTTATCGGTATTGAATGAAGGCAATGGTGCGATTACACAAGCAGATCGTAAGCGTTTTGCGGCAAAAGCATTTAATGTCTCTTCGCATTATGACAGTGCTATTTTTAATTATTTCAATAGAGAACAAGAGATTCCTTCATTAAAGATTAGTGAACTAAAAGGAGATGTATTGCGTTATGGAGAGAATCCACACCAAAAAGGATATTTCTTTGGTGACTTTGATGCTATTTTTGATAAATTACATGGAAAAGAGTTGTCTTATAATAATCTATTGGATGTAGATGCCGCGGTGAATCTGATGAATGAGTTTGCTGGAGAAATACCAACCTTTGCCATTTTAAAGCATAATAATGCATGTGGATTAGCACAGCGTAGTACTTTGGAGCAAGCCTATACAGATGCATTAGCGGGAGATCCTATTTCTGCATTTGGCGGAGTGTTGATTAGTAACACTAGTATTGATGTAGCTACTGCCGAAAAAATCCATACGTTGTTTTGTGAAGTAGTGATTGCACCAGGTTTTGATGCAGCAGCACTAGCGATATTAAAAGGAAAGAAAAACAGAATTTTATTGATTCAAAAAGAAATTACATTGCCAGAAACACAAGTTAGAACGTGTTTAAATGGAGTGTTGTTACAAGATAAAAATTCGAAAACAGACAGTGCTTTGGATTTAACTACAGCGACAGAAACCAGTCCATCTGCGGATCAAATAGAAGATTTATTATTCGCTTCAAAAATTTGTAAGCACACAAAATCTAATACTATCGTATTTGCCAAAGGAAAACAATTATTGGCTAGTGGCACAGGACAAACCTCTAGAGTAGACGCATTAACGCATGCTATAGAAAAAGCAACTGCGTTTAAATTTGACCTTAATGGTGCAGTAATGGCGAGTGATGCCTTCTTCCCATTTCCAGATTGTGTAGCGTTAGCAGATAATGCTGGGATCAAAGCAGTGATTCAACCTGGAGGGTCGATCAAGGATCAATTAAGTGTTGATTATTGTAATGCGCACGGAATTGCAATGGTAATGACAGGAACACGTCATTTTAAACATTAATTTTAGTACATTTACTCAACGCTAACCACTTTTAATATTGTTGTATGGGATTTTTTGACTTCTTTACAGAAGAAATTGCTATAGATTTGGGTACCGCAAATACCCTAGTAATACATAATGATAAGGTAGTTGTGGACAGCCCATCGATTGTGGCTCGAAACATCATGACTGGAAAAATTATAGCTGCGGGTAAAGAAGCCGCAATGATGCAAGGAAAAACTCATGAGAATATTAAAACCATACGCCCACTTAAAGATGGAGTAATTGCCGATTTTGATGCTAGTGAAAAAATGATCAGTATGTTCATTAGAGATATTCCTGCATTAAAAAAGAGATTGTTCACACCAGCGTTGCGTATGGTGATCTGTATTCCTTCTGGAATTACTGAAGTAGAGATGCGAGCCGTAAAAGAAAGTGCAGAGCGTGTAAACGGAAAAGAGGTATACCTAATCCATGAGCCAATGGCAGCAGCAATTGGGATTGGTGTAGATATTATGCAGCCTAAAGGAAATATGATTGTTGATATCGGTGGAGGAACTACAGAGATTGCAGTGATCGCCTTGGGAGGTATTGTATGTGATAAATCGGTAAAGATTGCAGGAGATGTATTTACCAATGATATCATTTATTACATGCGGACACAGCATAATTTATATGTAGGAGAGCGTACTGCAGAAAAAATAAAAATTCAAATTGGTGCAGCAACTGAAGATTTAGAAGTGCCACCAGAGGAGATGAATGTACAAGGAAGAGATTTGTTGACAGGAAAACCTAAGCAAGTACAAATTTCGTTTAGAGAGATTGCCAAAGCATTGGATAAATCTATTTTGCGTATTGAAGATGCAGTAATGGAGACCTTATCACAAACGCCACCAGAATTGGCTGCGGATATTTACAATACAGGAATTTATCTTGCCGGTGGAGGGTCTATGTTAAGAGGTTTGGATAAACGATTGTCTCAAAAAACAGATTTACCAGTGTATATTGCTGAAGATCCTCTTAGGGCAGTAGTGCGAGGTACAGGAATTACCCTTAAAAATTTGAATCGATACAAAAGTGTATTGATTAAGTAATACAACCCTATAAGACTGACCTCACACGTTTTAAAAGCCTGTGAGGTTGTAGGGTTCACATTAGAGTGCTATTATAAAAAACAACTAAAACATACTTTAACACTTAAAGTAACGTTTGTCGAATAGAATACTCTTAATTGAGCCATAAAACCATTAATTTAGTAGCGACCATCAGTAGATAATTCATGCAACAGATTATTAATTTTTTAATTCGGAATAAAACATTCCTGCTGTTTATATTACTGTTCTTTGTGTCTCTAGTTTTTACCATACAATCGCATTCGTATCACAAAAGTAAATTCATTAGTTCTGCCAATTTTTTAACCGGTGGAATATATGGATGGAAGTCTTCAATTACAGATTACTTTGGACTGCAATCAGAAAATGAACGGTTGGTAAGCGAGAATGAATACCTGCGTAATCAATTGAGTCAATATGCAGTAGATACGTTGTCCGTTTCGTATATTGATACTACTAGTTTTGAGAAACCGTATCATTTTACCAAGGCCAGAGTGTACAAAAACGAATATAGTAAAGTAGATAATTATATTTTGATCAATAAAGGATCAAAACATGGAATGCTGCCCGATATGGGGGTCATTACAGATCAAGGAATTATGGGGATTATTGAAAATACTTCAGAGCAGTATAGTCGCGTAATTTCAATATTGAATGGTAACTCTAAAATTAATGCGGGACTTAAAAACTCCAACCAATATGGTTCTTTAGTTTGGAATGGTAAAAATCCAAATATCGTACAGCTAGAAACTGTTCCACGACAAGCCCTTATTAAAGAAGGGGATACTATTATTACCAATGGGCGGTCTTCTATTTTTCCTAAAGGAATCCCTATTGGCATGATTACACATTACGAATTGGATGCAAGTCAGAATTATTATTTAATTGATGTGAAGTTGTTTAATGATATGACAGATATAGGATTTGTATATGTGATACGAAGTAATAACGTTGTAGAGATTCAGGAATTAGAAAACCCAACGAAATAATGAACAATGGTATCCTCATTCAAATCGGTAGGTTTATTGTCCTCATACTCGCTCAGGTATTAATACTCAATGATATTAACTTTTTAGGATATCTAAATCCGTATATCTATATTATCTTTATTTTATTGGCACCGATTAATATCAATAGAAGCTTGTTCTTGGTGATTAGTTTTGCGTTAGGGCTTACTATAGATGTTTTTGGTGATTCTGGAGGAATACATGCTGCGGCATGTATAACAGCAGCATATATACGGCCTTTAGCGTTGCGATCTGCATTTGGTCTTAGTTATGAGTTTCAAACGGTGAAACTGGGTAATACTGGATTTGGAGAGCGTTTGGTGTATGTAACCATTATGGTGGTTGCTCATCACATCCTTTTATTTGCGTTAGAAATATTTAGTGTGACTCATGCGCTATTATTTCTTAAAAAAACGTTATTTTCTAGTATCTTTACTATGCTGATTACAATGCTGATTTTAGTGTTGTTTAGAAGGAATGATTCATGAGAAAATTATTGTTGTATTTAGTAATTATAGTGACTGGGGTGGTGTTCATTTCCAGGCTATTCTATTTACAGATATACAATACTTCCTATGCCGCACTTTCTGAAGACAATGCGATTAAAATACTATACGATTATCCGCAGCGTGGCGCAATTTATGACCGTAACGGAAAACTATTAGTTTCCAATCAACCGTCTTATGACGTGATGGTAATTCCTAGAGAATTGAAATCTTTTGACACCTTAGAGTTTTGTTCAGTATTAAACATTACTAAGGAGAAATTGATAAAACAGCTTAAAAAGGCAAGAGTATATTCACCTCGAATACCTTCTGTTGTGATTCCGCAGTTGACTAAAGATGAATATGCCTATCTACAAGAAAAAATGCGAAAGTTTAGCGGCTTTTATATTCAGCAACGATCTCTTCGAGATTATCATACCCATAATGCCGCAAATGTTTTAGGGTATATCGGAGAGGTGAATGATGCTTTGATTCAAAAAAATAACTATTACCAGTCTGGAGATTTGATTGGAATTGATGGTGTAGAAAAGCAATATGAGAAACAATTGCGAGGGATAAAAGGAGTAAAGTATATTCAGAAAGACCGTTTTAATAGAGATATAGGGCCTTATAAAGAAGGCATTTTTGATACGCTACCGGTAAACGGTCAAGATTTAACCATTACATTGGATGGAGAATTGCAGGCGTATGGAGAATTATTGATGCAAAATAAGCGTGGAGGTATTGTAGCACTAGAACCTGCTAGTGGAGAGATTTTAGCATTAGTGACTGCGCCAAGCTATAAACCTGAATTGCTAGTAGGGCGTAAGCGTTCTCCTAACTTTACCAAGTTATATTACGATACGATTGCAAAACCTTTGTTTGATCGTGGAGTAAAAGGGGAGTATCCGCCTGGATCTCCATTTAAAACCATTAATGCGTTGATTGCTTTGCAAGAAGGGGTAGTGACACTCGAAGATCGTTTTTCGTGTAATATGGGGTATCGATATGGACGTTCTAGTAAACTCGGTTGTCATTCACATGCAGGACCTTTAAACATGATTCCAGGGATTTCGAATTCTTGTAATGCGTATTTTGCCAATGTCTATCGTAGGATTATAGAAAAATATGATACCCCTCAAGAAGGGATCGACAGATGGAAAAAGCATGTACAGAGTTTTGGGATGGGTAAATATTTAGGAAATGACCTTTCTGCAGGCCGACCGGGTAAAATTCCTGGATCAAAAGAATATAATAGACGTTATGAGTATCCAAAATATAAATGGTATGCCACAGCAACCTTATCTAATGCTATTGGTCAAGGAGAGGTGTTAACAACCCCGATACAGATGGCAAATTTTACTGCGGCGATAGGAAACAAAGGCTATTACCATACCCCCCATATCATTAAGGCTGTAGATGGAAATCCGATAGAAGAAGAAAACTATACTAAACGAAAATATACAACTATAGATACAAAACATTTTGCTCCAGTTATTGAAGGGATGCATCAAGTGTTTACTATGGGAACTGCACGTTCACTACAATCAAAAGATATTGATATTTGTGGTAAAACAGGTACGGCAGAAAACTATGTGCGGATCAAGGGCAAGCGTATGCAATTAACAGATCACTCGGTGTTTGTAGCCTTTGCTCCCAAAGACAATCCTAAAATAGCTTTGGCTGTTTTTGTAGAAAACGGATACTGGGGTTCTCGGTATGCGGGGCGTATCGCAACACTAATGGTTGAGAAATACCTTAAAAAGCAGATCGAAAGAACAGATCTAGAGGATTGGATACTTACGCATAGCCTAGAAGAAGAGTATGCTAAACCCTATAGTGAAGAACCTTTTACAATTAATCATTAATGGCAAAATCAAGCATCGCAGCAATCGATTGGATTACCGTACTACTATTCATTTTGCTAGTAGGTTTTGGCTGGGGTAATATTTATTCTTCCTCTTATAGCGATGAGGTGTTTTCGATTACAGACCTTTCCCAAGTATATAGTAAGCAAGGATTATGGATTGTACTCAGCATTTTTCTAATTATTGTTACACAAGCCATAGAAGTTAAATTTTATGAAGGTTTTGCAGGAGTGATTTTTGTCGGCTCTTTAGTCTCTTTATTAGGGTTGTTCGTGTTTGGGAAAACCATTTCCGGAGCTACATCTTGGTATAACTTAGGATTTATGAGTATTCAGCCCTCAGAGTTTGCGAAAGCCGCTACAGCTTTGGCTTTAGCCAAGTTTTTGAGCGATATGCAAACCAATATTAAACGTGTTAATCATCAGCTAAAAGCATTTTTAATTATTGCATTACCAGCATTAATTATTGTGCCACAGCCCGATCCCGGAAGTGCTTTGGTATACGCAGCATTCTTTTTTCCATTGTATAGAGAAGGGTTAGCACCTATTTATTTAATTATAGGAGCTTCTGCGGCAATATTGTTTGTTGCCACTTTATTGTTTGGTCCCTTACTAGTGGTTATTGGAGCAGTATTATTTGTCTTAGGATTCTTGATGATGCAGTTTATGAACCTACATCACGAACGACGATCTAGAACGTATACACTGATTATTATCGTTATCCTAGCCCTATGCGTTCTAAGGTATACGTTGTCTATGACAACAATCGTGGAGACATTAACTGCTTATCTGGAAATTCTAGTTCCTATCTTGAATTATTCTATTTTAGGGATTTTAGCATTAGTGATAGGTTTTTTTATTGGATTATTAAGCAAAGGAACTGCTACACAACGACAAAAACCGAATTATCTTATGTATATAGCAACCTTAGCAGTCATTGTAGGTTTTTGCTATTCTGTAAGTTATATTTATACCAATGTATTTGAAGAACGACACCGAAATCGTTTTGATATTGTATTGGGTAAAGCTGTAGATGCCAAAGGAATTGGATATAATACAAACCAAAGTCAGATTGCTATCGGTAGTGGAGGGTGGTTTGGTAAAGGTTGGAAAGAAGGGACACAAACCAAAGGAGGGTTTGTGCCCGAGCAGCATACCGATTATATCTTTAGTACGGTAGGTGAAGAATGGGGATTCTTAGGATCAACCTTAGTCATTTTATTATTTGTATTCCTATTGATCCGCTTATTGATCCTAGCAGAGCGACAAAAATCTCAATTTAGTAGAGTATATGGATATAGTGTAGTAGGTGTTTTATTTGTGCATTTTGCAGTCAATGTAGGGATGGTAATTGGATTATTGCCTACTGTAGGGATTCCTTTACCATTTTTTAGCTATGGAGGTTCAGGGCTATGGGGCTTTACAGTATTGTTATTTATTTTTATTAAACTCGATGCTAATCGAGTGAATGAGTGGTAGTAAGGCAAATTAATAGATTTTCTACTGCATAATCCGGGTTAAATCAATATTACTTGTTAAAAAAACAACAGAATGTTAAAATTTTATGACATTCAAAATTGACATTTATTTTGGATATTTTTATGGTTTTTTTATGGAGGATCTTATTAAAAAACAATGGTTTAAACGTATTTAGATGTATTTTTTATTTTAAAATTTAGCAGGGATTTTAAGGTTTTTATATATTTTTTAATGTTAAAATTGTTGTATTGAAAAAGAGATGTGCATTAAATTGCAGCGATTGTTAATGGACTAATCGCTTAGGGTGTGTTATGATGAAACCGGTTTTTTGTTATACTATTTTATGTTTGAATTTGATCAATTAAAATGGTATTAATTAGACTCTTATGTCCAACTCAGTCCATCAATGGGCGCTCATGTTATTTATATGGATAACAGAAATTAAAACCTAGTTATTTGATATAAGCCAATAGAGGAGCTATAAAATTCATTTTTTTGAGAGTATGAAGAATTATTTACGAGTAAAGGCTATTTTTATAGTTAAAACTACCTACTGCTGACTTTAGTCAGGCTTTAAATCACTATGGGTTTCCCAGTCCATAGTGGTTTTATATATATATCTAATCAAGTTGAACATGATTTTTTCACCCATGTTTGATCTTAAAAATAACACTAATAGTATAGTATACTATTGTATTTAACCCCCATTAGTACTATGAAAAACCAACCCCAAGTAAAATCCGTTTTGTATGCGATGAATTGCATGCTTGTATTTTGTATTGTTTTGGCTTCCTGTGATACCGAAAGTATTTTAGAGACTAAAATTTCAGAAGTGCAGGAAGATCCTTCAACTCCAGAGGATCCTTCAACTCCGGAGGATCCTCCAGCTTCAGAAGACCCTCCAGCTCCAGAAAACCCTCCAATTATAGCAGAAGGGTATTATGTTACGACTACGGGTAGTGCTGGTAATGATGGCCTTTCTGAAGGTACGGCATGGACTATTGAACATGCGTTCTCAACAGCAGTTGCGGGTGATATTGTATATGTAAAAGCAGGAGATTACGGAAGTACCCCTTTAAGAATTAACCGTTCGGGAATTGCAAGTGCACCCATTCAGTTTATTGGGTATACCAATACGGCAGGTGATATTGTGAGTAATCAAGGAAGTACGTTCAGCTATGGAGATGTTTTAGATGCGAGTGTCATGCCTTTATTAGAAGGAGTACCTGTGAATAATGAAGGACAAGAAACAGGCATCCTGATTTCAGGAGATTACATTACGCTTGAAAATTTTCAACTCACTAATTTTGAAACGGGAATCCGAACTGCAGGTACATATACTGTTCTTAAAAATATAGTGGCAACCCATATGGGTGATTTCAATCCTGCACATACTTATCCTACAGCAACGTCAAATGCGTTTTTAAATTATTCAGGAGATGGTATTAAGCTCTCTGGAGACCATTCAGAATTACACAATTCTTTTGTGCTCAATTGTGGTGCACAAGGCATCACTTTTTTGAATGGAGATCGTATGATAGCGAAGAACAATGCTGTGTATGCCGATAATACCGTGAACCCTATGGATTATTATTTTTTACTTACCAAAGGAACAACCAATTCTTCTTTTACAAATACCACAGTACATCGGGTGGGAGATTTAGAGCATAACGGCCATGGTATTGTATTAAAAGGAGATGGAGACGTTACAGGAAATGTTATCGATGGTTTTGAAATTATAAATACGAATTTAGAATTACAATTTCCTAAAATAAGTAATAACCTAGCTAAAAATGGTACGATTCTTAATGAAGGAGCTTCATTTAACACAGATGCGCAAGGCGGATTAACATTAGCCAATGGATCACATCATAATCGCTTTGAAAATATTGAAATGACCAATTGCTCTATATTTTTTAGAGATTGGGTAGATGGCGCTCCTGGAGACGCAAATGATGCCAGTGATGATAATGTTTTTGATCGTATTACGGTACGAAATGCGTACACCGTCATTGCATTTTCATTTTTTCATTTTGACACTACCGCTACGAGTAGTGCTGATAACAACACGTTTATGAATTGTAATTTTGATACGGCTAGATATGTATTTGAACAAAGTAGGATGAATAGTAATACGACATTGATTAATTGTACACTAAGAAATATAGATAATTTCGCTCAGAAACGTGGTAGTGGTGCAACATACCCAATTGATGTAACCTACCAAAATTGTACATGGGATGGAGTAGGGTTTACACCATAGGAAAAATAAACGTCCTTGGAGCAAGGACAATGTGACATTTCTAGTTTAATTTTGAACCTTAGCTTAAAATGTCCAGTTATGAGTGTTTGTACTCGCTTCTAAACGCGTTTCTAAAGTATCGTCTAATCCCGAAAAGAAATCAATACCCGTACGTTGCTCAATCTCATCCACAGGGACTACAAAATCGCGTAAAGGTTTTTTGCTATCTCGATGTGGAATTAAAAATGCAATAAGCTTTGGAGTGCTTGGAGTCATATCAAGTAGGATTTTGTAAAAGTATTTGGGCACCGATACATGTTCATATCCGATAGTAGGAAGATCACGGGTAAGGACACCGCCGGTAACCACGTATAGCCCATCATATTTTTTTGCCCAGTAGCGCGTTTTTCGTTCCAAATCATTCCAGATTCCACTATTAAATTGATGCTCTTGTGGTGAAATGTTACTGGTTAAAAAGGTAGATTTAAAGGCTTGATACGAAAACCCTCGATCCGCAGCAGGGCATAAATGCCCTTTGTCATATCCAGATTTTTTATAGTTTTGCCAATCTGCCGCAGTCGTGCGTACTTTTTTGTCAATATCAAAATACGGACGTTTAAACTCATTTCTTACGACTTGTTCCCGTTTTAGCTCATAAGCTACCCATTCGGCTTGTTCATGCTTTTCGGCATACGATAGCGTGTAATGCGGATGTGTGATTACAGCGTCTGTCGTAGAGGTTGGTAAGTAGTAAAAAGAATCGGGATGTCGAGTATCTTGCTGTTCGGGTACAGAAGCAGGAGAGTTGGTGTCAATATATTCTTCGGCATAATAAAAAATGACACTGGCAATAATGACGAGTATAGGGTAAATGTATTTTCGATTCATTTTTGTTTTAGTATTGAGGTTTCAGTCCCGAAACGGGAGCGTATTGAGAAACATAATTGTCGTATATTTCGAATCTTAATTATTTTTTGCCATAGTATATGAACGTGAGTTCGATTATTACAAAATGCGTCAGTTTGAGTGAAATTCTGATAAGAATTTAGTATCGAACCTTTTCCTTAGTCAGAGTCTGTCTTGAGTTTATCGAAAGGCTCGAGATGACAAGCATTTTGGAATAATCGAACTCAGGTTATGAAGTTTAAAAGTATTTAAAACGATGCACCTCAATATGATTATGTTGAAAAATATAGGAAAAAAAGTATGAAAATTACTAGGAACACCTTCAAAACATTATTTCTTCAACTAACAACTAACAACTAACAACTAACAACTAACAACCTCACCCTTTCACATCCAAGGCATCACGCAAGGCATTTCCGATCAGCATAAATGCCATGACTAAACTCATAATTCCCAATCCAGGAATGATGGCCAGGTATGCTTTGCCCAATATGATATACGAATAGTGATCTTTGATCATAGCGCCCCAACTAGGGGTAGGGGGTTGTGCACCAATCCCTAGAAAACTCAATCCACTTTCGATAAGGATAGCGGCAGCAAAGTTGGCAGCAGCAATAACAATAACAGGGGCTAAACTGTTGGGAAGCACATGTTTTGTGATAATTCTGAAGTGGTTAAAGCCTAGCGCTTTGGCAGCAGTCACATATTGCATTTCTTTGATGCCTAATACCTGTCCGCGCACCACCCGTGCTACTTCTACCCACATGGTTAATCCTACCGCAATAAATACTTGCCAAAACCCTTTGCCTAAAGCTAGCGTAATGGCAATAACAAGAAGGAGCGTAGGGATGGACCAAGTGATGTTAATAAGCCACATCACAACAGCATCGATCTTACCGCCAAAATAGCCTGCAATAGCGCCAAGGGTTATTCCTAAAATTAGAGAAATGAATACCGCAATAAAACCAATAGAAAACGAGATTCGGATACCGATTAGCATTCTGCTTAATAAGTCACGTCCATATTTATCTGTTCCAAGGATAAAGGTTTTATCTTGTATGTAGTTCGTTTTTATAGATTCAATATCCGCATTGAAACGGTCTAATGGAATTGTTTTTTCTAAGGGTGTAATGCCTTCACTATACGGCATATAGGATAGGGTGTTATTTTGTATGGTGTAACTAGAAATGGGCGTTTCGGTGTCCCTATTTAGGGTTCCAAAGCATACAGTATTCAACCAAGATTGGGTCGTAGGAATCTTTGAAGGAATGGTAAGCATTGTCGTAGAAAAACCCGGAGGTTTCGAATGGATTGACAAGTGCATCTGGTTTGCATTTTGAGAATGATCCGGAGCGAGTATATAAGCAAAAATAGCAATGAATGCACATGCCACGATAAACCAAAAACTCAAAACGCCCCAAAAATTCTTTTTAAATTTTTGGAGCGCAAGTGAACTTAATGAATTGGATTGTTGCGTATTCAAGTAGTGTGTTTAGTGTTTTATCGTGAGTGAAGAACTTCGAATACTATTGGTTTTTAAATCTTCCAAAATATGTAAAGCTTCTTCGATATACACATCTTTACTTAGGGATTCATGCCATCGTTTACGCTTTTCAGCAAGCACGCTATCCTTTTTCATGATTTCTTTTTCATAAGCTAAGGATTCGAAAGTAAGATTAGTTTGGTAATCATTAATCGCTTCAAAAGCTTTGGCCTGTTTTTCATTGGTTTCAATAGTTGTCTTATGTTTTTTATAGCTTAAAGAGTATAAATTTACATCTCTCTTTTGGCGTACCCATCTTGCATTTTCATCGATTAACTGAAGTTGTGGGTTTTTTGTCATTCGAGCTTTACTTTTAGCAATAGTTTGCTCAAAATCAATATAACCATCCCATAGCGTATACTCTGCTGCTGGAATTTTATCCCAAGGCAGTGGATTTTCTTGATCTTTCTCTCCAATATCAATATAGCTATAGCGATCCGGAACTACAATATCACTTTTAACACCTTCTAATTGTGTAGATCCTCCGTTTACTCTATAGAATTTTTGAGTCGTTAGTTTTAAAGCACCAAGGTCCCCAAAATCATTACTTCGCATCCAACGGTTTAAGTCCATTACATTTTGTACGGTACCTTTACCATAGGTTTGTTTGCTTCCAATAATAATAGCTCTTTTATAATCTTGCATCGCAGCGGCTAGAATTTCAGAAGCTGAAGCTGAAAGCTCATTGACTAGGATGACTAAAGGGCCATCCCATAAAATACTTTTATCCTTATCACTGAGTACTTCTGGAGATTCGTCTTTAGTACTTACTTGTACAATCGGCCCTTTTTCTATAAATAAACCTGCGATATCCACCACAGTTTGTAGCGATCCACCACCATTATCTCTAAGGTCAATCATTAAGCCTTCTGCATTTTGTGATTTTAGTCTAATGATTTCTTGCTTTACATCTTTGGCAGCATTACGTTCATTATAATCATCCATACTAAAGTAAAACTTAGGAAGATTAATGACTCCAAAAGTTCTATTGTTCTTTTTAATTACAGAAGACTTGGCATAGGTTTCTTCTAGTTCTACTACGTCTCTAATGATATCTATGTTTTCCATAGTGCCATCTACTTTTTTTACCGTCAAGGTTACTTTGGTGCCTTTAGGGCCTTTAATAAGGCTCACGGCATCATCAAGGCGCATCCCTACAATACTTAAAGGTTCTACTTCATCTTCTTGCTTTACTTTCATGATTAAGTCCCCTACTTCGATTTCGTTACCTCTCCATGCAGGACCTCCAGAAATAATTTCTACAATTTTTACATTGTCATTCTTTTTTTGCAGTCGTGCTCCAATCCCTTCTAGCTTCCCCGACATGGCAATGTCAAAACGATCTTTATCCTGTGGTGCAAAATAATACGTATGTGGATCAAATTCTTCTACAATAGAATTGATATAAATCGAAAACCAATCTTTACGCTCTAAATCATCGGCAAATTCGAAATACTCTTTTAATGAAGTTCGTGCAATTTCACGAGATTCTTGTTCAAGGACTATCGCTGTTTTGCGTTTGTAATTTTTGTTTTTTGTGATCGAGTCTACTTGCTCTGTTATTTTATCGTAGTAACTCGATAAAGTATTGAATTTTAATTGCAGTCGCCAACGATTTTTCATTTCCTCCTTATCCTTTACATACGGTAGCTTTTCATAATCAGTATTAATAAATTCATCTTTTTCAAAGTTAAAAGGCTTTCCCAAGATTTGATTATGCAGCGATTTAGATTCTGTCATACGTTGTTGTAACCGACTGTAGGTAAGGTTGAAAAATGTAATGTCTTTATTTTTAATTTGATCGTCAATTTCAGACTCATACTTTTTGAAATCGTCAATATCACTTTTGTAGAAATATCGTTTTAACGGATCTAAGGCTTCTATATAATCTTCAAATACTTCTTTGGAGAAGTCATCATCTATCGATTTGGCATCATAATGACCTTTGCTTAATACATAACTAATTAAATCAATTAATAGCTTGTCTTTATCAGGGTCATCATCAAAAGTCTTTGTCGTAAAACTACAAGCAGCAGCAGAAACGATAATAGCCAACATACATATCGCGAAACTCTTTTTCATTGTCTTATTTTTATTTTTTAAAGACCTATTAGAAATTTAAAAATTACATAAATATGCGCTGTTATTAAAACGAAGTGCTTTTAAGTAGTATGTAAATATTCTTATGGGTGTCTATAAATTTAGGGATATAGGTATAGCAAGATACAATAAAAACCATGCCGATTTGAAGGAACACCAGTATTTTTTTGTAAAAAGAACTAATTATTTTCCCTTCTCGTATTTGCAAGTGCATTAATGTGTAAAATAGTGTACTTTTATACCACCAAAAGAAATTACCAATGACACCTACACCTCCCTTAATTTTAGTAACCAATGATGATGGGATTACAGCACCAGGGATTCGTGCGTTAATTCGTGTGATGAATGAAATTGGAACGGTTGTTGTCGTGGCGCCAGATAAGCCTCAAAGTGCTATGGGACATGCAATTACGATTCATGACGCCTTGTATTGTGATCCTGTTGTGGTCGATAAAGATGCGGTACAAAAGGAATACAGTTGTTCTGGAACACCTGTAGATTGTGTGAAAATAGCTGCACGTCAGATTTTAGGACGCAAACCCGATTTATGTGTGAGTGGAATTAATCACGGTTCTAATTCAGCGATTAATGTAATGTATTCAGGAACGATGAGTGCTGCTATAGAAGCAGGAATACAAGGGGTTCCAGCGATAGGGTTTTCGTTGTTGGATTATGGAATGGATGCAGACTTTGAGCCTTCACTTCCTTATATTCGTGCTATTGTCGCTCAAGTGTTAGCGCATGGATTGCCAAAGGGCGTAGTGCTTAATGTTAATATTCCGAAGTTAGTGCATTCCGAAATTAAAGGAATGAAAATCTGTAGGCAAGCAAATGCACATTGGTTAGAAGATTTTAATGAACGTAAAAATCCGATGGGCAAAACATACTATTGGCTTACCGGGACTTTTGTGAATGAAGATAAGGGCGAAGATACCGATGAGTGGGCATTACAAAATGGATACGTTTCTATTGTGCCTACTCAATTTGACCTTACAGCACATCATGCATTACAGGAGTTGAATTCTTGGGATTTTGAAGGGGGGGAAAGAGAGTGTTGAGTACGAAGTATTTAGTATTGAGTATTGAGTATTTAGTATTGAGAAGAATGTATGTTGATGTTTGGAATATAGAGAAGAGAAAATAGAATATAGAAAAGATTTTGTAACCTGAGTTCGACCTAAGAAAATCACGTCAATTCGAGTGGTTCGACGAAGGAGAATTGTATCGAGAATAGTGATTTTTACTACAAAAAAGCGAATCTCGATACATTTTTTCTTCATTACATTACGAAAAAACACTCGAT
>CALFCI010000144.1 GCA_937951135.1 uncultured Aquimarina sp. | reverse complement strand
AAATACATCGTAGCAAAGTCGCTTGCTGTTATCGAGAAAGGCGTAAATCTGGAAAACTATAAAGAGGAGATTAAGAATATTAATACGTGATCCTTATATAAGGATTTTCAGAACATAGGAGCATTTACCTATTTAGCGCTACCTTGTGTCTATATGCTACTAAACAAAGTTAGGGTAGCTTTTACTTTTCATATCCCTGATACTATGGATGAAGGCATGTGCCAAGATATTCCTATAGCCGTTACCAATCCTAAAGATGTAGATCTATTACTGTGATTACTATTGGGAATACAGCTTATAGTTGGTTTAAAAGCGGGCAACAAATAGAAGATTTCGGTACGTTTTTGAAAAAAATATTTTAAAAACATACCCATAATTACTAATAATAGTAGCGTCATTGGTATAAAATGTAAAAATATTAGTATATTAAACTACCTTTGTTACGAATATAAACATGAATAGTATGGACTTACAAGCAGATCTTAAATGGATAGTAGAAGAATTGAAAGAGGTAAAAGATCCTACACTTATAGAAGCCTTTAAAAGTTTACTTCAATACAGGAAAAAAGTATCAAACCCTGAGCGTATTAGTATTGAACAGTACAATAAAGAACTTGATGAATCAATAGCAGATATAGAAGCAGGTAATTATCATACTCATGAAGAAGTGAAATCAATGATACAGCAATGGGGAAGGCAGTAATTTGGACAAATCATGCCATTGCAGAATTGAATGAAGAATTTTTAGAGCTTTTAGAACGTTGTTCATCTATTGAAACGACGACTAAGGTCATTACTGAAGTTCATGATTCTGTATCGATTTTACAAACTCATGCTGAAATATATGAATTAGATGAGCTTAGAAAGAAAAATGATGGTAGTATTAGAGCTTATGAAAAACACACCTATCGAATATCGTATCAAATAACTACGGATACTATTTATGTTATACGAGTGCGTTATGCACGTAAAGACCCCTTATTATATTAACGTGATTTTCTTTACAAAAAATCTAACCTCAATAATCAGGACACTACCATTGACGTATGTAGCACCCCGTTTAAAATGAAGCACTCGACCTGACGGTAGCAATACATCGTAGCAAAGTCGCTTGCTGTTATCGAGAAAGGCGTAAATCTGGAAACCTATAAAGAGGAGATTAAGAATATTAATACGTGATCCCTACATGACATCGTTATACAGATAAACTATCTCTATACATCCCAGGGGTCAATCCTGTCCATTTTTTAAATGATCGAATAAAATTTGGACTATCAGAATATCCTAAATGTTCACTAATCGAATTAATATTCATGTCGGAAGTCGTTAGCAGTTCCACTGCTCTGTCGTGAAGGATATGACCAAGCATCGTAGAAAACTTAGCCTGTTTTGATTTTAGTATCCTTTTCAGGCTACTCTCAGACGTATTAAAATGACCAGCAAGCATGCTAAGAGAAGGAATACAACCATAGTTATAGCTAGAGATGACATTCTCAATAATTTCTAGAATTTTTTTTTCTGGATACGCTGGTGTTATTTCGACCGTTGGAAATCTATCCTTTGTCCCATACTGCACTACTGATTTTGGAAAAACAAATCGATATGCCGCTTGATGATGTTGAATGTGATATGCGCCACTGGGCAACAATGGCTCAATAGCTAAAATCGTGGCATTTGGAGTATGTACAGCAATTGGAGTCCAATGGTGTCCTAGATATACGTTAAACAATTGACATACAATAGCTACCATAATATATTCTGATAGCTGACCGCCTTTTGCATGTTGGTCTAAAAACGAGAACGTATATACCACTTCATCCTTCTGAAGGGTTACCGTGGTTTGAATATTGGTTTGAAGCGCGTACTTGGATGTAGTAAATGCAGTTATCGCTTGATCTAAAGTTGAAAACCCGGATAGGTACAGCCCATAGCTTCCTAATTCTGAAAGACTAAAGTCTTTGAGGAGATTTGAGATCAACGCATCACTTCCACTGTCTTTTCTTAGTACTGAAAACAAATCGTGAACTACTGTTGTTGGAATATAGTTTTGTGAATTGGAAAGATCAAAATGGCGTATTTCGCTTTTTTGAATACAACGTTCAATATCAATCCCAAAATTTTCTAATCGCACTAATAGTGATTTGAAATAAGATACTTGATATACAAAATAGTCTTGTTTCATTAGTATACATGATTTGTGTGTGGGTATGAAATCACGATCTAAAGCAATATGATATATTATACCATTTCTCAAATGCATTTACTGAGTTAAACCCGGATTATGCATTCAAGAACTGGTATTAGATCACTATAAATGTATTTGATCTAAAATGCTAAAAAAAACAAAAATGAGTGAAGTAGATAAATTCTAACTTGAAGTGGATAAAATAGGGGTTTAATGACTGATTAACCAGTTTTTAAAGTCTTTTGCTTTTGCTTTACTAATGATGATCTGCTCCTCAATTTCTGGAGTTACCGTTACCTTGATTTTACCGTAAAAAGGATAGTTGATTTTATTTACAGCATTACGATTGATGATGAATTGTCTATTCACTCTATAAAATAAATCTGGAGCTAACTCTTCTGACAATTCTTGCATTTTTTTATCCATAGTAAAGGATTCATGAGAAAAGGTAATGCCTCGTACCACCCCCATTTTGATATAAAAAAAAGCGAAATCTTTAACCCGTACTGGAATAATATCTCCTCTATTAGGGATTAACAGTGTGGAGGGGTAGCTTTTAGCATTTGTTTGTAGACTTTCCAATAGGAAGTGCACTTGGTGTTGTAAACCAATCTGGGCATTTTTTTGAAACTTAGTAAGGGCATGGACTAGTTCTTTTTTTTGAATCGGTTTCAGTACATAATACAAACTATTTACTTTAAAAGTCTCCATAGCATATTGATCATAAGCAGTGGTGAAAATTATAGGCGTGTATATTTCTATTGCTTCAAAAATTTCAAAGCAAATACCATCTCCCAAATGAACATCCATAAAAATAAGGTCTACATCGGGATGTGCTATAAAATATCGAATTGCCGATTTTACACTGTCTAGTACCTGAATGACTTTTACCTCAGGATGTTCCCGATATAATAAATCGATAAGATTCTTACTAGCGGCAATCTCATCTTCTACAATTACGGTGTGTATACTATTCATATTTAGTGTATTGGAAGTTGAACCACAAAATAATCGCTTTTTTGAATCTGAATGTCTTTGCCTTTTAATAGCCTATACCGTTTGGATAAATTGGCAAGTCCATATCCCGTACTTTGTTCAGGGTGGTTTCGGACTTGAATTTTATTTTTGATGATAAGATACTCATTTTCAGTATACATATATATAATTAAAGGGTACTCTTTAGAAACTTCGTTATGTTTTATGGCATTTTCTAATAGTATTTGTAACGAAAGTATGGGCATCAAAATGGAATGAAAACCGATTGCAATATCCATTTGTAGTTGCACATTAGTACCGTAGCGTATCGTAGCTAAATCCATATAAGCATTCAAAAATGAGATCTCTTCTCGTAACGGGATGAGATTTTTTTCGCTGCTTTGCAAAATATATCGAAAAATAAAGGAAAGTCTATCCACAAAATCCGTGGCTTCTTCTGGGGTATTTCGAATGATATAGTTTAAAGAATTTAAAGAGTTGAATAAAAAGTGAGGATTGATTTGACTTTTTAACGCCATTAATTCATTTTGAATGTTTTCTTTGATAAGTTCGGCTTTTTCAATTTCATTCAGTCTTTGTTTGAATTGAAATTTTAACAATCCACCGGTCAATAATGAAATGAATCCCATGACAATCCACACATATACGATTCCTGTTCTTTCGGGCTGTACTATTTCTATGAACAATAGACCATGACTTACTATAAACACATAGTGGGCAATTTTGGCCAGAATCAATACGATTGGAATAAAAACAAACTTTCTGACTACTTTATGAAGCCCGATTAAGAGAGTTTTGCTATGAATAGTAAGATACAACAGTAAAAAGCAATAGGAAGAAAACGCAAACATTCTAAATAAAAAGATGGGTATGGAATCTCCTTCTACATCTTCAAAATAGGCGAGCTTAGGAAATACAATAGACAAAAATCTATTCGAATTGATTAATAGCGCTATAGCTACCGAAATAAGGAGCAGTATTTTTGTATGTATTGTTATTGTTTTCAATGGATTGAAATTTTTAATGATACGATTACGAATAGTGTACTCTTCATAAGATACAAGACCACTTTGCCTGCTTGCTTACAGCAGATCAGGCAGGCTACAAGAGCCAAGAATCAAGACTAGATTAATGCTCTGATTTCCTTTATATTTTTTATTTAAACCTGTTGCTTTTTGGTTCAAATCGCGAGGCTCTATTTTAAATTTAAACCTTTACGTCAAACTCAGGTTCTACTTCAGGCCCTCACAGGTCTTTAAGACCTGTGAGGGCTTTAAGTAAAAATTACACATCATTCTTACTTACATATTTCCCAACCACTATAGCCATTAATATTACTAAATAGAATTGCCCCATCATGCCTATTAAAATTGCTGCTTTTTGCGCTAATGCAGTGACCGGTAGAATATCTCCATAACCAATGGTCATGAGTGTAATATAACTGTAGTACATCAAGCGCTCGGTCAATACCTTTGGAGTCGCTATAGTAACTCCTAATCCTTCAAAAGAACCCGGATACGCCATCTCAATACTCAAGCAAATAAAAAAACTGATTAATCCTAAAGAAATGTACCCACTGATCAATCCAAAAATCACATTTTTATTGACAATCTTGGTTTGCCAAATCTGTTGGATGGTTTCAAAAGTAACCATAGTATGTAACAAGAAAAACACTCCCATGTTAAGGAAAGCTCTTAATTTGTCACTTCTATGCTCCAATACATCCGCACCAAAAATAACTCCAGAAACCCCTAATAATACGATAAAAAACCACATTAGTTTTTTCTTTCTAGAGAGTAACACAATTCCAGCAAATAGGTTCACAAGGAATAATATGGGCGATATCGTAGTTTCAAAAAAATTGCCAGGAATAACTAAAGACCCAAATAAAATGGCGAGCTGACTACATAGAAAAAACTCGAAACGATATGGATATATTTTTTTAAGCATATTACGTTATTCAACTATGGTAAAACAATCCGAATCTTTAGTATATGTATACCCTCCAATTTGATTTTTTTCAAAACATTCACTAAAAAACTTAATCAGATTGATTTCGTAGCTTTGTAAAGATACTTGTAATCGATCTAATACGGATTGATGAATCTTTAGTTTTTCTTTTTTATATCCGTTTTTTGATACTAAAAAGGAGAGCTTTCGACTGCTTCTAGGGTAAAACAACCGAACAAAACCTTTTGCTGGATTATTCGTTTTATCAAAACGATCTTCATATACACGAGCATTTGGAACCAGCAATTGATAGGGTTCAAGTTGACGAATCATCCAGTTTAAAGAAACGCCACCAATAGCCGTATTTCTAGCCCCTCCTCCTACATCGGAATGTGCTCCAAAAAACCAAACTTCATTAGCGATCTCTTCGGGTTGTACTTTAGGACAGTTGGATACCATATACTCTTGTGTTAATAATACCGGTGTAAATATAGAACTGCGATTATCATTAAGGGATAAGGCATGTACTGCCTTTTTCACATTACACAATTGATCCAAATACTTATTTTTAGGCCTATAATACTCTTCTTCATATTTTGGAATTCCCAAAGCAGCAACAGTATCCCATAACCCCATGAATTCGATAGTATATTCCTCTGGGTTTATGGGGTTGCCTGTGATTTCAAAAACAGTTGTTCTTCGTTCTGCTAAGGTTTTTTTAGTGCGATGCGCATCAAATATTTTTTTGACAAATTTTAATCGATCCCCTTTAGGAATGTCTTTTACATCTACAATACCGGCTACATAAATCAACCCTGCTAATATTCTAGAAGCGTATGCGCCACGACTAAATCCAAAAATATAAATTTCATCTTGTCTTTCATGAGTATAGTGTTCTGCTATATATAGATATGCTTTACACACTTCTCGCCGAATTCCTGAACCGGTAACGACACCCAATAGGTCTATTCCATTGCCGACTCCCCTTAGGTATACTGTGCTTACCTTTGGATTATCCTGAAGAGTAGTTAAATTATATAGTTTAAAAATATTTGTATAACTCCCTTCGTTATTCTGTGTTCCATCTAGAAATACCGCTATTTTTCTTGGTTCTTTTCCGTTATATATGGGGTTGTGAACAATCGGATTTTTTACGCCACAGCGTACACAAAAAAATAGTACCGCTACTATTTTAAAGTATTTCATTACTTCTTAAACTGATTAGAAACGATTTTGGAAAATTGGTTTAGAATTTTCTTTCCCGAGTTTGGATCTGTGACCTCTACTAGGCTTACATGCACCAATTGGTTGTCTTTTTCTTGCGTTATATCATAGGTTATTGCTTCTAAAATATAGGTTGTCGATGTCAATACTACTTTAGGCACCTCACCTCCTCCTAAGGGAGCAAGTTTAGGTAAGTCATATACATTATCTCCACTATTGAAAGAAAAGAAAGACTTGTTTCGATATTCGGTTGGAATGACGGCGCGTTGAGGCGTATTGTCATTCTTTGTGGTGATGGTTTCTTTTAAAGAGGTTACCAAAATCGAAGTAATCCCTTCAGCTTTAAAGGTGTTAAGGATTGTTATTACCTCATCCTCTGTAGGAGTTTCTTTATCCTTAAAATCAGGAAATAATTGATGTATTGCTACTGCTGTAATCCCTTGGCTTTTTAATTGATTTGCTATCGCAGTTTCATACGATTTCCTTACTGCTAATTCAGGGCTTTTGGCTGCAACCAAAATCTTTTGGTTTTCAGAAGATTGAAAGTTTTCAGATTTCCAAGAATCCATTAACTTCACCGAGGAACAGGCTGAACATACTAATAAAAATAATAATACGGGAATAACTTTATTCATGAAACGTAATTTTGTAATTGAATTGGTATTAATTTTAGTGTAAAAGGTCTTCTTTAAATTCGTATCCCTTATAATCTACTTTGTACAATACACTATAAAAAGCAGGGATGAATAATAGGGTAATTACAGTTCCAAATAGTAATCCTATCATAATGGTTACTGCCATAGGTTCCCACATTTCTCCTCCGCCTAAATACAACGGAATTAATCCTAACACAGTAGTAAACGTTGCTAAAAGAATAGGTCGAAAACGTTGAATACAAGCGGCTATAATTGCATCTTGAGGTTTTCGTTTCAGCTCGTTTTCTTCGATTTCAATTCGATCAATGAGCACGATTGCATTATTGATCACAATTCCTGCCAAAGAAATGACCCCTAAAAACGCCATAAATCCAAAAGGAACACCAAACAGTAGCAACCCAATCACCATACCAATTACTCCTAAAGGAATGGTAGTTACAATCATTGTCATTTTTCTAAAGGAATTGAACTGTATGATCAATAGCATGATAATGATAAATGCCGATAGCGGTAAATATTTAGCTACTGCTCCCATATTTTCAGCACTATTTTCGGCATCTCCTCCTAGTGTATAAGTGTATTCTTTTCCCCATTTTGACTCTTGTTCTTTTAGCCAAGGCGTGATTATTGCCGTGATTTCTGAAGCATTTCCATTTTCCGCCAATTCACTAGATACGTTGATGGTTCGGGTAAGGTTTAATCGTTTTATTTTTGAATATTGCCACTTCGGAAGGATATTCGCTATTTGTAATAAAGGAACACTTTTTCCAGAATTTTGACCGTAAATATTAAGTGTTTCTAAAGAAGCCAACGATTGTTGTTTTCCTTGATTACTAGTCATTATAATCGGAATGGATTTATCATGTTCTCTAAATTCTCCTGCTTGAAAACCATCTAAGACGGTCTGCAATGATATGGCTACGTCTTGATTGGTAATTCCTGCCGATTGTGCTTTGTTTTGATCAATATCAATAACAAATTTCTTTCCTTTAGGTCCCCAATCATCTTTAATGTTTTTAGTCCCCGAAATGCTAAACAATTTAGATTTGATTTCTTCTGCAATACTAGCGAGTTTATCCGGACTATCGCCTGAAACTTTAATTTCGATAGGAGTTCCTCCACCTCCAGATCCCAATAACCCAACTTTAATATCGGCATTAGGAAAGGTATCAAAACAAAAAGCATCCAATTGTTTCACCATAGCATTGTTGACTAAAAAGGAAGACGTATTGACTAAGATATGTGCATAATTAGAATTGGGTTCATCTGCATTATATCCTAAATCATAAGAAGAGGGGCCTTCACCAATGTAAGAAGACCAATCTACGATACCATCTCTTCTTTCTGTAGTCACTTTTAAAGAATCGGTTATAAATTCTTCTATAGCGAATATGGTTGCGGTAGTGCTTTCAATTTTAGTGCCTTCGGGTAAATTAATGTCTATAGTAATCATATTACGATCACTATCTGGAAAAAACACAAATGCCAATTTTGTGAATCCATAAAGTGATAAAAAGAAGAGTACAACAATACTTACTAACACTGTTTTTTTCCAAGCTAAAGCCAATAGAATAAGATCTTTATATTTGGATTTCAATCCATTGATCATACGATCTAAAAAACCGACTTTTCCATCTTCTCGTTTTTTAATTTTTAAGAAAAACACACAGAATAACGTAATAATACTCAATGAAATGATCCAAGAAGATAACAATGCTATCGTGATCACCACAAAAATAGGTCCCATGATATCACCCATCACAGATTCTGCCATAAAAAAGGCAAGGAATGCTGCCGATGTAGTCAAGGTAGAAATCAATAAGGGCATAAATAGTTCTGCACAGGAATCAATAGCTGCTTTTTTGACAGCTATTCCATTTTCCATTTTTACCATAATGGATTCTGCGACCACAATGGCATTATCGACCATCATCCCTAATGCCATAATCAACGCTGCCAGTGTAATCTGATTAAGACCTACATCAATAAGTCCCATCACCATTAATGTGGTTATCGTTACTATAGGAATTAAACTGGCAATAACCATCCCTGTTCGAAATCCAAGAAAAATCAACATTACAGCCAATACAATCGCAATCGCTTGCATCAAGTTTCCAAGAAAATCACTAATCTTCAAATCAATATATTGATCTATAGATGCGAGTCGTGCGACTTCCAAACCTACTGGAAGTTTTGCTTGCCATGCTGTTAATAATACATTTATTTCTTGACCTAGTTTAATAATGTTCCTTCCTTCCTTTAAAGAAATATGTAGTGAAACTGCATCTTTACCATTAATACGTACTTTCTGTTTGGGCGGATTGATATATCCTTTTTCAATTGTTGTAATATCTCCCAAACTCACCACTTGTCCGCTTTGCCCAAGAGGGATTAGTGTATTTTTAATATCTGAAATGGCATTAAAATTACCCGTAGGTTCCAAGATGATTCGCTCTTCTTCGATATTGACTTCTCCTCCAGAGTTCAAAATATTTGTACTGGCTATAATCCCTTGTAAACTGCTAGATGTTAACCCATACGCTTTAAGTTTGCTGTTATCAAATTTCACAAAAACCCGTTCTTCTTGTGCGCCATTGATTTCTACTTTGGCAGCATCTTCTAGTTTGATAAGGGCATCACGCAATTCATCTGCTTGTGCTTTCATCGCTGCATACGAAAACCCATCACTGGTCATTCCTATAGCGATACCAAATACTTCTCCAATACCATCATCTTTTAATTGGGGTTGTACCGTATTGGGTAATCCTTGAATGGTATTTAATTTGCGCCGCAATCGATCCCATACGGGTTGTAATTGTTCTGGAGTAACCTCCATCTTTAACTCTACCTGAACTACAGAAAGTCCGGTTCTAGAGGTACTCGTTACTTTTTTGAGTTCGGGAAGTTCTTGTGCTATTTTTTCAATTTTATCGGTCACCAATTCTTCCACACGTTCAGGACTTGCCCCTGGAAATGAAGATACCACAGAGGCTACACGAATCGTATAGGGAGGCATACTATCTCGTGAAAGTGAGGTGTAAAACACCATCCCCATCACCAAGATTACAGCAAGAATACTTAACGCTACCCGATTTTTTTCAATAGAAAATTTAGCAAAATTCATAATGGATTCTTTTGATACTGATTATTGTAATTTTACCTTTTGACCATCTAATAAAGTTTGAAGTCCTGCGGTAGCGATTTTTTGACCTTCAGAAAGCCCACTTTTTATGACAAAACCTGCTGTAGTAAGTTCTCCTATATTGATATAATGTTTCTGTACTTGTCCAGTACTGTCATCTTCGGATTCAATAAGAAATACAAAATTCCCTTTTCCATCTTCTCCCACAGATTTTACAGGAATCACTAATGCCGTAGTTGTTGTGGTTTGCGTTTCTCCAAAATTGAAGGTTACCTTGGCTGTCATTCCAGGTTTAATTTCTTTACTAGCGGCTACAATATCAATTTTGACAGGGTATGTTGCCGAACCTTCATCGACAATTGGAGCTACTTCAATTACATTACCTTTAAATTTTTTTCCTTCTAAAGCTGAAAATGAAATCTCTGGTTGCATCCCTAACTGTACCTTATTAATTATATTTTCTGGTAATCCTACTTTGATATTGGTTTGATCTCCAGCATTTAATACGGCAATGATTTGTCCGGCACTTACATTTTCATTTAACTGGCTGTTTTTTGCGGCAATGATTCCTGTTTTTGGTGCTTTAATATACCCATAACTAATTTGTGATTGTTGGATGCTTTTGTTTCGTTTTGCCGATTCATATTGATCTAACGCACTTTGGTATGCATTTTTAGCCGCCTCATAATCACTTAAGGAATTACTTCCTTTTTCATACAGGGATTGTATACGATCCAAACTCGATTTGGCTGTATGCATAGCAGATTTAGCACTGTTGAGTGCCGAAACTGACTGTTCATACGCTAGATTTGCTTGTACATTATCTAGCTTGGCGATCAAATCTCCTTTGTTTACTTTTTGTCCTACTTGAATATCCAAGGTGGTGATAATTCCAGTACTTCTAAAACTTAATTCAATTTCGTCACCTGCTTTAGCAACCCCACTAAAGGTTCTGATTTTTTGTGCATTTGAATTGCCAACAACCTGATATTGTACTGGTCGTAATACTTCTTCTTTTTGTATTTCCTTGTCTTTACAAGCGGTAAACATCAAAAATGCAAATGCTATTGATAGTATGTACTTCACGAATTTCATAATCGTTAGTTAGTTTTTGTTTAAAATATATTGATTAGCTCTTTGTATAAAATCTTGATTACTTGCCTCTGTATGCATTAAAAAGAAATACCCAATAGCTCTTTCTAACTGCATAGCGGTCAACAAATAATCATAATTAGCAGTAGCTCTAGCAAGTTGTGCTTGCAAATAATTGGTTTGTGCATCAATCAATTGAATGAGTGGTACTGCACCCTGAGCATAGGCATTTTGTGTAAGGTTCAAACTCTCTTTGGCAGTTTCTTCAGACACTTTAGAGATTTCTATGTTTGCAATTTGATTGGTCATATCTAACAACACATCATTCACATTTTTTTCAATACTCAATTCGATATTCTCTTTTTGAATCCCTAATTGATCTGTCTGAATCTTCGCTGTTTGTTTGTTAATGTTTCGTTGGTTCTGTTGAAAAATTGGTAAAGAAAGGTTCAAGCCTACATTGTAAGTTCCATCTGGAGTATTCGGAAAACCTTGAGGAACTGTTGATCCTTTACCAGATTCTGAAATGGCAAGATTATACTGCCCTTGTAAGGCTACTGTAGGAATAAATCGCCCTAGTGTATTCAGTCTATAACTCCTTTGTGTAGCTTCTATATTATAATCTATATTTTTTAATTCAGGAGCATTGTTCTTCGCTTCTTCAACTAAAAAATCAAGTAAAGCAGGGCGTAATTTTGGATCATCTAGAATCTCTAGGAAATCCTGATACTTATAATTTTTAAATATCCCTACGGCTATTTCAGCATCATCAATATCAATTTCGGTTGCGATTGGAGTATTCATTAATTGATTGATGGTATTGAATGCTTGTCGTTTCTGATTCTCCGCATTGATTAAACTTTGTGTGTTCTGAGCCAACTGACTTCTAAAACGTAACACATCTGATTTACCAGATGCTCCGGCAGCAAAATTTTGATCTGCGATTTCTAAATTCTTTTTGGTCACCTGAAGATTTTGATTTTGAATCTTTACATTTGTTTTTAAAACTAAAGCATTAAAATAAGCCACCGAAGCATTCAAAAGAGCATCCAATTCTGCGGCATTATAAGTTTCTTGTTGTGCTTTTTGTATATTTTCACTAATGGTAATATTAGCTCCAGCGCCTTCAGAATAAAGCACTTGTTCTAGCGTTACATTTCCCGAAGTAGAAAACTCTGGGTTAGCACCATTAGAGATCTCCGCAACCTTTGGATCAAGATATACCCCATTAGCATTGGCAGTTACATTGGGTAGATAACTACTCTTAGCAGTTTTTACATCCTGAGTGCTTAACTCTATATTTTTTCGCTCTGCATCCAATGAAAGGTTTTTTTCTACGACTCCTTTCATAATATCTGTAATCGTATACGATGTACCTATGTTGACATCCGTATCTTCTCCTATAAAGTCTGCAATAGCAAGCATACTATAGCGTAATGGAAATCCTATTTGCTTTGCGGTATTCGCATTAATAGACAATTTTTTCTTATAGTCTAAATATATGGGTAACTCAGATGGGTTTGTTCCTTCAACAATAGCTTCTACATTTAAGGCAATACGTCTAAAAAACTGATCCATATTCGTTTCAGGTTGATTGGACGCTAAAATTCCTTTTTCAACATCTTCTTTACTGTAGGCAGAAAATGAAGGGAGTTTCTTGTCATTAATACCAGTTACCAATGTCTTGAATTCCATATCATTTAGATAAAACCCAGCAGCCAGATATATTGCATCAATGTCATTAAAATCAGCATTCAAACTCCCATCCTTTTGAAGCGGAATCAATTGATATGAACCTTCATTTTTAGCAAAATATTCATCAAACAGCTTTTCTACAGGTAATAATTCGAGTATAAAATCGTCAATTACAATGCCTACTTTTTTGTAGTCATATAAGGATTTGAAAGCATCCAAATCACCGGTATATGATGATGAAATAATAAGATAGGTAAGATTAGGAACTGTTGATGTTTGTTGACCTTCTGGAAAATCATAAAAATCACTATTCGCACTCCCAAAAAGAATCATAGGTTTTGGATAGATTTCTTCTTTGTCAATCACTATGGTATTCACTAATCCAAAAGCTAATATGATATCTGCATCAGAATTTATTACTGTCTGATAGTTTGATTTCGCTGTTTTGCTATTAAATCCATTTTCAAGGACTTCTTTAAAGACAATAGTAGTACTTTGTCCGACTACTGCTTTTATTTCTTTTTGAAGTTTGACCAGTAAGGAGGTAGTTTCTGCGGTAGATGTATCGGCAAGAATACCTATAGTCACTGTCTTGGAGGATTGTGAATACCCTAAAAACTGTATGCAGATAAGTAAAAATACGATGCTTATATTTTTCATATAACTAAGATGATGCGTGTGTATTATTGAGTAACTATATTGTATCGTTTATAATTGATTGAGCCTTTTGTTTACTGACCACGAGAGTTTATCATAAAATTTAGAAAAACGTTCGAATTGTGGTGTAGGCAGTATGTGTTTCAACTCTTTGTTTTGTGCGTTGACTAAGGTGTTAAATTGTGCGATCACCTCAATCTTAGTCAGTTTTGGATCTTCACCTAACTGCTTCATTTTTAATCCATAGTATGAAGTGATGATGTTAAATACTGCTGTAGTTTCAGGAGTCATTTCTTCTTCTGTAATCAAATTTTCTACCCAATTTTTGATATACTCAGTATCTTCTTTTTGAAAAATAGCTAAAGTTGTTTTGTGGTCTTGTTCAGCCACTTCTGCTTGTCCAAGCATAGGAATAGAGAACAAACTAAACCATAGGATAAAAAAACTATTTTTGACGCTCATAATGCAGTAAGATTCTAGATTCATATATTACTTACTCCACCCTTTTCGGTTGTATACACTAGTCACAATTTTCCCAAAACTTTCTCGATGTATTTGATATTGTTCCGTGGTCAACACTTCTTTGATTTCATCATTAAGTTGAATCACCATCGCATCAAACTTTGTTTTGATTTCGGATGCGGTATATCCTTTATTCTTATCTCCAATACGCCCCATTTTATTCGTATAGTATAAGACGATACCATAATAATCATCCCTTAGGTTCTCTGTGAGTTTCATTTTATTTACCTGTTCCTCAAAAAATACTTGTAAATTATCTTTTTCGTTAGACGTAAAAATTTCTACTTTGTTCTGTTGTCTTTCCTGTAGTTTTTCTTCTTGTGTTTGGCTAAATATGGATAAGGAAGTTATGAATAATAGCCCAGTGATAACAATTCTCATGTAGTTCAACTTTAAGGAGGTGATTTAAAAAAAGTAACTACGATATTATACAATCAGAATGTATCTATTGTTATCAATTTGGTGCAGTTGCTAAAATCATTTTTTATAACTGCATAGTATTGGCTTTCATAAAGTATGTAATAGCAGTTATATCTTTAAAGTAATTGTTTGAACTTGGGAGGTTCGCGGTCACAAAAAACTCCTTTAAAACATTGGTTTTAAAGGAGTTTTGTTTTTTAAGGGCTACAAATGGGGCTGCCGATACTAATCGTAATCGAATTAATACCCTTTTCTAGTTGTTATTTCAGCACTAGGAAATGGTATTTCTAAATGATTAAAGAGTTGTCTTACTTTAGAACGCCAATGTATTCTAGCTTCTTGCCATGATTTTGAATCCGACATAATATCAATTCTATCCTCTAAATGAAAGGGTCTAGATCGATTATTAGATGATGTTTTATCAAAAGATAACAATAGTTTAGGATTATCAATAGGACTTATTTCTTTATCAAGATCAAATATAGTACGATGTTCAGGTAAATTAAATTTTTCCTGTTTGCTTTTTAATAGGTTATATAATTGAATTAAATCGACAATATCTGTGATGAAATCTAAATCATAAATATCCTTTTTAGCGGCTCTATTTGAAGCACTACTCAATTTATATATGCCAATATCAGTAATAGATAATATGCGAATATCGTTTACTTGTTCAGATGCTTTTAGGGTTTTAAAATTTTGCAGTACTTCTACTTTAATCGTTTCAGTATTCTTTTTTATGAAGAATCGCATAAAACAAAATTGATCATCAATATCACAAGGGTAAGTGATCCCCATTACATTATCTCCATAGTATTGTGTCACTTCGTTTTCTATTGCTTTAAAACCGTCTCTACCAATGATATTAGGGCAGAATAAATCAATGTCAATTGATTTTCTGTGGTTAAACCGAAGTGCAAGATTTGTTCCGCCACCTAATGAAAAATCACTCAGACTATTCAATTCTTGTAACTCTAGTATTGTGATTAAAATTTCAGAAGAAACGGCACTCATAGACTAAAACGTTGAAAAGATGCAGTATTGTACCGTTTTGCTACTAATTCGCAAATGGTATTACTAATCCTTTCTTTAGTGTGTTGTAAGTAATATAGGATTTGATCTTTTTGATAGATGTTTTCTAATCGTGTAATATCGCTCAAAAATGTTTGTTCCGTTGTGGCAAATAAAGCTCTAGGGATGATGACAGCCTTATCTTCTTGAAAGTCAAGTCTATTCATATCCATATCCCAAAATAAGTGTTTTGGGAATATCTTTGATATATGTTGCATATTTGCCATAATACAAAGATACTAATTTTGTATCAGACAACGATACAAACAATATCACAACCTAGAATATATTATAAATTGTATGATAAAGTCACCAAAATTGACACTTGCTTGTTTATTTTCAAAAACTTATGTTTTTCATAAAGCTGTTTAGCTTTTTCATATTCCTCTCCCATCGTGTTACCTATTTGACTGTAAGTAAATATAAGTTTAGCCTCTTCTTCACTTAGCCCAATGGATAAATATTTTCTATATACATAAGCCCCTGGGCAAATACAATTCTCCGATCCCCATTCCTCGTCTGTAAGTTTACAGTCAAAAAAATGCTTTTTTACAGGTTCCTTATCCGACGATTCCAAATTTTTAATAAAGTCCTCAAAATCCTCATCTTTATAAGATGGAGGATTTAAAATCTTTTCTAGTTCGTTTTTACTTTTTTTAAATAATTCAAGGATTTCTTGGTAAGTTCTTCTTTGACCAACTAAATACCCAATAGGATGATTTACCCCAATTGCTACCTCTAAGATATTGATAATTCCATGTTCGATATTACCCGAGTTTGAATATTCATCTGCAGGGGTTTGATATATTTTGGTTAGTTGTTTTTCGTATTTTTTGATTTCTCCATCAAAATCAAAGCTTGATAGCTTATATTCTATTACTTTTTTGAGTTGGGTGAGTTTATTTGAATTCATTTTTATAGTGATTTTATGTTAAACTTCGGTATGCAAAGTCGATTTGTACCGAAGTTGTAATACATCGTTAGTCTTTATTTTTGGGTATTATATTCATCAACAGCTTCTTGAAAAGCTAGTTGTAGTTCAGAGATTGAAGCTGCTTCATATAGTATTAAATCATTTATTCCTTTTAAAGATAAGCGACAGGGAAACCGTTGCAATGATTAGTGAGAATAGCTATCTTCAATACTTTTGCGGACTTACCTCCTTTCAAACAAAAGAACCTTTTCACCCCACGGTATTCGTTGATATTCGCAAACGCATGGGAGCA
>CALFCI010000143.1 GCA_937951135.1 uncultured Aquimarina sp. | reverse complement strand
AATGGTATAAAGATTATTGTCGACAAAAAAAGTTTCCTATATCTCATCGGTACAACTCTAGAATACTCTGGAGGACTTAATGGAACCGGTTTTGTATTTAACAACCCCAACGCAAGTAGAACTTGTGGTTGTGGAGAAAGTTTTTCCCTTTAAAAATTAAGAACAGGATCATACGTATTAAATAGATTCTGAAACAAGTTCAGGAATAAACAAATGGCATATACTGAAGACGACTTAAAGAAAGAATTAGAAACCAAAGAATACGAATATGGATTTTATACCGATATAGAATCTGATACGTTCCCAGTGGGTCTTAATGAAGATATTGTTCGCGCAATTTCTCTTAAAAAAGAAGAACCAGAATGGATGGTGGAATGGAGACTAGAAGCATTCCGTGCGTGGAAACAAATGGAAGAACCTGAATGGGCTAATGTACATTACGACAAGCCCGACTTTCAAAACATATCTTATTATTCTGCTCCCAATAAAAAGCCAAAATATAATAGTATTGATGAGGTGGATCCAGAATTACTAGATACTTTTAAAAGACTAGGTATTTCTCTGGATGAACAAAAAAAATTAGCAGGAGTTGCAGTAGATATTGTAGTAGATTCTATATCTGTTGCCACTACATTTAAAGCAACTTTAGCGGAAAAGGGCATTATATTTTGTTCGATTTCTGAGGCTATTCGAGAGCATCCAGAATTAGTTAAGAAGTATATCGGTTCTGTAGTGCCTCAAAAAGATAATTTTTATGCGGCATTAAATTGTGCGGTATTTAGTGATGGTTCTTTCTGTTACATTCCTAAAGGTGTACGATGCCCTATGGAATTATCTACATATTTTAGAATTAACCAAGCAGGTACTGGGCAATTTGAACGTACCTTAGTAATTGCAGATCAAGGTAGTTATGTAAGTTATTTAGAAGGGTGTACAGCGCCCTCTAGAGATGAAAATCAATTGCATGCGGCCGTAGTAGAATTAATAGCCCTTGATGATGCCGAAATTAAATATTCTACAGTGCAAAACTGGTATCCAGGTAGTGCTGAAGGTAAAGGTGGAGTATACAATTTTGTAACGAAAAGAGGAATATGTGAGGCCAATGCTAAAATCTCATGGACTCAAGTAGAAACAGGATCAGCAGTGACTTGGAAATATCCTTCGTGTATCTTAAAAGGAGATAATTCGGTGGGTGAATTTTATTCGATAGCGGTAACCAATAATTTCCAACAAGCGGATACTGGAACTAAGATGATTCATCTAGGAAAAAATACAAAGAGTACTATTATTTCTAAAGGAATCTCTGCCGGAAAATCACAAAACAGTTATAGAGGATTAGTACATATTGGAAGTCGCGCGAAGAATGCACGTAACTTTTCACAATGTGATTCTTTACTAATGGGTGATGAATGTGGCGCACATACTTTTCCATACATTGAAGCCAAAAATAAAACTGCTCAGGTAGAACACGAAGCAACAACTAGTAAAATAGGTGAAGATCAAATTTTTTACTGTAACCAAAGAGGTATTGATACTGAAAAAGCCATTGCGCTAATCGTAAATGGATTTAGTAAAGAAGTATTGAATAAATTACCAATGGAATTTGCAGTAGAAGCACAAAAACTATTAGAAATTTCATTAGAAGGTTCCGTAGGATAAAAACTGCACAAAGGAATTCGGAAGAGTAATAAACCGATGTGTTTATTAAAAAATAATAAAAAAGACTAGAGTACTAAATACATATCTAAATGTTAGAGATTAAAGATTTACACGCAAGTATAGAAGACAAAGAAATTCTAAAAGGATTGAATTTAAAGGTAAATGCAGGAGAAGTACATGCGATTATGGGCCCTAATGGTGCTGGTAAAAGTACACTTGCTAATATAATTGCTGGAAAAGAAGAGTATGAAGTCTCTAAGGGCAGTATTTTATTAGAAAATGAAGATATTGAAGGATTAGCAGCAGAAGAACGCGCACACAAAGGTGTGTTTTTATCGTTTCAATACCCAATAGAGATTCCAGGAGTTTCCGTAACCAATTTTATAAAAACGGCAATTAACGAAACTCGAAAAGGACAGGGATTGGAAGAAATGTCAGCGAAAGAGATGTTGAAAAAGATTCGTGAGAAATCTGAATTGTTAGAAATCGATCGTAAGTTTTTATCAAGATCTTTGAATGAAGGGTTTTCTGGAGGAGAGAAAAAACGAAACGAAATTTTTCAAATGGCAATGCTAGAACCAAAATTAGCGATTCTAGATGAAACGGATTCTGGGCTAGATATTGACGCCTTACGTATTGTAGCGAATGGAGTGAATAAATTAAAAAGCAAGGATAACGCTGTAGTAGTGATTACGCATTACCAACGCCTATTGGAGTATATAGTTCCAGATTTTGTACACGTATTGTATGATGGTAAGATTGTAAAGTCAGGAACGAAAGAACTGGCATTAGAATTAGAAGAAAAAGGGTACGATTGGATTAAGGAAGAAATTAATGGTTGATTGTTGTTCGTTGTCCGTTGATCATAAGGAATTTGATGGCGCAGCCATCCCACATCAACCAGTATTGAACTGACAACCATCAACTAACAACCATCAACTAAAAAAAAAAGATGGAGTTAAAAGATAAATTAGTATCCTCATTTATAGCATTCGAAAATACGGTAGATGTAGATACTGCGATTCACGATATTAGAAGTGAAGCAATCAAAACTTTTGAAGAAAAAGGATTTCCTTCAAAAAAAGAAGAAGCGTGGAAATATACGTCACTAAAATCCATTCTAAAACACGATTACAATGTGTTCCCTAGGGAAGAAAGTGCGTTAGAATTTAAAGATATTAAGCGATACTTTATCTATGATCTAGATGCCTATAAAATTGTGTTTATTGATGGAAAATATTCGTCACACCTTTCAGAAACTACACACGATAAAATTGATGTATGCTTAATGTCATCGGCATTAGCACAACCCAAATATAGTGTGGTAATTAATAAATATTTTAATACCGTAGCCAAGCAAGATGGTTTAACATCATTAAATACTGCATTTTCTAATGAAGGTGCGTATATCCAAATTCCTAAGAATACGGTAGCAGAAAAACCGATAGAAATCATTCATTTTTCTACAGGTGCAGAAGGTGCGCAATTATTACAACCACGAAATTTGGTTGTAGTAGGAGAAAATTCGCAAGTTCAAATTATAGAGCGCCACCAAAGTCTTACTGAAAATCCAGTATTGACAAATTCAGTAACGGAGATTTTTGTAGATAAAAGTGCAATAGTTGATTATTATAAGATACAAAACGATCATGAAAACGCATCCTTAGTAGATACTACGTGTATCCAACAACAATCGCGGAGTATCGCCTCTGTGCATACCTTTGCGTTTGGAGGAAAGATTACAAGGAACAACCTTAATTTCTATCAACAGGGAGAGGGTATTGATTCTATTTTGAATGGGGTAACCATTATTGAAGGCAAACAACACGTAGATCATAATACATTAGTGCATCATACGGAACCAAATTGCGAAAGTCATCAAGATTATAAAGGTATTTTTGATGAGAAGGCAATAGGTGTATTTAATGGAAAAATTATTGTAGATAAAAAGGCGCAAAAAACAAATGCGTTCCAGTCCAATAATAATATTTTATTAAGTGACAGTGCAACGATAAACTCAAAACCGCAATTGGAGATTTTTGCAGATGATGTAAAATGTTCTCACGGATGTACCATTGGACAGTTAGACGATAATGCATTATTTTATATGCGTTCTCGTGGTATTGGCGAAAAGGAAGGACGCGCATTATTAATGTATGCCTTTGCGAACAACGTACTAGAAAGCGTAAAAATACCACAGCTTAAAAACAGAATCAATAAACTGATTGCTAAAAAATTAGGCGTAGCTATCGGGTTTGATTTGTAATCGTTTTTTTAGTGCTGCACAGCATTCACAAGTGTAGACAGAAAGGTATTAAAATCTACACCAGCATCTCCAATTAATCCAAATCGTACAATCACTAAATCTTTAGAAGGGATAACAAAAATACGTTGTCCCTGATAACCATTTGCAGAAAACATATCTTTAGGTGCATCTGGATAAAAGCCACTAGCATTGAGCCAAAAATGAGCACCGTAAACCCCATTGGATTTTGGAGCAGGTGTCGTTACATAGTCTACCCAAGAAGGATCAAAAATATGAGTTCCATTCCAATTCCCATTATGGAGATATAAGGTTCCAAATTTAGCCCAATCTCTCACGGTTGCCCAGGCGTAGGATGACCCCACATAGTTTCCAGCAATATCGGTTTCAATAAGCATAGAATGCATACCTATTTTATCGATAAACTCACGATATGGAAAATCTAGATATTCTTGATAACTCCTAAATTGTGCTCTCAAAATTCCAGACAACAAATTAGAAGTGCCAGACGAATAATTCCAATGCGTATTGGGAAGATGTTCTGCTTTTTTATGACGTTGCAATTGTGTCATATCAGCATTAAGATATAACATTGTAGTGGCATCAGAAATAGAACTATAGTCCTCTTCCCATTCCAATCCACTATTCATTTGTAATAAATTGTGGATGGTGATATTTTTTCGATCATCATGTTTCCATTCCGGTATTGGTGCGGGATCGTAGATATTAATTTTTTGTTGCTTTGCTAAGACTCCGTATGCTGTAGCCAGAATACTTTTTGTCATTGACCAGCCCAGTAATTTAGAATGCTGATCTAATCCCGAACTGTATTTTTCTGCAATAATTTGATCTTTATATAGTACCAAAACGGCTCTCGTTTTTTGAGTTTTCTGGCTACCCGTATCAAAGATAGAAGCCACTGCTTCTTGAATCGCAGGATAATCCAATTCACTAAATACAGTATCTTTTTGTGGTTTATTTCCATAAGGATAGGGTGCATCTACAGCTATGAGCGTTCTATTGGGTTTGGTATACAGTATTTCACCATCAAAATCTTTAGGCAGTAAAGCACATCCTATACCTGGTCGATGAATTGCTTTACGTTCCATAAGTCCGTAAACAGTTGCAGTACCATATTGATTTGGAGTGTCGATTTTTTCATGAGCCAATGCTATAGGAAAAAAACTAAGATCGGTAGTATCTGTAAATGTGGTATCTCTATGGGTAATAAATGTAGCAGAACTAATGCTTTTAGCCGCAAATCCAGAAATTATATTAAGTTTAGGATAATTGTAAACACAGGTGATTACTAGTGCAATAAAAAGAACTCCTAATATACGTTTTGTTATTTTCATTTGTAATGTCGTATAAATACTTGATGGGACTAAGGTACTATTCGTTTTATTGTTTGTCAAGAATACTTTTGTTTTAACATTTATTTTAATCTATGGGTAACAAAAACAAAGACATTTTAATGTTTATTTGGTATTAAATACAAAGCACCAATGGTTATGAAAAAAATAATAGTATAGCAATCAAACAACGATTACGATTGGATTTTATCCTGATGCAGAGAAACACCTTACACGTTTTTATAACAGTACTTTCAGAGACGATATGTCGTGTAGATATATGGTGCAGTTCAGCCTATTAAAATAGTCTACTATTGTAGATTATAAGCGATATAGTTTTCTTCACAAAACCGTACCTTTGTACTGTTGAAAAACCCAGTACTTATGTTTGATGTAGCTACCCTTCGAAAAGATTTTCCGATACTGAATAGAACCGTAAACGGAAAACCTTTAGTTTATTTTGATAATGCGGCAACCTCGCAAACTCCACAAATAGTAATTGATGCTATTGTAGACTATTATAGTATGTATAACGCTAATATTCACCGTGGGGTACATACCTTATCTCAAGAAGCTACGGATGCATACGAATTGGCGCGAAAAAAAGTGCAACAGCATTTTAATGCAAAACACCTGTATGAGGTGATTATGACCGCAGGAACCACGCATAGTATTAATATTGTGGCTACAGGGTTTTCGTCATTACTAAATCAAGGAGATGAAATTATAGTATCCGCTTTAGAACACCATTCTAATATTGTGCCTTGGCAAATGCTTTGCGAGCGCACAGGTGCGATATTAAAGGTAATCCCAATGAATGAAGAAGGAGAGTTAGTGATGAATGCTTATGATGAATTGCTTTCGGAACGTACGAAACTGGTTTTTGTCAATCACATTTCTAATGCATTAGGAACCATTAACCCTATCGAATATATTATAGAAAAAGCCCATGCCGTTGGTGCAGCCATCCTTATTGATGGAGCCCAGTCATGCCCGCATATTAAACCCGACGTACAAGACTTGGATGTTGATTTTTATGTAGCCTCTGCCCATAAATTATGCGGTCCTACTGGCGTAGGTGTATTGTATGGAAAGGAAGAATGGCTCAATAAGTTACCGCCTTACCAAGGTGGCGGAGAAATGATTGATCAAGTAACATTTGAAAAAACGACCTATGCTGGTTTACCTCATAAATTTGAAGCAGGTACGCCCAATATTTGTGGAGGTATTGCTTTTGGAGTAGCCTTAGACTATATGAATAGTATTGGATTTGATGCTATTGCAGCCTACGAAAGAGAACTATTAGACTATGGAACACAACAGCTATCTGCTATTGAAGGGTTAAAAATCTACGGAACATCGGAACAGAAAACGTCGGTAATTTCGTTTAATATTGATGCTATTCACCCTTATGATATTGGTACTATCGTAGATAAATTAGGGATTGCAGTGCGAACCGGTCACCATTGTGCACAACCTATTATGGATTTTTATAAAATACCAGGTACAGTAAGAGCATCGTTTGCGTTTTATAATACTAAAGAAGAAATTGATCTTTTGGTAGCGGCAGTACAGAAAGCAAAAATGATGTTGAGCTAAATTGAGTTGGTATAATGATAATCTTGTAAATAATTAAAGTATAACTTCACGAGTGGCTTTAGGGATATAAAGATTGAAATGTTTTTTTACAAACTCTCATTCAATAAGTTTTTGCCGAATACTACTAGAGGCTAAAAACGAAGCGATACTGCCTATAGTAACAATAGTAAAAAAGACGGTTATATAATTAAAGAGATTAATTTCTGTAGGATACATAAGGGTAGGAGTAATCATTAATAGCCCATAATGTTGTTGCAATAGAATTACAATACTTCCTAAAATTAGACCAAGCACAGTGCCTAAAAGAGTCATTAAAAGTCCTTGAAGTAAAAATATATTTCGGATACCTTGTAATGATGCTCCCAAATTATATAGCGTTTTGATATTTTCTTTCTTATCAATAACCATCATAATAATAGCGCCAGCGACATTAAATAATGCAATAACCGCAATAAGGGTAATCACTAAATAGGAGATTAAATTCTCTGTATTCAGCATTTTATACAGCTTATCGTTCAATTGCATTCTATTTTTGACATACACCTTTTCCTTAAAGACTTTCTGTACTGCAGTAGTTACTTTGGCATGATCGGCATTTGGGGTTAGTTTAAGTTCTAAATGTGTTAGCTGATGTTCAGGATAGGATAATAACTCGCGAGCTAAACCAATAGTAGCGAACACATACTTTTTATCGAGATCTTCACTTACACTATATACCCCAACATTTGCAGCAGTTTCTTTACTAAACGCTTTAGAAGGGTCTTTAGGAATACTCTTTCCCGGTTTAGGAACATAGATATTTAGTAAATCGCTATAGACCTGTTCAACACCCATACTCAATTCTCTGCTAATTCCATTACCAACAACAACATGAGCATTATTTTGAGACAACCAATTTCCATAGACTATAATACTATCTGTCGCCACAATTTGAGCATAATTAGTATCTACTCCTTTAATATGAGCCGTCATTTGTTTGTCCTTAAAAGCTAAAAAGACCCGTTCTTCAATGACTTCAGAAAAGTGTGCAATCCCTTCAATGTGTTCCAATTGTTGTTGTTGAGTCTCTGTAAAGGCGAATGTTTTTCCGCTAGACGGAAATACTTTAAGATCAGGATCAAAATAAGATGAAAATTGTAAACTAAAATCTTTCAGTCCAGAAAACCCAGAGAGCACTAAAAATAAAGACATGGCACCAATGACAACTCCAACAGCCGCAATACCTGTAATGATATTAATAGCATTGCTCCCTCCAGAAGAGAATAAATACCGTTTTGCTATGTAATAAGAGAAATTCAATGTAGTGTATAGCGATTTTATTGTAAACTATGTGATGGGACTCTACTACTTAAAAGTATGAATTTAGTAGGATTCAAACCTTTGGATTTATATAGCATTTATTATTTTGTAGTGCTATTTTTTCTTACGCCGTTCTAGTAAATCCGGATCTTCTAAAGGATTTTCTCCACCTTTCACCGCTTTTTCTATCGCTGCAATATGCTCTAATGAATCATCGATAAAATAAGAGAGTTCAGGCATACGTCGCAATTGATGTTTTGTTTTTTGTGCAACTTGATGCTTGATTTGTGATTTTACCGCATTAACTTCAGTAAGAATACGTTCTCCCTCTTGATGTGGAAAAACACTCATGTATACTTTAGAAATGGATAAATCGGTAGTCACAGTTACTTTGGTTACAGAAACTAAAATTCCATTTATTCCTGCATCACGTAAGGCCAATTGTATTACATCTGCAATATCGCGTTGTAATACCCCGGCTATTTTTTTCTGTCTATTCGTCGCTTCCATGACGACAAAAATACGCATTTAATTTCAGCGTATAGCAACAAAAATGAGTACCTTTTATCCTTTATTCAGTGTTTCTCATTTTAGAACTCCTATAAAATAATATTGATTATGAAATCCATCCAAAAGATAGAACATATAGGTATCGCAGTGCAAGATATTGATGTTGCCAATCGTATATATGAGCAGCTATTAGGAATCGCTCCGTATCAACAAGAGACTGTAGAAAGCGAGGGTGTAATTACCTCTTTTTTTCAAGTAGGAGAAAGTAAGATTGAATTATTGGCGGCAAGTACTGAAGAGAGCCCAATTCAAAAATTTTTGGATACCCGAGGAGAAGGAATACATCATATTGCATTTGCGGTAGCAGATATTCAAAAAGAAATGAAGCGTTTAGCAACCGAAGGGTTTCAAGTATTGAATACAGTCCCTAAAGTTGGAGCAGATAATAAGCTAGTAGCCTTTGTACATCCCAAGGATACACATGGAGTATTGATCGAGCTTTGTCAAGACATCACTTAGACAGTAGCGCACTGAGATAGAAATATTTTTTGTCCTGAGTCTTGTCTCTTGGTTCTGATAGCATAGCGGTCTAGTATCTAAATTGTTTTATGACGTATCATACTGATTTAACTATAGTCTTGATTCTTGGAGCATAGCGATCTAGTTTCTTTATTTTCAAAAGAGGATTAAAATATCAATACAAATGTTTGGTGTGTATAAGACAAATACGTAGATTTGCCGTCCATTTTAGCTGCGATAGCAACTAATTTTTTTTGGATAGGTCCTATAGCTCAGCTGGTTAGAGCACCTGACTCATAATCAGGGGGTCCATGGTTCGAGTCCATGTGGGACCACTTTTAAAGAAACACTTTTCATTATATATGGAGAGTGTTTTTTTTATATCTAATAGTTTTTAGGCGAGAAGCCTGTCTTGAGCGAAGAATGAGACGAAAGGAGCCCATCTGGGACCACTTTTAAAGAAACACTTTTCATTATATATGGAGAGTGTTTTTTTATATCTAATAACCTGAGTTCGACCTAAGAAAATCACGTCAATTCGATTTCTATGACAGCACCAAACGATTTTGATAAAAAGTTTGATTTTTTATTAATACAAAAAAGCGAATCTCGATACATTTTTTCTTCATTACATTACGAAAAAACACTCTCCCGAAGCATCGGGATGACGACTTTTTAACTATTTGAGCTTATGTCGAACTCAGGTTAATAGTTTTTAGGCGAGAAGCCTAGAATGTCTAGTTTTGTTGTGACGGTTTTTTAAATTAAACTTTTAAATTTGTATTATGAAAAAAAATCATTAAACTCACTGAATCTTAATAAAAAGAAAATTTCTAACCTATCTTTAAATCGTACCAGAGGAGGTGCAATAAAAAAGCAGACTAGTGGCCATTGCAATCCTAAGAGTAATGTAGATCCCGAAACATCTTGTTTGTGCAATACTAATCGATAAATTTCCTAACATTTAAAATTATTTTTTGATTAATTAGGCTATTTTTTTAATGAGGGTAAACTCAAATATTAAGTTACGGATGCATTTGTTAGAAACGCTTTTTTAAGAAGTCTTTAACAAAAAATTACGATAGCGATAGACATGTTTTATATACATTAGTAGTATAAATAATTTAAATTTCTTATTATGAAAAAAAAATCATTAGACTCACTAAGCTTTAACAAAAAGAAAATTTCTAACTTATCTTTAAATCGTACACGAGGTGGAGGTGGAGGAGATGGAAAAACAACAGCCAAGATCATCAACACCATTGTCATCACCATGCACAAAATTTGATAACACTCTAAAATCAATGATTTTGCGGTAAAACCTTTTATAGGTTACATGTCATAACATAGCTAGTTGAATAAACTAGCTATGTTTTTTTTAATTATGATA
>CALFCI010000142.1 GCA_937951135.1 uncultured Aquimarina sp. | reverse complement strand
ACAATAGTCACATTAAGATCACTAGGAAATACGTCTTTTTGAGCAGCGGCTACAATAGTATTGATTTTAGAAGCAGCTTCTACCATGTTTTTTCCAGAGCGTTTCTTCACTTCGAGCATCACCACATTCTTTCCAAATTCTCTAGCGTAGGTAGTTTTGTCTTCCTCTCTAAAACTGACCGTAGCAATATCTCTTAGGTATACTGCACCATCTTTTGATTTTACAACAAATGCATTCAATTGTGAAGGGCGATCTACTTCGCCTATAATACGTAAAGTACGCCGTTTGCCATTGGTAATCATATTACCGGCAGACATGGTTACATTGCCATTACGTATCGCCATAATCACATCATCAAAGCTCACCTTGGCAGCCATCATTTTATGAATGTCTACGGCAATTTCTACCTCTTTTTCTTGGGCACCACGGATGGCTACATCTTTGATCTCAGAGAGGTTCTCAATTTCATCTTCTAGGTATTCTCCGAATTCTTTTAACCGTTCTACAGGGTAGTCTCCAGTAATATTGATATTCATGATCGGAGTCTCTTCAGAGATGTTGAGATCAAAAATATTAGGCTCTACTTTGGCATTATTAAAGGTTGGCCAATCTTCATTGGAGGTTTCGGCATCTACTTCATCCTTTACTTTCTGTTTGGCTTCGGGTACCGTCAATTCTTCATCAAACTCTACAGTAATAATACCATAGTCTTCTTGAGAGGTCGATACTATTTTCACCACATTACTTACATTTTTAAGCTTGTCTTCTAGTGGATCAATGATGAGTCGTTCCACATCCTCGGAAGTGTTTCCAGGATAGGGAACACTAATGTAAATTTTAGTTTCTTTAATTTCTGGAAAACTCTCTCTCGGCATAGAAAAATATGCTGATAATCCTAAAACTAAGAAGATTCCAATCATCACATAGATGGTGGTTTTGTTGTCTATAGCCCAAGAGGATAATCCAAACTCTTTAGTTACTTTGTTGGTTTGATCTTCCATCTGTATTAGTTTAGAATTTTTACTTGATGACCATCTCGTACGCTTCGAACTCCTTCACTCACTACAGCATCGCCACTAGAGATTCCTTCTAGGATTTCGGTAAATCCTTCTTGAGTTTTTCCGGTCTCGATAAGTACTCGTTTTGTTTCTGTTAGCCCTTCCGTTTTTGCAGTAGTATACACATACATTTTCCCATCTCCATTTTCTGAAATGATGTTTTGGGGTAGTAAAATTGCTTTTTCGTTCGTGTAATCATTGATTTCTACTCTTGCAGTAAGATTAGGTTTAATGACTCCATCTGTATTTGGAATTGCAATTTCTACCGTAAAGGATCGATTATTAGGATTGATATAATTACCCACTTGTCGAATGGTGGTTTGAATACGCTTATCGAGTACAGGGAAGTATACTTCAACGGCTTTTCCTTTAGTGACATTAGGAAGGTGACTTTCAGGAACTTCAGCTTCAATATACATATTGGAAAGGTTCACTACCCGAATTAAGGCGGTTTGTCCCGCACTAACAACACTTCCTTGTTCTGCAATTACATCATCAATTATACCCGAAAATGGAGCAGTAGCTGTAGATCGAGCTAGTTGTTGTTTAATTTGTTGTACCGCATTTTGTTGTGCTTCAAAAGAGGCTTTAGCTTGTAGAAATTGAATTTCAGAACCTATTTTTCTATCCCAAAGTCTTTTTTGTCGATCAAAAGTCGTTTTTGCTAAGGCTACTTGTACTTCGGCTTGTGCTAATTGTTGGCTCATTCCGCCATCATCAATCTTGGCTAATAATTGTCCTTTGCGAACACGCTGTCCTTTTTTGACAAATATTCGAGTTAAAATACCTGAAGTTTCTGGGTATACTACAATGTTTTGCTTGGTTTCTACATTGCCCTGTAATGTGATGTAATGATTAAATACAGTATCTTTTGTATGAATCACAGTGATCAATGGTACTTTTTGAGAGGGATCAAGAGTTGTAATAGCATCATCGATTACTGTCAATTCAGCGGTAAGGGCTTGTTGTGCCGTAATGATCTCTTTTCTTTTGGAACGGATAGCCTCTAGATTACCTGCTTTGATCAGATCATCTACAGTAGCGGTATCACTTTGACCACAAGATGAGAGTAGCAGTGATAGTAATAAGGATAGGAGAGTAGCTATAGTTTTCATAGGATATATTATTTATTCGGTAGATTTAAAATAGTTTCGAGTTCCGCTTTTTTAGCGATAATATCTAGCATAGACTGTAACACGTTTTGCTGCACAGTATACAATTGTATTTGTGCTAACCTAAGGTCGAAACTAGAGATTAAACCTTCTGTAAATTTGATCTGGTTTTTAGTATCGATGCTTTCTGCTAAGGCTAGGTTCTTTTTGTTACTTTCAAAATTCTCTAGTGCCAATTGATAATTGCTGACTGCGGTATTGTAGTGTAGTTTTATGTTTTGTTGTGTTTCTAAGAATTCTGTATTGGCTTGTTCATGCGCTATTTTAGCCTGTTTTGTTTTTGCACTACGTCCTAGAGAACTAAATATAGGAATGTTTAAATTCACTCCTAAAATAGAGGATTGAAACCATTGTTGGTCACTTTCAAAAAAAGTAAAAGAATTACTATTCGCTTGGGTTCCGTAATTCACAAAAGCAGTTAAGGAAGGTAAGGCTTTAGTACGTTCTAGTTTCAGTTGTTGTCGGGTTTGCTCCGTAAAAAAATAAGCAATACGATAATCAATATTTTCTTCTAGAATAAAAGGTTTGAGTGGTAGGGTGTTATCAATATTCTTTAATGCGGTGCCCTCTAGGGTATCACTTAATATAGTGTTGGAATCTACATCAGCCCCTATAGATAAATTGAACATTTGTAAAGCAATCTTTGCAAGTCGTTTTGCATTGTTCAATTGGTTTGTGACTTGAAGTAAGGTGATTTCTAATTGCTGTACATTTTCCTCTTCTGTCATTCCATTTTTAAACGTCTCTTTGGTGCCTAAATAAATCTTGTTTAAGGTTTCTTTATTTCGCTCTAAAATCAGTACGCTTTCTTGGGCAACGAGTACACTCCCATAGGCATTAATAACTCCTTTTCTAACTTCGAGTTTTGTTTTTTCTTGTAGGTTGTCATTATAGGCTATAAATGTTTTTGCAGCTTCAATACCTACAAGGTATGAGCCATCAAAAATAAGTTGCGATAGTGTTGCGGAAGCGCCCAATTGTTGTTTAGTGCCAAAGACTACAGGAATAAAACCGTTGTTAATTTCTGGAACACTATTGGCAGTGAGTCCAAAGAAATCTTCTACTGTAGAAATTACATTTTCAGTGTTGTCAAAAGCATTGGCAGGAAGCAAAGAAACAGGTTGTTTAAGCTGGTTTTGATAATCAATATTTGCATTGATTTGCGGAAACCCTGAGGAGTATACCTCCCATTTTCTTTTAATTGCTTTGGCTACTTCACGTCTAGAATTGATTGCTTTATAATTGTTTTCTAGCGCAAAAGTGATGGCTTCCTCTAATGTAAAAGAATAGGATGCCGTTTCAGGTTGTTGGGCAATGCTAACCATGGTGATGCACCAAAATAAGCAAGTGAGTTTCGTGAGTTTTATCATAGTACTTTAAGATTCTTTTAATATGTGTTCTAATAATGTATGCCCTTTTTCCGTAGCGATACCCCGAACATGGTAGGCTAAATAGTCTTTCATTAGTTTGGATACCGGAAATTGTTCCATAGGAAATAGTTCTTGATCTTTAATGGCGTTAATACCAATAAAATATAATCGTGCAATGGTGCTGATATCAATATCTGTTCTATAGATGTTTTTTTCAATCCCTCTTTTTATATTTTCACATACAGTATCTTGCATGACATCAAACTGCCTGCATTTTAATCCTTCGTATATTTTGGGATAGTATTTTTGAAGTTGGTATTGCGGTGCTGTTTTTTCATTTTTTAAATTTTGCATTACAAAAGCTTTGATCATGAATAATTCTTTGATCGGCTCATGTTGTTCCGCAATAATAGTGTCAATACCCGCACAGATATTTTCAAAAAGATAGTCCATCGTTTCTGCAACTAACTTTGTTTTGTTTTGGAAATGGGTATAAATGGTTTTTTTTGAAATCCCCATTTCAAAGGCCAAGTCATCCATAGTCACGCTTTTAAACCCCAGGTTGAGGAACATGTCATTGGCTTTTTGGATAATCTTAGTTTTCATAGGCAGCAAAAAGAAATGCAAAAATACGACAGGAAACTTTAAAAACAATAAAAGTTTCCTAAGTTTTGCAATTATTTAACATTTCATTAGGTTTTATGCGGACAGCTCAATGGATAGTCTGGTCTTTCAAGGAGTAAAAGGAACGGGTATAACTAGTTAAGTAGAATCCTCTTTGTTTCTCAGTAATGTCATCGTCTTTAGTTCTTTGAAACTTTGAAAGGTTGCCACTTTCAAGTACTTTAGCCAAAAAAATAAACACGTGCATACTATTTCTGATTATCAAGATCGTTTTTTGGATCATCTATCTAAAAAAGTGGCGGTCAAAGAACCTAAAAATTTATACGATCCTATCACATACATTCTTACTTTAGGTGGAAAGCGTTTACGACCAGTATTGACATTATTGACCACAGAGATTTTTGGGACATCATATCATAAGGCATTGGATGCGGCATTAGCGATAGAGGTATTTCATAATTTTTCGTTAGTACATGATGATATTATGGATGATGCGCCATTACGTAGAGGTAAAGAGACTGTGCATGAAAAATGGGATATTAATACCGGAATTTTGTCGGGTGATGCAATGTTGATTAATGCTTACCAGTTGTTTGAATCTTATGAAGGGAATACGTTTCGAGAATTAGCGAAACTATTTACCAAAACAGCCATCGAAGTTTGCGAAGGACAGCAGTATGATGTCGATTTTGAAACGCGAACTGATGTGACGATTTCGGAGTATTTGAAGATGATTGAATACAAGACTGCGGTTTTGGTAGGTTCAGCAATGGAGATGGGCGCTATTATTGCTGAAGCTTCAGAAGAGTCTAGAGTGAAAATCTATAATTTTGGTCGGTTATTAGGTATTGCCTTTCAGTTGCAAGATGATTATTTAGATGCTTTTGGTGATCCAGCTACTTTTGGAAAACAGGTGGGTGGTGATATTATTGAAAATAAAAAAACATTTTTATATTTAAAAGCATTAGAATACGCTTCTGCTGAGGAGCAGCAAGAGTTACGTGAATTATTTTCAGAACATTTAGAAAACAATACTTCGAAAATAGAAACCGTAAAGGCCCTGTTTGAGCAAACAGGTGCTAAAGAGCGTACTCGATTAGAAATTGAAAATTATACGAAAGAAGCGTTTGATGCGCTAGAACAATTGTCTATTTCTTATGATAAAAAAGGAATGCTCAAACAGTTTGGGATGCAATTAATGAATCGTACTGTTTAATACAGTCTTAGTACATAGTATTATTTCGTATAGTTAATGGAATACCTCAATATATGAAGCGCTAAATTATTTTTGTTTTATTGGCATCAATAAGTAGTTAAAAAAAGACTGCCTGAAAAGGCAGTCTCGTTGTTATAGGTCTTTTTTTGAGTATATGGGGCAAAAAAAGTATAAAATGTAGGTAGTGTTAACTTTTGGATTTTACGATTTCTATATTTTGAAAATCCAAATTAGAATTGCCAATAAATTTCTCTCCTGTTTTTACATTTATGAATTTCCATTGATATCCTGTTTGAGTTTCGGTAATTTTTGACCGTGCTATAGTAGAAATTGATACTCCAAGATGATTTTGAATTATTGTATTTATTTTTTGATTTACATATATTGGTTTTGTGATTTCCTCAACTTCTTTCTCTACTGCAATTGCTGATTTTGGTTCTTGAATAATTGTATTTTTGGAACTAGAACAAGCAGTTACCAGTATTCCAATACTCACAATTAGTACTATTTTTTTCATGTTCTTAATTTTAGGAAGAGCAAATTTATTTTAAACACATTTTTTACGTTAAAAACGTAATAATTTTATTGTTTATAAATCGTTAAAATGCAATTTTTTAAGATAAAGAACTGATTTTCTCGCTAACTAATACCATTTTATGTTTTAATTGGGTGAATTCAAATATAAAATGGTATAAATTATATAATTACGATTTAAGATGTGAAGTTGTTTTCTTTGATTGTTTCATCGATAAGAAATAGGAGTATCCGAAATATTGTGTTTAATGAATACACTACAACAGGACTCCTTTAGGTGCTTGTGTAAATGCCTATGTTTAATTATAGTAATATATAAGGAATATTAAACAGTATAAGAGTTAAAAAAAGACCCGTACAAAAGGGGTATAGGGACTGGCATAGATGCTTTTATCTTCATCATATAAAACATCATACCGAAGCCCAATACTTACATTCTGAATAGCATATCCGGCACCTAGAAATAAAGCAGGATACCAATACTGTTGTTTTATTTTGATGTTCCCTGATCTAAAAGAACGATGAACACTAGTCTCTTCAAATTCTGCAGAAAGCTGCATTCCTTGTATAGGAGTAAACAAAGTGATGATGCTCCCTCCATAATTGATAGCATTATAATTATCTCCATTGGTATACCCAAAACTAAGTCCTGCTCCGGTACTGATCCATGGATTAATGTCATAAACTGCTGTTGGAGCTATACTTGCACTAAAACTATTGTTAGAAAAGTCGATTCCGATATTACCACCGATACGTACTTTAGACCAGAAAGAGTCCTCTTGTCCATGCAATGCGCACGATGAGAGAATGGCAATAAAAATGAAAGAACTTAATTTGATATTCGTATTGATATGCATTTTCATTGTCGATAGTTTAATAAAACGGTGGTATAAATATAGATATTTCAATACATATTAATCCCTAATTGTTGTATTTTTGTCCCGTTTGTCAATAAAAAAGACAGTAACATAGTTACACATGGATAAGTATTCATTTTTAAATGCGTCACATACCGCATTTTTTGCAGATCTATACGATCAATATTTACAAAGCCCTGATAGTGTGGAGCCGAGTTGGCGTGCATTTTTTCAAGGGTTTGATTTTGGATTAGAAAGTGCCGATGGCGCTGGAGAAACCGTTTATTTGGAAAAATCATCTGGAGATACTGTTGCAGTGCCTGAAAGTGTTCAAAAAGAGTTTCAGGTAGTTCGTTTGATTGATGGATATCGCACACGAGGCCATTTGTTTACCAAAACCAATCCAGTACGGGATCGTAGAAAATATTCACCAACCTTATCTTTAGAAAACTTTGGATTAAGCCAAGGGGATTTAAATGCTGTATTTAATGCAGGAGAGATTATAGGGATTGGGCCAAATACGTTAAGCAATATTATTGTTCATCTTGAGGAAATCTACTGCAATGCTATCGGAGTGGAGTATATGTATATTCGTAAGCCAGAAGAACGACAGTGGATTCAGGATCGGATTAACTTTAATACCAATAGTACAAAATTTTCTACAGATCAGAAAAAGCATATTCTAGATAAATTAAACCAAGCGGTTTCATTTGAGAGTTTTTTACATACAAAATATGTAGGTCAAAAACGATTTTCTTTAGAAGGAGGAGAATCATTAATACCAGCGTTAGACGCTTTAGTAGAGCGTGCAGCAGACCTTGGTGTAAAAGAATTTGTAATGGGAATGGCACACCGTGGTCGTTTGAGTACATTAACGAATATATTTGGAAAGAGCGCAAAAGATATCTTTAGTGAGTTTGATGGTAAGGATTATGAAGAAGCGGTGTTTGATGGAGATGTGAAATACCATTTAGGGTGGACGGCGAAACGTCAGACTAAATCGGGTAAAGCAATTAATATGAATATTGCACCTAACCCATCGCATTTAGAAACTGTAGGTGCGGTAGTAGAAGGGATTGCTCGAGCAAAACAAGATCGTAATTATAAAGAAGATAGAACACAAGTATTGCCTATAGTCGTGCATGGAGATGCTGCAATAGCAGGACAAGGGTTGATGTATGAGATTGTACAGATGGCACAATTAGATGGCTATAAAACAGGAGGTACCATACATATTGTAGTGAACAATCAAATTGGGTTTACTACTAATTATTTGGACGCACGTTCATCAAATTACTGTACGGATATAGGCAAAGTAACCTTGTCTCCAGTAATGCATGTTAATGCTGACGATGCTGAAGCGGTAGTACATGCTACTAATTTTGCCTTAGACTTTAGAATGAATTTCCAAAGAGATGTTTTTATTGATCTTTTAGGATATCGTAAATATGGACATAATGAAGGGGATGAACCTCGTTTTACACAACCAAAATTATATAAGGCTATTGCTAAACATAAGAATCCTAGAGATATTTATGCAGAAAAGTTAATCGCAGAAGGTATTATCGATACTACGTATGTTACAACGCTAGAAAAAGCATATAAGGCTTCTTTAGAAACAGAGTTAGAGGATTCTCGTAAAGAAGATAAGACGGTCATTACACCCTTCATGAAAGATGAGTGGGATGGATTTGTACGCGTACAAGAAGATGAAATGATGGAAGTGGTAGATACTACCTATCCAAAAGAGAAGTTGACAGCTATTGCTGAAGGCATTACCAAATTACCTGCAGATAAAAAATTCTTACGTAAGACTGAGCGATTGATTGAACAGCGTCATAAAATGTTCTTTGAAAACGATCAGTTGGATTGGGCTATGGGCGAGTTATTGGCTTATGGGGCTTTATTGGAAGAAGGCTATGACGTTCGTATGAGTGGTCAGGATGTGGAGCGAGGTACATTCTCTCACCGTCATGCCGTTATTAAGGTAGAAGATAGTGAAGAAGAAGTTGTTTTGTTAAACGAATTAAAAAATCAACAAGGAAATTTTTATATTTATAATTCGTTGCTATCTGAATATGGTGTTGTTGGTTTTGATTATGGATATGCTATGGCAAGTCCTAAAACATTAATGATTTGGGAAGCGCAATTTGGAGATTTTAGTAATGGCGCTCAGATCATGATTGATCAATACATCTCTTCGGCTGAAGATAAATGGAAGTTGCAAAATGGATTGGTCATGTTATTACCACATGGATATGAAGGACAGGGGGCTGAACATTCTTCGGCACGTATGGAACGGTATTTACAATTGTGTGCAAAAGATAATATGTTTGTAGCAGATGTCACTACACCGGCAAACTTATTTCATTTATTACGTAGACAAATGAAAGCGAACTATCGTAAACCTTTGATAGTCTTTACGCCTAAAAGTTTATTGCGAGATAAGCGTGTAATGTCTACTGTAGATGATTTTGTGAATGGAAGTTTCCAAACCTTGATTGATGATGTAGTTGCAGTACCAAAAGCCGTAAAATCTTTAGTGTTTTGTACTGGAAAGTTTTATTATGATCTTCTAACAGAAAGAGAAAAATTAGGACGGTCAGATGTTGCTTTGGTGCGTATAGAGCAGTTGTTTCCATTGCCAATTACCGAAATGGATGCGATGATTAAAAAATATGATGCAACAGATATCGTATGGGCACAAGAAGAACCTAGAAATATGGGAGCTTTAAGTCATGTAATGATGGATTATGATCCAGCACGTAACTTTAGATTTGCAAGCAGACGACCTTATGGGGCACCTGCTGCAGGTAGTGCAACACGATCAAAACGTAGACATCAAGAAGTGATTGATTTTGTATTTGATGCTTCAAAAGATAATCAAAAAAGAAAATAGAATATTGTGGCATAAAACCTGCATAGTTTCTAATAAAGAATAACAAATAAAGGAAATAAAGGTACTGTGACCAAATAACCAGTAACCGATAAACAGTTAGAATTATGGCTTTAGAAATGAAAGTCCCATCTCCGGGAGAGTCCATCACAGAAGTAGAAATCGCGCAGTGGTTGGTAGAAGACGGTGATTATGTAGAAAAAGATCAAGCAATTGCAGAAGTGGATAGTGATAAAGCAACACTAGAACTTCCTGCAGAAGCAAGTGGTATCATTACCTTGCAGGCAGAGGAAGGTGATGCTGTAGCAGTAGGGCAAGTAGTTTGTCTTATTGATACAGATGCAGCAAAACCTGAGGGAACTGCTCCAGCAGCAGCGCCAAAGGTTGAAGAAAAGAAAGCAGCACCAGCAGCTCCTACGCCAGCAAAAACAACAACTTATGCTACAGGAACAGCTTCTCCTGCGGCTAAAAAAGTATTGGCAGAAAAGGGTATTGATGCCGCACAAGTATCGGGTACAGGAAAAGATGGACGGATTACCAAAGCAGATGCAGTAAGTGCTACACCAGCGATGGGAACTCCTGGAACAGGAAGCAGAGGTACATCACGTAAAAAATTATCAATGTTACGTCGTAAAGTGGCAGAGCGTTTGGTAACAGTGAAAAATGAAACGGCAATGTTGACTACTTTTAATGAAGTAGACATGCAGCCCATTTTTGACTTACGTACGCAATATAAAGAAACCTTTAAAGCGAAGCACGGAGTAGGACTAGGATTTATGTCTTTCTTTACTTTAGCATGTGTACGCGCATTGAAAATGTATCCAGCAGTAAATGCAATGATGGATGGAGATTTTATGATCTCAAACGATTTTCAGGATATTAGTATCGCAGTTTCAGGGCCTAAAGGATTAATGGTACCTGTAATTCGTAATGCAGAGCACTTAAGTTTTAGAGGTGTAGAATCTGAAGTGAAACGATTGGCTTTACGCGCTCGTGATGGTCAAATTACAGTAGATGAAATGACTGGTGGAACGTTTACCATTACTAATGGTGGTGTATTTGGAAGTATGTTATCTACACCAATTATTAACCCTCCACAAAGTGCAATTTTAGGAATGCATAATATTATAGAACGTCCAATTGTAAAAGATGGTCAGATTGTAATAGCACCTATTATGTACGTAGCCTTATCTTATGATCATAGAATTATCGATGGTAAAGAATCTGTAGGATTCTTAGTAGCGGTAAAAGAAGCGTTAGAAAATCCAGAAGAATTGCTAATGGATAACAATGTGTTAAGAGCATTAGAGTTATAGTGCTTTCGGTTGCACTGAGCGCAGTCGAAATGCTGTTTATATAGTAAAAGCCTATCTATACTTGTATAGACAGGCTTTTTTTATGATTACAAGATTTTTGAATATTCTATTATAGCTATTGGATTAAAATCTTTAGTGCTTCGCTTTTGATCTTGGTTCCTGAAGCGAAGCGATCTAATATCGAGTTAAGAGTATCATTAGCTAGAGCTTTCGTACTTTTGATACATAAGAATACAAATCAATGTCAGCACTACAAAATATAAAGACACAAGAAGCATATTGGTCGACACGCTATCAAGAAGAACGCACAGGTTGGGATATAGGATACCCTGCTACACCGTTGAAAGAGTATATAGATCAATTGCAAGATAAAACGATTACTATTTTAATTCCGGGTGCTGGAAATGCTTATGAAGCTGAATATCTTTTTCAGCAAGGGTTTTCTAATGTTTATGTTTTAGACGTTTCAGAAATTCCTTTGCAAGCTCTACAACAGCGTGTGCCAGATTTTCCAAAAGAGCAATTGATTCATGGCGATTTTTTTACGCATCAAGGGGCGTATGATTTGATTTTAGAACAAACTTTTTTCTGTTCTTTTCCACCAACACGAGACAATAGAGTGGGGTATGGAGAGCAGATAGGAAGATTGTTAGCACCAAAAGGAAAGTTAGTAGGCGTATGGTTTGATCTTCCATTGGTTAAAGGAGAATTCGAAAAAAGACCTTTTGGAGGTTCAAAAGAGGAATATCTGCGCTATTTAGCTCCTTATTTTGAAACTAGTACTTTTGAATCGTGTTATAATTCTATTCCAGCAAGAGCAGGAAATGAGTTGTTTGGAATTTTCATAAAAAAGAATTTAGTATAGGACAAAAATTAGCAAATATTATGTCTCTTAAATATTTCAATGAGACACAAATACCCTAAGTTGTAGCGAAGAAAAAAGTAGAATAATCTATTCGTCTTAGCGACAGCGTAAGTCTCTTTTTCTTTACTGCTCTTAATGCTTCTTATGCGAAAAAATCATTTCTGTATACGGAACAATCGTAGTATACCCTTTAGCTTTAAAATAATCCATGTCTTCTGGTGTGCCCGTGACCAATACAAAATCACCTCCCCAGCCTCCAAGACTTTTGATACTACCAGAATAATCAGGAAATAGTCTTGATTTTACGGTAGGTGTTTGAATGATTTTCGAAATTTGAGATTCATGAGCATTTAAGGCGTGTTCAAATTCGGTAAATGTAGTACAGTTTACTATAGTATCTGTAATGTCATTAATCGTGTGTATTGCTGTAGTAACGTCTATAGATGATAAAGAGCGATAATGGTGTATAGATGCCTTACTATCTTGTTTGGTATTGAGGTAGATGAAAAATAGGCGATCTTTAAAAGCAGGGTCAAAAGCGATGTTCTGCACATTTGGAACTCCGGAGTTTCGTTGATATAAAATTGGAGTATCTCTTTGTGCACAGGCAATATCATACCCACTACCTCCAAAACTTTGTTCTAAAAGCTCAAAAGCATCTATTTGTGCCCATTGGGCAATATTATTGATTAAAGTCGAAGAAGACCCCAATCCCCATTGCTGATGAAACTCTAACTGAGTAGTCACGATATACCCTTGAGATGTAGTTAAAAAATCAGCATTTAATTTTTGTGCGGTGTGTAATATATTGCGTAGTGTTTTTCTGATTTTATCGGCTTCTAGCTGTTCTTGATTTTCCTGGATAGTCGGTATAGGAAATTCTGTAGTAAACCAACAGATCCCATTTTCATCTAAGCTTTTCCATAGGATAGTATTGGTATCACTTTCTTCAATAGTTAATCCCTGTCCTTTTTGAGTAGGGATAGCTAAAGCTTTCGCGCCATCAAGCACAAGATATTCTGCGGTAAGCAGCAACTTGCCATGGCTATAGTAGTTTTTTGTTGAGGATTGATGGTTGATGGTTGATAGTGTTTTATGTTGTTTCTGAGTTTCTGAGTTTCTGAGTTTCTGAGTTTCTGAGTTTCTGAGTTTCTGAGTTTCTGAGTTTCTGAGTTTCTGAGTTTCTGAGTTTCTGAGTTTCAAATAATTTTTTGACCGAAGGTCAAAAAATTATTTCTCTCTTCTCTCTTCTCTCTTCTCTCTTCTCTCTTCTCTCTTCTCTCTTCTCTCTTTGACTAAAAAAGAAACTAAAGATACAGATTAAATCCAAATATTTAACT
>CALFCI010000141.1 GCA_937951135.1 uncultured Aquimarina sp. | reverse complement strand
CATAGATTTTTTGTTTGTTATAAATAGTTGTTTCTTTGTGGTTCAAAATTGGAAGCGTCGTTATGAGTAAAAAAATCTGGATATTACCAGTGCTATTATGCCTATTGGCGATGGTGAATTGTGCAAAACGTGGAAGTGTTGGAGGCGGTGAGATCGATGAAATACCACCACAGTTTATCAAAGCATCACCACCAAATCAGACTACGAACTTTAGTGCTAAAGAAATTCGAATTTATTTTGATGAATATGTAAAACTACAAGATCCTCAAAAACATATTATAATTTCACCTCCAATGGACCCTAAGCCTACGATAACACCATTAGGAGGCGCAAATAAGTATATCAAGATTAAAATTCTAGATACCTTATTAGAGAATACTACCTATTCTATTAATTTTGGACAGAGTATTGTGGATAATAATGAAGGCAATTCGTTTCCCTTCTTTTCTTATGTATTTTCTACAGGAGATTTTTTAGACTCTTTACAAATAAAAGGAACGATAAAAGATGCGATCGTAAAACAACTGGATCCTTTTATTACTGTCGCGTTATATGAAGTGGATGAATCGTATACAGATTCATTAGTATATAACGAGTTACCAAGGTATATTACGAGTACTCAAGACAGCATTCGTTTTGAGTTTAACAATCTTAAAGAAGGAGATTATAAATTAATAGCCTTAAAGGACGCAGCATCGAATTATAAGTTTGACCCGAGACAGGATAAAATAGGATTTTATGAACGTCACGTAACACTGCCTGCGGATACGAGTACTGTTTTTAATCTTAATTTATTTAAGGAAGTATTACCGTATAAAGTGATTAAGCCGAAACAAATTTCAAAAAATCATTTTATTTTCGGATATGAAGGGGTAGCAGATAGTATGCAAATTCGATTATTAACTAGCGATATTCCACCCGAATTTAAATATAGAATATTCAAAGATACGCAGCATGATTCGCTGCAATATTGGTTTACACCTTTTTTTGAAAAAGACACCTTACGTTTTGAAGTAAAGAATACAGATCAAAACATTGATACATTAATCACTCGATTTAAAGATCAATATAAAGATTCTTTAGTCATACGTTCTAATACAAAAAGTACATTAGCTCCCAATGAAGCGTTTAGTATCTCTGCCAATACTCCATTAGCAAAAGTCAATACCGAAAAAATAACTTTAGTAGATAAAGATACATTACCCGTGCCTTTTACAGTAGCATTAGATACTTTACAAAATAAAGCTACATTTCAATTTGAAAGTAGTGAAGATAATAGATATTCTTTTCAGTTACTTCCCGAATCAATTACTGATTTTATAGCAAATGTTAATGATACTATAGATTTTACAATACGGACACAAAAACTAGCGGATTACGGCAAGATGTTCCTAACGTTAGAAGGGATACAAAACTTTCCTGTATTGGTGCAATTGACTAATGAAAAAGGAGAGAAAGTGAGTGAAAAAAGTGCTACAAAAAACGAAGAGCTGACTTTTGAATACCTCGTTCCTAATCAGTATAACGTACGGATTGTATTTGATGCCAATAAAAATGGAAAATGGGATACCGGAGATTTTCTAAAGGAGCTTCAACCCGAAAAAGTTCAATATTTAGGAACCAGTATTGATGTACGTGCCAATTGGGAGGTGAAACAAACGTTTACAGTTAAGGATGAGTGAGCGATACGATTTTAGAAGTCAGAAGTCAGAAGTTAAAAAAATAAGGAAGGCTAATCGCTATATTTGAATCACGATTAAAAAAAACCATCAACCATCAACTGACAACGATCAACTAAATTAGAAATACTAATTATCCGCAGCATGCCATTCGGCAGATGCGCTTTCTGTTTCTTGTAGTTTTAAGGAGTGTAATTCAATATTTTCCGGCAATCTAGTCTTAATTTTTTTTGCAAAATCAATTACCATATTTTCACTAGTAGGTTGATAATCTACCAAAATAATATTATGTCCACGGTCATTAAGTTCTTTTGCTAATTCTCTATGCGGCGTATTTTTATTAAATACAGTAGCATGATCAAAAACGTCTTCGATCTCTTCCTTTACAATTTTTTTAAGATCTCCAAAATCAATTACCATACCCAGTTTTACATGCGTAGTATCGGTAATGGGACTGCCAATCACGGTAACGCTTAATTTATAGCTGTGTCCGTGTATATTTTTACATTTTCCATCATATCCATATAAGGCATGACCGGTTTCAAAAGAAAATTGTTTAGTGATTCTAACGGTACTCATTGTGTAGGGTTATTACTGGTGACAGGCAAAGGTAACTATTCCATGATAGGGAATCAAAAGGAATGGTAAATATATATATATATGAGAATATAAGTTCTGAAAGGTTTTTGAAGTCTATACAGTATAGTTTTTTCTTTGTATTATTTTTTAAATTTAGCTAAAGCTTTCTTTGTGTTTTCAGAAAGCACCAATGCTCCAGAGATTGCTGCGCGTTCTGATAATAGTGTTTCCCAATGAGCCGTCTTTTGCCAGAGTGTTTTTTTAAGTTCGTTAGTTGCGTCGTTATTATAATTCGCTAGTCTTTCTGCCAATAGGAGCACTTCTTTATCAAGTTCGGTTATGGATTCAAATACGCGAGCATACAGTCCTTTTTCTTTAGCCCAATATGCATTTTTCCATTGTGTAGCATCAATAGCGAGTTCGCCAAAAGCGGCAACTCCAATTTTTCTAGATACTGCGGGTTCAATAACAAATGGACCAATACCAATTGTAAGTTCGCTTAGTTTTATCGCAGCAGCTTCTGTAGCAAAGCAATAATCACATGCTGCTGCCAAGCCTACTCCACCTCCGACAGCTTTTCCTTGTATACGCCCAATACTAAGTTTTGTACAACGTCGCATAGCATTAATAACATTCGCAAAACCAGCAAAAAATTGTTGCCCTTCTGCTTCTGTTTGTATTGCGATAAGTTCATCAAAAGATGCTCCGGCGCAAAAAGCACGATCGCCTTCAGATTGTAACACAATGATGTGTACATTCGTATTGATGGATAATGAGTCGAAAGCTTTTGCTAATCGATCGAGTAAAACTGATGGAAATGAATTGCTCGAAGGATGCCCAAAAGTTAGTGTGGCAATATGGTTCTCAATTTTTATATACAAACTGCCGTCGGCTCGAGTAGTGGTCATAAGAATTCTATTTATTTCAAAGATACGATGATCCGTAATGAAATTCCAAATCGCGTAAAGTAGGTGCATAATTTGGGATAAAACCATTTTTAATTCTATTTTTGAAGTTAAGAGTGCGTTAAAAAAATATTTTTTGAAAGGAATACTCATCTTTTACTACTACAGTACTATGCAAAAAAAATCAAAATAATTATGCGGTATACTACCTTACCAAACACCAATGTTAAAGTCAGTAAAATTTGTTTAGGGTCAATGACCTGGGGAGAGCAAAATACAGAAGCTGAAGGTCATGCACAACTCGATTATGCAGTAGCACAGGGTATTAATTTTATTGATACCGCAGAGTTGTATGCTGTGCCTGCAACTAAAGAAACACAAGGAAGTACAGAACGGATTATAGGATCTTGGCTGAAAAAAACAGGAAAACGAGATGAGGTTGTAATTGCTACTAAAATTGTTGGCCCTAGAGATTTTGTAAAACATATCCGTACTGGAGGGTTTACAAAAGCGGAGTTTGAGGATGCGATAAATAAAAGTTTACAGCGCTTACAAACAGACTATATCGATTTATATCAATTGCATTGGCCAGAACGAAATACTAATTTTTTTGGAATGCGAGGGTATGTTCACGATGACGAAGAACGATGGCAGGATAATTTTGCAGCAGTATTAGGGCATTTAGAAGGCTGTATCAAATCTGGAAAAATTAGGCATATTGGTACCTCAAATGAAACCCCTTATGGAGTAATGCGTTATGCGGAAGAGGCTAGAAAAGGTGCTCCAAAAATGATTACCATGCAAAACCCATATAGTTTATTAAATCGTCAGGATGAAGTAGGGTTGACTGAAATTTTACATCGCGAAAATATGGGTCATTTGCCATACTCACCTTTAGGATTTGGGCAGTTGACAGGAAAGTATTTGGAAGATACCCCTAAAAACGGACGAGTGACTTTATTCCCTCAGTTTTCGAGGTATCATAATGACAATTCATTTGAAGCCACTAGAGCCTATAACGAAGTGGCAAAAAAACATGGAATTTCATTAACTCAAATGGCATTAGCGTTTGTAACCGATCGTCCTTTTGTGATCAGTAACATTATTGGGGCAACAACAGTGGAACAATTAAAAGAAAATATAGAGAGTATTCACCTTACGTTGTCTGATGAGGTGTTGCAAGATATTGAATCTGTACACGAGCGTATTCCAAATCCTGCACCATAGAAGAGACGCAATATTTTGCGTCTGGCATACGAGGAAATGCAAAATATATAGAGACGCAATATTTTGCGTCTCTATGATGTGTATTTTTCTAGGCTAAGGGTTTTTCCATCAAAAACACCATAGGTGTAATGTATAATCCAATCGCCAAGATTGGTGTACTTGGCATTAGGGTTTAAATCGATTTCCATAGGAAGATGTCGATGTCCAAAGATAAAATGGTCAGTGTGTTTGATTTCTAGTTTTCGTTTGCAGTATTGCACTAGCCACTCTTGGTCTTCACCTAAAAAGGTAACATCATCATCACCAGAAATCAATTTGTTTTTTACCGATAAGTATTGGGCTAATCGTACCCCAATATCGGGATGAAGCCATCTAAAAAACCATTTAGCAATAGGGTTTGTAAATACTTTTTTCATTCGTTTATACCCGTTGTCTCCAGGGCCTAGTCCATCTCCATGACCAATTAAAAACGTAGTGTCGTTAAACGTAAATGCTTTAGGGCTATGGTATACTGGGATGTTTAATTCTTCTTCGAAATAACCATCCATCCATAAATCATGATTGCCCACAAAATAGTACACAGGAATCCCAGCGTCTGTAAGTTCGGCTAGTTTTCCAAGCGTTCGAGTAAAACCCTTAGGGACTACCGTTTTGTATTCAAACCAAAAATCAAAAAGGTCTCCTACTAAAAAAATTGCCGCAGCATCCTTTTGAGCCATGTCTAACCATCGTACAAATTTCTGTTCCCTAGGAAAACTTTGTTCAGCGGTAGGTGCTCCTAGATGATTATCAGAGGCAAAGTATATTTTTTTTCCTTCAGGAATTGTGATGTGCATGGGTTGCGGTTCATTTATAAGCATTGCAAATATACATACAATGATGGAGACACAATATAGCGACACAATATTTTGTGTCGCTATAGATCTTGTAAAAAAGGCATTTTTTGTCGGGTTGTCCGGATCTGTTCTTTTTCTAAAGTAGTATACAAAATGGTATCGCGTTCTACGGGATGGGAATGCATAGGATTTCCTAAAACATCATAGATGTTAGAATGACCGTTATACTCATATCCTAAACCATCGAGTCCGATTCGGTTTACGCCAATGCAGTAACTCATATTTTCAATAGCCCGTGCTTTTAGTAAGCTATCCCAAGCGTCAATACGTGCTTTAGGCCAACTGGCAATATACAATAAGACATCATAGGATTCTGTATTTCTTGCCTGTATCGGAAACCTAAGATCATAGCAAATTTGAAGTTTAATTTTCCACTCTTTATACACCACACAAACGGATGTTTTACCAGCGGTAAACACCCTTTGCTCATTGGCCAATGAAAATAACTTTTGCTTGTCATAAGTCGTGTAACTGCCATCAGGTTTCATAAAAATTAAACGATTATAGTAGTTGTTATTTTCATAAATAATCACACTTCCCGTAAGTGCACACTTCCGTTCATAAGCCAATTGTGTAAGCCATTGCATGGTTGCGCCCTCCATAGTTTCTGCCACGGATTCAGCATTCATAGTAAACCCTGTGGTACACATTTCTGGGAGTATAATCAAATCTACCGTTGTTGCGATAGTGCTTATTTTTTGTGTAAGTGCAGCCCTGTTTTGTATTGGGTTTTCCCAAGCCAAGTGCGTTTGGATTATGGCAGTATGTAGG
>CALFCI010000140.1 GCA_937951135.1 uncultured Aquimarina sp. | reverse complement strand
TATAGACGACTACAGCCCTTTTATGTATATTTGCGCCCTATGAAAGAGGAATCACAGATATTTGGTATTCGTGCTGTGTTGGAAGCAATACAGTCTGAAACAACAATTGACAAAGTTTTTATTCAAAAAGGGCTACAAGGCGCATTGGCAAAAGAGCTCGTGCATAGTGTAAATTCAAATGGCATTAACTTTTCATTTGTTCCTATTGAAAAACTAAACCGCCTAACACGTAAAAACCATCAGGGTGTTGTTGCCCAAACCTCTCCAATTGCATTCTACGATTTGGAAGATTTAGTGCTACGTGTTATTGAATCTGGTGAAACTCCACTTTTTTTAGTTCTTGATCAATTATCTGATGTCCGAAATTTTGGTGCAATCATACGTACTGCGGAGTGTACAGGAGTACATGGTATTGTGATCCAGAAAAAAGGAGGAGCGCCAGTAAGTGCAGATACTGTAAAGACTTCTGCCGGTGCCATTTTTAAAATTCCTATTTGCAAAGTAGATCACATCAAGGATGCTATCTTCTATTTACAGGCTTCCGGAATTCAAACTGTTGCGGCGACTGAAAAAGCGGCGACTACTATTTATGACATCCCATTAGCGACCCCTACCGCAATTATCATGGGGAATGAAGGAAAAGGAATATCATCTTCTGTATTGAAATTAGTAGATCAGCAGGCTAAATTACCAATGCTTGGTGAAATTGCATCATTAAATGTTTCTGTGGCTTGTGGTGTTTTCTTATACGAAGTGATCCGACAGCGACTACAATAACAGCTTTATTATATGCTTAAGGAGTCTCGTTTGGTTCTATTTTGTCTTGATTGGGTTTGTACTCATACACTACGTTGATTTCTGGAACTTCTTCTTCAAGTTGAAGTTCTATAAAATTTCCATTTTCATCAAAATGCTTTAAAAACTCGTCTTCACTAGGATCATAGTCTGGAGATTGCCACGCATATTGTTTTGGAGCTACGATACCTTTTTGTATACAAAATGCTAAAATAATCCCTACTGCCAATCCAGATAAATGCCCTTCCCACGACACCTTTGGATCTCCCGGTAAAATATACCACACCATACTTCCATACACAAAAACAACAAGCAAGGATACTGCGATTAATCGAAAATGCTTTGCTAAAATTCCTTTAAAAAACAAAAAACCAAATAACATATAGATCACTCCACTTGCTCCTATATGATAGGAGGGCCTTCCTAAAATCCACGTACTTATTCCTGTACCCAGTGTACCTATAAACAATACTTTCCAAGCTACTTTGGGATAAAAAAAGAATAAGGCTGTATTCAATATCAATATCGGTATTGTATTGTGCCATAAATGAGACATATCACCGTGAATGAACGGTGAACACAATACACCTATTAGTCCCTTTGTTGTTCTAGGATATACGCCTAAATGATTAAAATCGAATCCAAATCGAATTTCAACCCAAAAAACAATCCAGATACTCAATACAAATAGTATTGGATATCCGATGACTCCAGTTCTAAATTCAAAATGATCTCTATTTGTGCTCATAACTATAACAGCATAACAAAAAACTGTCCAAAACAACAAATTACAAAAAATTACGATAAATTGTCAGTAGTATAGCTATAGAACTCTTTGTAACTTTACCAGTATGAATAAACCACTTGCAGAACGTATTCGGCCCAAAACATTAGAGGAGTACCTTAGTCAAGATCACCTTGTGGGGGATCAAGGATCCTTAACCCAACAAATCAAGAGAGGGATCATTCCTTCCTTAATTTTATGGGGACCTCCTGGGGTTGGAAAAACAACATTAGCGAATATTATTGCGACTACTTCTGAACGCCCATTCTATACGCTGAGTGCCATTAATAGTGGTGTTAAAGATGTTCGCGAAGTGATCGAGAAAGCAAAAAAAAGTGGTGGACTGTTTACGACTAAAAATCCTATTTTATTTATCGATGAAATTCATCGCTTTAGTAAGTCACAACAAGACTCGCTATTGGGCGCTGTAGAGAAGGGATGGATTACACTGATTGGAGCGACTACAGAAAATCCGAGTTTTGAAGTAATCCCTGCACTACTCTCTCGTTGCCAAGTATACACACTAAAAGCATTTGGCAAAACAGAATTAGAGGCCTTACTACATCGTGCTATGCACGAGGATGAGCTCTTACAGTCCAAAAACATTGTATTATCAGAAACCGACGCTTTATTGCGGCTTAGTGGCGGAGATGCTAGAAAACTCTTAAATATTTTTGAACTTATTGTATCCAGCCAAGATCAAGACCCTATTACGATCACAAATGACCTTGTCACAAAATTGGTACAACAAAACACCGTGCGTTATGATAAAACTGGAGAACAACATTACGACATTATCTCTGCGTTCATAAAATCTATTCGCGGTAGTGATCCCAATGGTGCGGTATATTGGTTGGCTCGAATGATTGAAGGAGGCGAAGATTTAAAATTTATTGCTAGACGCATGATCATAGCTGCTTCTGAGGATATCGGAAATGCAAACCCAACAGCACTTGTCATGGCAAACACTACCTTTCAATCGGTAACGATTATTGGATACCCTGAAGCACGTATTATATTGAGTCAATGTGCTGTTTATCTCGCCACATCTGCAAAAAGTAATGCTTCTTATGCTGCAATTAATACTGCCCAACAGCTGGTAAAACAAACAGGAGACCTATCGGTACCCCTGCATCTTCGTAATGCTCCTACCAAATTAATGAAAGAATTAGGATATGGTGAAGATTATAAATATGCCCATAACCATGACCATAATTTTGTAACACAAGAATTTTTACCAGACGAAATTAAAGAAACCATACTCTATGACCCTGGAGACAACCAAAGAGAACAAGCATTAAGAATATTTCTCAAGTCAAGATGGAAAGATAAATACAACTATTAGTCCATAACGACACTAGACAATTGCGCTCCTATAACAAAAGTTTCAAAACCGTATTTGGTAAAGAAAAAAATAATGCAATAGCGAGGTATAAAAAATGAATCCTAATGTTATGGAATAATATTAAAGCCGAACTGAACCGCAAGTTCTCTTGTTTTGGCAAGATTACCGTACGACAGAATATTGTTGGTGGAAAGATAGAAATTTATTTTATAAAAATATGCAGATAATAGTATGCCAATGTTTGTAGCCGAAAAGTCATTAATTGTATAGTTTATTTTAGCACTTAAAAAATTTGAAATTCTTTTTTGATAAAATAGTGATATTGCACGTTGTGATCGTTTAGGTCTAAACTGCGAGAATACCTGTATCCCTACAGCGTCACTATATAGAGTGTAATTCCCATCCAACACACAATTACAACTTCCATTGTCATCTCTATTGAACATATATTTTAAAGACCCTTGCAATTTCACAGGCCGCATTGCAGTATACGCAGTTTGTGTGGTATCTACATCCAGTGCTTCTTCTAATTCATCTAAAAAATCTCTTGCAGATCTCCCTGTAAGCGCTTCTGGAGTTTCAAACCCTTCATAAGCATACGAGCCAGATGCTGTATAGTTTTGTACATCTTTGGTATAAGCAATCAGTCCAAAATCGGTCATACTCCCTGTTGCTACCCATTGCTCTTTTATGCGATATGAAAAACCTACATCCACCCCTACACCAAGATTACCCCCTAATAGCGCCCTTTTAAAAATCGTAGACGTTATCGTACTCGAGGCATCTTCTTCATTGGATAGGTCTTCCTCTAGAGAAGCTATTCCTGAAGTTTTTACAGAAAAATCAATATTACTTGCAATATGCGTATAAAAGTTATTCCCATTTGGCGTATCGATAGTAGTCAATCGTCCACTATTACGCGTACTTCTACTATTAAAAATACTAGAATATAGTTTTGCACGTGCTCCAAAAGTTAGCTTCTTATTCAATTGCTTTGTATATCCAAAATGATATACTGTCAATAATTCTGCAGTTGCACTAATATCAGATAATTTAAAAGATTTATTGATAAAATTTTGATTTCCTTCATACGCTAATAGCAATAGATCTTTTGGAAAATATGCGATCATATCTAATTCTTGATATAGTCCTCCCGAAAAATAGAGTTTCGGATTTCGGGTACTGCGCCACCCAAAACTAAGCAGTTCTAATTGCTGCGTGATTGTACCATAATCTCGATCTGTTAACTGATTTAATTGCTGCTCGACCTTAGCATTAAAACTGCGTCCATCATCAGCAAAAATATCGTATACTGAACTTCCTTTAAACCCTAAGTTAGCATGAAATTGAGATAAGAAAGGAACTCCATAATGAGAATTAAAATTAATCTCTGCTCCAGGGTTTAGTAGTAATGATTGTGGGATTGAAGTAAAATCATACATCCCTTCCTTTTGCTGTGCATGTGTAACCATTACACTCCATAATCCTAGTAGTACACATCCTAGTATACGCACGCATCTTTGTGTTGTTTTTAACATCGTGAATACGGGTTTTGATACTGAAAAAATATACGCTTCATTTTAAAATTGGTATGACACGAAATATAGTGCCTTGGATTTAAGTATAATGTTACCTGTTAAGTCACGACTCACCTCTTCAACACGAATAGAAGATGTTAATTTTTCTGCGGTACTCAATGCTACAATTGCAGCCCTATCTAATATAATATCCCTACGCGTGACTACAGGAAGGGCATCTACTCCCGCTCCAGGAAGTACTGGAATGGTATAGCTTTGGTCTATTGGCTGATTTTCGGAATTTAAAAATTGAAAATTAAAATCAAATCCTTTCTCTATTGTATTTTCAAATTCAAAAGTTAAGGTAACCTGAACTATATTATCGGTTACAAAATCATTCTCCAAAAAATCATAATCCAAGGTATCATTGGCTATTACTTCAGGAAGAATCGTAGATGAATCATCATTTTGAGTAATCAATGTTTCGATATCTACAGCTGCGTATATGAAGTCTATATCATATACTGGTGTTAAAATTAAGTCATCTACTTGATCAAAATCAACATCTTTAACACAAGCACACACACTAATTGCTAAACAAAAACCAAACAGTACATAAGGTAACATTGATTGTATACCGACTTTACGCCACAATAGTTTTAAAATATTCATAAGTCTAAATTATAAAGGTAATTTTTGATCGTGTTTTATTTGACCACCTTCATTTTAAGATGCATTTGGTATTATACTAGTATGACACCGCCCTAGAATACAATATACTAATTACTATTGAATCCATTGTATCATATTCTATATATACTCCGCGCTATCACTTATTATTCCTTGATATTAGTGTCTACTAAAAAAAGAAAACACTCTCACATCCCTTGCTTTTAAAAGCGTAACAGTCTATATCTTCTAAATTGATTTCATTAGAAAGTTGTACTCCATTTAGAAGTAACGTACATTTTATCTGTAACTGATATTTTTAATGATTTGATAATCAAATTATTACGCACAATTCTTGGCTCTTGATCCCTGTAGCGGAGCGATCTATATTCTTTTAAGTGGACACTAGTGTTTCTAATTTAACCCGGATTATGCAGTAGAAAATCTATTACGGCTTGAAAATTATATCTCGTATCAGAAAAAACAACATAAAAAACAACTCAAATTGATAACTTTTTTTATGTTCATTTGACATGAGACAAGAATCACCTCCCAAAGAGTCGAGACAAGACTAAAAAGCAAACAATAATTCTTTTCATTAGTAAACCCTATTTTCATTACTGGAAATCAATTCATTATGATTTTTTGTCATGTACTTAGAAAATGGTATTAAATAAAAAAACGCGATCACATCAAAAATGCAATCGCGTTTTTTTATCCTAAATCTCTTACTACTAATTATTTCTTGTCTGCTTCTTCAGGTTCGTTAAGTTTAGCACTCATATCAAAAGATATTGAAGACTTATCATACGTTAACTTTCCAGCTCCTGTTTCTATGATTACAGCGTTATTTTTTTCACTAAAGTCAAAAACTTTTCCATGCAATCCACTTTTAGTAACAACGCGATCCCCTTTTTTTAAGGCTTCTGCAAACTTTTTTTCTTTTTTTGCCTTTTGCATTTGAGGACGTATCATAAAAAAATACATCACACCAAAAATGGCGATATATGGCAAAAACTGTTGAATATTTTCCATAAAAAATTACTTAGTAGCCGCTGCTGCTGCTTTAGGTTTTGGTGCAACCAAAGCTTTGATTTTTAAAATTTCGGTTCCTGCTTCTGTATTTGTCGTAATGGTTACTTGTTTTGTCTGCTGGTTTGGTTTACCATTAGAGTTAAACTTCACCAAAATCTCTCCTTTATCTCCTGGTGCAATAGGATCTTTAGAATAACTTGGCACAGTACATCCACAACTTCCTTTTGCACTTACAATAACCAATGGCGCTTTTCCTGTATTTGTGAATGTAAATATGTTTTCTACCACATCACCTTCATTAATATTTCCAAAATCATGTTCTGTTTCAGAAAATGTCATAATTGGAAAATTCGCGTTCTTTTCATCTCGCTCTGCTGCAATTCCAACATTCTCATCTTTCACTTCTTTAGTTGCGTCTTTTTTACAAGATACTAGTGTCATAGTAAGAACACCTGCTAAAATTAAAAATCCTTTTTTCATTTGTTTGTGTTTTATTGTTTGTAATAGTTCCATTGCGCATGTACTAGTTAAATTATAACGTATTACACATCAATTAGTATAATTGCTAATGGTTATTTTTTAAAATTTCACGATAAAAGTACTATTTTTTATGAAATTACATAAGCCCTCTACCAACTTTATTTAGTTTCCCTTTTTCTTGATATTCTTTAGAAATCTTATCTAGGATTCCATTAATGAATATGCTACTCTTTGGTGTGCTATATTCTTTCGCTATTTCTAAATATTCATTAATCGTTACTTTTACTGGAATTGAAGGAAACTTTAGAAACTCACAAATTGCCATCTTAATAATGATTTTATCTAATTCTGCAATACGATCATTATCCCAGTTTGGAGTTTTTCCCTCTATTTCTTTTCCAAAAGTAGCATCATTCAATGCTGTTTTCTTAAAGATTTCAATAGCAAACTCATGATCTTCTTCATCTTTGAGCAACTCTGGCAACCTCAAAAACTCATCATCTGTTACTTTTAGCTTACGAAGCATTTTCACAATGGCCGTATTGATTACTGCTAAATCATCTACCCATGTTAATTTTTGATCTTCAATATATTCGTATAGCTTATCATTAGGAGCAATGATTTCTTTGAAAATGGTAATTACAAATTCCTTATCTTCTTTAAAAGAACTGTCCTCACTGGTCATATAAGTAGCATACCATTCGCTATCCTTAATTGCATTCCAAAGAATTATAACATACTCATCATCTAAATGCCAAGGATTAATCTTCTTCTTATCAATACCAGCTTTTAATTGCACATTAGCTTCTAGTATTGCAATGACTTCATTTTGAATAAATTTTAAATTTGGGTTTTTCTCTTCATCTGTAGCCAAGTACTTTTGCTGACTTTTCTCAGAAAATTCTTCGGCGTGTTTTTTAATCTCTACCAGTAGTTGAAGATTGACTAAGAACAAGTCATACATTTTATCCATACTAAAACGTAAAAATTTTTCTTCTTTATTTAGGTCACTGCTCTCTGTTTGCTTCATAGCATACAGGGTTTGCATTACTTTTATTCGAATATGTCTTCTGGTTAGCATAAAATAGTTACAAAGAACGTTAGTATAAATTAGGTGATTTCTTAACTCATAATATTTTGCAAAAGTACTACTATTTTTAATCTCCTAATTCTAAAAAGTAGTTTTTTTGGTTTACTTAATACTTGCCTTAAGCAATACTCCCCCCTTTTGTCGTTGCAAAACGATTACAGCTCTTTAACTCGCAATAAAAAGCAGTGAATCTATTTGTATTACTTATTTGCTATACCTGCTGTTCTTTTTTTCTCAACTCGATTAATACCTTATATTTGTACTTCACATTGATTATTTTCTAAACACAACACACCATAGTTCGTGTACCATTTCAACTCAAATCTCTTATGCACGAATTAAGGCACCTTACTTCCTATTTTTTAAAATATAAGTTTCGTTTGCTTTTAGGTATTGGGATTACCATCATCGCTAGAATATTCTCTATCATAGTACCCAAATTCATTGGCAACTCTGTAGATATTGTAGCACAGTATCTCACTACAGAGAACATCACTATTGAAACTGTAAAAATAGGGTTACTTACCAATGTTGGAATCATTCTAGGTGCTGCTCTAATGACTGCTTTTTTCACATTTTTAATGCGTCAAACTTTTATTGTAGTTTCTCGTTTTATTGAGTTTGATCTCAAAAACGAAGTTTTTCGTCATTATGAAAAGTTATCTCTTAATTTCTACAAAAAAAACAGAACCGGTGACTTAATGAGTCGTATTAGTGAAGATGTATCTAAAGTTAGAATGTATATAGGGCCTGCCATTATGTATAGTGTTAATACCGCAACATTATTTATTTTGGTGGTCAGTCATATGGTAAGCGTCGCTCCTAAACTAACACTCTATACTATCGCGCCGCTACCTATATTATCGATTGCTATCTATAAACTAAGTGTCGCCATACATACACGAAGTACAATTGTACAGCAATTTTTAGCTAAACTTACTGTATTTACTCAAGAATCTTTTAGTGGTATTGCAGTCATTAAAGCCTATAGTCTAGAACAAAAAATGCAAAACGATTTTGCTACTTTATCCAATACAAGTAAAGAAAAAAACATTAACCTAGTTAAAGTACAAGCGCTTTTCTTTCCTCTTATGGTATTATTAATAGGTTTTAGTAATATTCTGGTCGTTTATATTGGAGGACAGCAATTCATAAAAGGTGAAATACCTGTTGGTGTTGTTGTAGAATTTATCATTTTTGTCAATATGCTTACTTGGCCGGTAGCCACTGTGGGTTGGGTAACTTCTATTGTGCAACAGGCAGAAGCTTCTCAAGCCCGAATCAATGAGTTTTTAAAAAGTGTGCCTGAAATCTCAAATCCAGATACAACTCCTACTATAATACAAGGGGATATCGAGTTTAAAAACGTTTCTTTTACGTATGACGACACCAATATTACCGCACTACATCAAATCAACCTTAGCGTACACTGTGGCGAGACTGTTGTCATTTTAGGAAAAACGGGGTCAGGAAAATCAACTTTACTTGATCTTATCGGTCGACTATATGATGTTTCTTCGGGAACACTACTAGTGGATGCTGTAGGAATTAAATCTATAAACCTGAAGGCATTAAGAGCTGCCATTGGCTATGTACCACAAGATGCTTTTCTATTTAGCGAATCTATTAAAGATAATATTAAATTTGGAAAAGCTAATGCCACAGATGAAGAAGTCTTTTATGCCGCAAAAAATGCTGTTATTCATGAAAATATTAGTCAATTTAAAAACGGATACGATACGGTATTAGGAGAACGTGGAATAACACTTTCAGGTGGACAGAAACAGCGTATTTCCATCGCTAGAGCGATTATTAAAGATCCCGCTATTCTTCTACTTGATGATTGCCTTTCAGCAGTAGACACAGAGACTGAAGAAAAAATAATGACACATCTTAAGCAAATCTCCAAAAACAAAACTACTTTTATCACTAGCCACAGAGTATCCGTAGCAAAAAATGCAGATAAAATTATAGTACTGGAAGCGGGTAAAATCATAGAACAAGGAACGCATGAAGACCTTATTTCAAGCAATGGATTCTATAAAGGACTCTATATAAAACAACTTAATGAAAAAGAAAGTTGATATTTAGTTGTATGATTAACATTTTTTTTAGATTTTTGAGAGTATATTAATTAATTTCAACATAATACTTAAGTATAATGAGCGGTAATGACATGATGGAGAAAGAAGAGATTTTCTCAAAAGTTTTAAGAGCAGGAAGAAGAACCTATTTTTTTGATGTTAGAGCGACAAAAGCAGGAGATTACTATCTAACCATAACAGAAAGTAAAAAGTTCACGAATGATGACGGTTCTTTTCACTACAAAAAGCACAAGATCTATTTATACAAAGAAGATTTTATTGGCTTTACAGAAATCTTACAAGAAATGACAGATTATGTAATCAATGAAAAAGGTGAAGAAGTTATTAGTGAAAGGCATCAAAAAGACTATCAAAAAACATACGAGCAAAGCGATGCTGTAGAAGCCACTACAGAAGAGGAAACTACAGAAAAGAGCTTTACGGATGTCAGTTTTGACGATATTTAATCGTTAAAAATAGTATAATTATATAAAAACCACTTCTCTTCTGAAGTGGTTTTTTAATAGCAGTAACTTATAATTCTTCTTATTTATGGCACGCACTCCTTCAAACATGTTACCAATAGGCACTACTGCGCCTGATTTCACTCTTATGGATAGCATCTCTAAAAATGAATTATCTCTACAGGAACTCAAAGGTGAAAAAGGCACTGTAATTATGTTTATTTGTAATCACTGTCCTTTTGTGATTCATGTCAACGAAGAAATTGTTCGTATTGCTAATGACTACAGAGTACATGGATTTAACCTCATTGCTATTAGTAGTAATGATATTATCAACTACCCACAAGACGCACCGGATTTGATGTGGAAAACTGCTCGGAGTAACCACTATACTTTTCCATACCTATATGACGAAACTCAAGAAGTTGCTAAAGCTTATGATGCTGCATGCACTCCTGATTTTTATCTTTTTGACGAGAGCTTAGCATTAATTTATAGAGGACAACTTGACGATTCTAGACCGGGGAATGGAATTCCTGTAAATGGCCGTGATCTTCGGGAGGCTTTAGATGCAGTATTACGAAATACACAAGTAAGTACACTACAAAAACCTAGTATCGGTTGTAATATTAAATGGAAATAACGGTCTTTAAATATAAAAAGTAGCAGGTTTATGTGTGCTGCTTTTCGGATTAAAATAAAGATAGCAGAAAAAAACCAAAACTAGAGTTTAGTTCTTAACTGTTATTTTTATCAATTCTATTTTTATTTTGGGCTAAAATAATTTGATTTTTATTTTGTGCATTTTTAAATTTTTGTTAATGAAACCCTTTGTTATAGTAGGGCGTTTTTCGTATCTAAAAGTATGTTTTGACTGCAAATTCAAATTGATTTATAAAAATCTCTTTAAATTTGGATATATTGTTTTGCTCATAGAATAATAACATTGCTTTTTTGTAATCTATTGAATCCACTGTTCTAAATGATAAAGGACAATAATTATCATTCATCAAAATTGCATTACTAACTATTCTAGCAGTTCTTTTGTTGCCATCCATAAAAGGTTGGATATACGAAATAAGAACTAGAGCTAATAATGCTCTTTCAAATATATTTTCTTTTGAGTGAATCAAATCACAAGTGCTTCTTAAAGCTTCTAAGATTTGAAATTCATTATCTAATGGTTTATAATTAGTCCCAGAGATACCAACTCTACGCTTTCTTAAGTTTTTTTCTACAGCAAGTTCTTTGATTAGTACACCATGTATGTCTTCAATTTTAGATACAGATAAAGGGTGTAAATAGTCTGTATTATCGTAAACATCCGAGCAACTACACGTTAAGATTTTCTTGATATCCAGGTAGTAGTTCTTGTAATTTTTGTATGCTGTGATCTGGGATGCGTTGCAGGGTATCTTCTAGCCATTCTCTGGGATTGATTTTCTGCATTTTGCAACTTCCAAAGAAGGAATATAGCATAGCAGCATTTTGTGCTGCTTTGTGTGATCCGCAGA
>CALFCI010000139.1 GCA_937951135.1 uncultured Aquimarina sp. | reverse complement strand
TTAAACCCGGATTATGCAGTAGAAAATCTATTACGGCTTGAAACTACTTCAAAATATACCGCTCCGCTATGTTTTTAAACTTAACCATAGCGATGCTATGCTAAATTTTAGAAAACATCATATTTTATCGCAATTTCAAACCTCATGACGAAGTGCTATTGCATAATCCGGGTTTAATGAACTTATACCAATTATAATTACTTATTTCATAACACTAATCCCAAACCCTCCACCTGGAGCCAGTTTAATATCTACTGTTGATCCTTTAGTTACTTCCACCTCCTCAATAGTATATTCTTGAGGATTGTCATTCCAATGTGCATTTTCTCCATCCTTATACACAATCGCTTTATAGGTTTGTCCTTCTTCAAGAAAATCAAAAGTTATTGTTGAGGTTCTGCTATCTTCATTCGTTATTCCGCCAACAAACCAATTTCCAGTTTCTCTTTCTTGCCTAGCAATAGTAACATAATCACCTATCTCACCTTCTAAAACTTTAGTTTTCTGCCAATCTACGCCAACATCGGTTATAAATTGAAATGCAGGATGCACTTTACCATTATCCATATAATGCTCTACGATATCACATGCCATTTGTATCGGACTGTATATCACAACATAAAGCCCTAATTGATGTGCTAATGTTGTATTTACCTGATTATTTTTCTTAAACTCATCAAACTTTACATTAAAAACCCCTGGGGTAAAATCAATAGGTCCCGATAACATTCTGGTAAACGCAACTGTTGCTAAATGATTTGGAGGGTTTCCTCCATCACTTGCCCAAGCGTTAAATTCTTGTCCTCTTAAGCCTTCACGAGCAATTGCATTTGGATACGTTCTCCTTTTTCCTGTCGCCTTAATAGGCTCATGCGCATTAACTGCTACTTTATTTTTTGCAGCTTCTTCTAGCACCTTATGGTAATGATTGACCATATATTGCCCATGATGATACTCTCCTTTTGGAATTATTTTACCCACATACCCTGTTTTCACAGAATTGATACCATTTTCTTTCATGAAACCGTATGCTTCCTCCATTTGTTTTTCATAAGTAACAGGTGCCGCAGAAGTTTCGTGATGCATAATGACCTCAACACCTTTTTCTTTTGCATAGCGCATTACTTCCTTAAAATCATAATCAGAATATGGTGTAATAAAATCGAAAATCCCTTCTCTATTACCATTTAACCATTTATCCCAACCTGTATTCCAACCTTCAACTAAAAGTCCTTTTATTCCATTTTGAGACGCAAAATCTATATATTTTTTTGCATTATCTGTAGTTGCTCCATGTCTAGAAACACTTAGTTTTGCATCCGAAGCATTATTGGCAGCTTTATTACCTTCTAAATCCCAAGTAGACTCCCCGATATGCATTCCCCACCAAATACCTACATACTTCATTGGTGTAAAATAACTAACATCACCTATTGCATTAGGCTCATTAAGATTTAAAATCATTTTAGACTCGATCAAATCCCCTGCTTTTTCTTCAATTTGAATGGTTCTCCAAGGCGTGTTAAATGGCACTGCCAGTTTTGCCTTACCTCCTAATCGTTCTGACCCCACTAGCTCACTAACCATAGACAAGTTTTCCGGATCCACTTTTAAAGTCATACCTGAATAATTTGTCAAATCCGCTTCATGAAAACTTAGATACAAACCTTCGTTTGTTTTCATAGTTACTGGTGTATTGACTGCATTTTCCACAATGTATGAGGAACTCAAATTTGGATGATTTTGCTTAGAAACAGCATCAATTTTAGAGAACTTAGTCTCAGTATACAAATGTTCATAACTATCCCAATCTCCAGGAATCCACCAAACCTTATGGTCGCCTACTAAATTAAACGCTGTGTTTTCATCAGTAATGATCACTTCAATTAGATTTGGTTGTTCTGGAAACTCATAGCGAAACCCAACACCATCATCATATACTTTAAAATGAATATTTACTTGTCTTTTTGTTTCTGTTGTCTCTTGAAGATATACGACAAGTTCATTATAGTGATCTCTAACTTCTAATTGTTCTCCCCAAGGCATTTTCCAGGTCTCATCTGCACTTGCTGTGGTGGTTTTAATAATCTCAAAGTTATCTTTTAATGATGGTAAGTCTTTAAAATCAAAACTCATAAATGAGGTATCTATCACTGCCTTGTTTTTATGCTGTACCAAATACAAAGCTTCTCCCGATGTTGTAAGTGCAAACTTTACATCAATCGTATTGTCTGGTGAATTTACAGTTGTTATGTTTGTTGTGTTTTGTTTTTGCTTACAAGCGATAAAAAGCGCTGGAACAAAAAGCAATAGGTAAAAACATGTGTTTACTTTTTTCATGTTTATAATTTATTAGTACTCTATTCTTGTAAAGCAAATATAACCGCTTGATAGGGTTTTACTATAATTTCATCGTCTTTAATGGTTACATTTTCATAATTATTAATAAGTGGTGTATGTACTGCATTTTTAGCCTCAACCAATTGAATGCTTGAGTCGTGATCCGTAAAATTTAAAACCACAACTACTTTTTTATCGTCTAATGTCCTAGTGTATGCATAAACATCAGGATGCTCGGGTTGTAGTAGTTTATAATCTCCATAAATCAATACAGGATTTTCTTTACGAAGCTTTACCATACTCCTAAAATAATTTAATACCGAGTTTGGATCTTTATCTTGAGCCGCAACATTAATACTCTCATGGTTTTCATTTACTGGTAACCAAGGAGTGCCTGATGTAAAACCAGCATTTTCTGAAGATTCCCATTGCATTGGTGTGCGTCCATTATCACGAGATAAAAACTTAAGTGTTTTCAGAAATTTATCCATATCCTCACCTTCGGCTTCGGCTTTTTTATATCCATTTATAGCTGCAATATCTTTATATTGACTAATACTATCAAAACCTATATTCGTCATGCCTAGTTCATCTCCATAATACACATAAGGAGTACCTCGCATACTTAAAATAAATGTATTCAACAGTTTTGAAGAAACGGCTCGATACTCTGGATTTGCACTACCATATTTACTAACCATTCTTGGTTGATCATGATTGGCCAAATATACCGAAATCCAACCTTTTTTTGAAAAAGCACTATCCCATTCTGTAAATACTTCTTTAAACTCTGATAATTCGTAGCCTTCTAAACTACTCCCAACATTGGTGCCCTCAAAATGATATACCATTTGTAATTCATTATGCTCTTTATCTACTAAAGAATGTGCATCATCAAAAGTAGTTCCTGCACCTTCAGCTACTGCAAAAACATCATACTTACTCAAAACTTCAGTATACATTTCCTTCAAATACTTATGTAAATGAGGTCCCATTCCATAATATTTATTAATATTTTTCTCATATCCTTCTGGAAACTCTGGAAATGTAATGTCCTTACTCACATATTGAAACGCATCTAAACGAAACCCATCTACTCCTTTATCTGCCCAAAATTTCATGATATCGTATACTTCTTGGCGTACTTTTGGGTTTTCCCAATTTAGATCAGGTTGCTTTTGAGAAAAATAATGTAGGTAATATGAATCGGTTATACTATCATATTTCCATGCATCCCCTTTATCATCAAAGAAACTCCAACGCGGAGTGGGTTTTCCTTTTTCAGCAGGCCACCAATGGTAGTAGTCTCGATACGGATTATCTCTTGAACTTCTAGATTGTTTAAACCATTCATGCTCATCGCTACTATGGTTTACCACAACATCCATAACAAACTTAATACCACGATCATGCATTCCCTTAAGCAACGCGTCGAAATCTTCCATCGTTCCGAACTCTTTCATGATATTTCGATAATCACTTATATCGTAACCATTATCATCATTTGGCGATGTATATATAGGATTAAGCCATATTACATCAACCCCTAGACTTTTTATATAATCCAAACGTTCTATAATACCCTTTAAATCACCAATCCCATCACCGTCGGAATCTCGAAAACTACGAGGATATATTTGATAGATAGTCCCTTCTTTCCACCATGTAGTATCATTTATTGTTTCTGATTTCACTACAGCTTTTTTCTCTGGAGTACAGTACCATAAAGTATTTGTAATCCCTAAAAAAAACAAAAAACACAGAATTCTACTTTTAAATATCATCATTTTAATATGCTAAATTAATACTAATGTAATTTCAAAAATGTAATTTCAAACAAAAAATTAATCTATATTTATCAATATCACATTTAGTGTTGTTATACGATATGCAACCATACTTTTGCATAGATACATTATAATTTTCAATGTTCATAAAAATCATAGTAGAAATGCAATGCTAACCGTTTAATACTAATTCATTTACAAGAAAAAACAGAACACTTTTTTTCACTACTATCATTTTTTAATCTTTGAAGATAACTATGATTTTTATCCCTTAAAAAAGCGGTTACTTTAGGTATGGAATCCGATTGATTACTACTACTCCTATTACTATCAAAAATAGAATCTGACACCTTCAATTCTTGCACAAATTCAGAAAAGGAATTTTAGATTGCGTTGTAACTATTTTTTTAGCTTTAGATCCCCAATTATTCCATACAATAAGCGTATTGTAAACAGCACCTAATACTTGTAGAGTGGTAACTGTAATTTTCTGAGTACATGACAAAAAATAGTTGTTCTCGATTCAAAGTTGCATCATCACTTTGTGCCCCAGACCTACTAGGTTTCCAAAACCTAGTAGATCTAACAGAATACCTAATCATAAAGTATTAGTTATCATTGATTTAAAGAATATGGGCGGTTTTTAAAAAACTGCAACACGCTTAATTTAACATCAAATTCTTTAGATCATTAAAACTAATCGGATGCCAGCACTCTTAGAGTATAACCTTAATTAAGTTCATTTTTAAAAATAAAGCATCTTTTTTGTAACATTTTCCTGTATTACTACGTATAATAAAAAGAGAGTCCTAGTCAACTACCTCGGAGCAAGCTCACGAGGCATTCAGCGGATAATTATTTTTAACATTTCAAGGCAAGCCTTGAAGAATTAAATTCCACAATGTGGATTAAAAGCCCTAACTATTCATCATAAAATCCCAAAGATAAAGATATGAGACAACTGAAGATTACGAAGCAGGTAACCAATCGTGAAACCGCATCACTAGATAAATACTTACAGGAAATTGGCAAAGTAGACTTAATTACTGCCGATGAAGAAGTAGAATTGGCACAGCGTATTAAAGCAGGTGATGAAAGAGCATTAGAAAAATTAACTAAGGCTAATTTACGTTTTGTAGTCTCTGTAGCCAAACAATATCAAAATCAAGGACTTACACTTCCTGATTTAATTAATGAAGGAAATTTAGGGTTGATTAAAGCTGCAAAACGTTTTGATGAAACTCGTGGATTTAAATTTATTTCTTATGCCGTATGGTGGATTCGTCAATCTATATTACAAGCATTAGCAGAGCAATCTCGAATTGTACGTTTACCTTTAAATAAAATTGGTTCGATTAACAAGATCAATAAAACCTATGCTTTTTTAGAACAATCTCATGAGCGCCCTCCAAGTGCTGAAGAAATTGCCAAAGAATTGGACATGACCATCAATGACGTTAAGGAGTCTATGAAAAATTCTGGTCGTCATGTAAGTATGGATGCTCCATTGGTTGAAGGAGAAGATTCTAATCTTTATGATGTATTAAACTCTGGAGAATCACCAAATCCTGATCGATCTTTGCTCCATGAATCATTACGTACAGAAATCGAACGTGCTTTAGAGACACTAACACCTAGAGAAGCTGATGTAATTCGTTTATATTTTGGGCTAGGTGATCAACACCCAATGACCTTAGAGGAAATTGGAGAAACATTTGACCTTACTCGTGAGCGTGTACGTCAAATCAAAGAAAAAGCAATCCGAAGGTTAAAACATACCTCAAGAAGTAAAATTTTAAAAACATACTTAGGATAGTGTCGCCTCTTGTCTTAATTATCCTTATAAAAAACCTCCTGTAAAAAACACAGGAGGTTTTTTTTATATAGATTTTAAACTTTTACACCTGAGTACACATACAATTTTCACCCCTGCCTAGTGCACTATTCAAAAAATGCCTACCTACCGAAGTAAAAAGATAGTATCTTTTTAAAAGTCAAATTCTGAAATATCAAAGCATTTTCTCAAAAATGCAACGAATCACCCTTTAACCTATCATATAATAAAAAAAACAACATATTTAACATAACAATTGTTAAAAAAAAGATATCTTTAGTAGAACAACTTGAATCAAATGAGACATTCGATTAGCTATGTAAGTACCGTAGATTCTAGATTAACAGATTTGGAAATTAAGAACTTATTGTTATTCGTGAAAGAAACCAATATGATTAATAATATCACAGGTATTTTCATCTATTCTGAAGGTAATTTCTTTCAAGTTATCGAAGGAGAAACCAAAAAGGTAGAAGCGTTATTCGAAAAAATATATAATGATACACGTCATTATAACATTATCAAAATTCTCGATAAAAAAATAGAAGATATCACATTTTCTAAATACTATTCCTACTTCACTATTATGTTTGGAGCCTCAAAACATCGAGAGTTACAACATTTTCTTAAAAGAGAACAAACTCATAATCCTGAACATTTTAAAAACATCTCCTATCTCACTCATAAATTTTTAAAACTCTCATAGAAGTTTATCGCTTCGTGGCGCTGCTATAAAACGTAAAAAAGTTTAAACCACTTCACAAACAAAACGAAAACAAGAATATCGGTTACAGTATAGGAATTGGAACTCATCAGAAAACGCTTCCTAAAACTTTACTTCTACCATTTTCCAATACTCTATACAAAGTTACTACCTATAATTCGAGTGAAAATAGTATTTTTGCCAAAAAAGAAATTCATACTGTTATGACTTCAAAATTGATAGCTCCTTCCGTGTTAGCTGCGGACTTTTCCAACTTACAACGAGATATTGAAATGATTAACACCAGCGATGCAGACTGGTTTCATATCGATATTATGGATGGCGTGTTTGTTCCGAATATTTCTTTCGGAATGCCCGTATTACGAGATATTGTAAAACATGCGACCAAAACCATAGATGTACACCTTATGATCGTAGATCCTGATCGTTATATCAAAACATTTGCTGATTTAGGAAGCGATATTTTAACGGTACACTACGAAGCTTGCAATCACTTACACAGAACCCTACAAGCTATAAAATCTGAAGGCATGAAAGCTGGGGTAGCCTTAAACCCACATACCAATGTAAACCTTTTAGAAGATGTTATTAATGATATTGACATGGTCTGTATTATGAGTGTAAATCCAGGATTTGGAGGACAGTCTTTTATTGAAAATACGTATCAAAAAACACAGCAACTTAAAGAGCTTATTACTAGAAATAATGCTTCCACCCTTATCGAAATCGATGGCGGAGTAACTAGTAAAAACGCAAAACAACTTATTGACGCTGGTGCTGATGTACTTGTTGCTGGTAGTTTTGTTTTTGGAAGTGAAAACCCTACAAATACAATCAAAGAATTAAGAACAATAATCTCTTAGCTCTTTTTAGACTTTTAGACTTTTAGACTTTTCAAAAAAATGCCTAACTAAAAGTTAGGCATTTTTTTTATAAAGTATTCTAACAACACCTAATCACCACTCAATCGAGATAAAATACTTAGGATATACCAAAACAACAGCATTAACGAAGCAAACAACCCTAAGGATGCTGCAACATATTGGTCTTCTGAATATTTATGCACCATATTAGACGTTTGATACAGTATTGACCCTGAAGCTAAAATTACCATCCCTACACTAAACCAAAGTCCTAAATTAAAACCAAATAATGTCCCGGCAATGATCAATCCGATTGCTATACAAAAACCAATCGTAAGTATCGATTTTAAAAATGAAAAATCTTTTTTAGTAATCAATACTACCGCAGACAATCCCGTAAACAATGCTAAAGTCAAAATTGCGGCTTGATATAAAATATTAGCTCCACCCTGCGCCGAAATCATCATCGCGATACCAATAAGTGGTATAAAAATAAAGGCTTCCGCCACTACATATACGAATAAACCTAAATAATGTTGATTAATATTGTGGTTCTTCATAGCCATCTTTTCTGCATAACTCGTAACAAACATAAACCCTCCTAACAAAATCAACCATCTCCATCCTTGAGCCATTGAAAATGCAAAATCTACAATAGGATCTATTTGAAAAAACAACCATTCTACAATCACAAATAACAAAACTGCCATTGCCAAATGCGTATACGTTTTTCTATAAAACGCTACCTTTTTATCTTCAGCAAGTGCGCTTACCCGTAGTATTTGATGTAATTCTTCCATTATTTTAATCTTAAATTAATTAATCTCTGGTAAAGATATCGATTTATCGGAATGCCAACAACTTGTCCCCATACCATTTAGCATAGTTTTAACACTTTACAAGCACTACTATTGCTTCAATACCTATAGTTTAACATCTGTTTCACCAATTGATATAGCTCTGGAAAAAGTGATCTCAATTTTTCTGGAGATTCCATAAAAACCTCAACAAGTACCGCTACAAACTCAAACTTATCTGTATATGCATAGGGTCGTAATATATTGGCAGCTACCAATTGTTCTCTAATCACAGTATCCCCAAGATACCCTTCTAAAGATAAAAAAGTATCATAAAAAATCTCTGAACTAATATCATTACTTTTTATGGAACCAAAATGAATCACATGCGTTAATTCATGTATTCCTAAATTCACACCATCCTTTACTGCATTGCCTTGGAGAAAATGTTCCCATGACAATACTATCGTTTTTAGTCTAGGATTGAACTCTCCCCTATGCTCTTCTTGATTTAAGATCGAGTAAAAAGAAGATGGGTAAATAATAATCGTATTCAAATACGGTAAGATATAGGCACGCATTCCAAAAGTCATTTGAATGGCTAATGCCGCAATCGCAATACGTATAGAATCATCTACAACAAAACCTTCTCGCCCTTCAATAGTGGTTTCCTGAATAAACACCATTACCCGGTGTCGAAAATACTTTTTATGCCTTGAATCTAATTGGATATAAAAGGGCACTGTACCCAACAAGTACTGCTCCATCGATTTGGGCATTTCTTGCAATCTAGTATACCAGTGAACAATTAGAGGTCGCTTATAATACTTCACAAAAATCACCTCTGTAAATTGAATTCCAAAAAACAGAAAAATAGCTATTGTAACGATGATAATCACTACTCCTAAAAAAGGATAATCATTAGGATCAAAAGGAGCTTCTTCTAATAGCAGTAAACATATACAGGTACAAAAAAATGAGATTATTAGCATATACACTGTAACAAAATACCACTTTTAACCCAAAACTAGGAATATTTTACAAGATATACTTTATAAACCAACGATATACAGCTATAACAGCACTTAATTAGCGATCTCTATATCAAAATCACAAACCCTATGGTTAAACATTTCGAAATTACAGTATTCACAGTAAAAATATTGAGGTTCAACAATATCCTACAAAAGGGAAATATAACTACTTTTACCTAGTAAAATTAATTCATAACTAATTCAAATACAGTTTTTTAAAACCAAAAAAAGCATAAAAATAAGATACAAGTAAAAAACAACATAAGGTATCTTTTATTACAACAAAAACAATAATGAGGAAAAAAATACTAGTACAAATATCTTTATTCATTATTGCTCTGTCTAGTATAACAGCACAAGAAAATGATCCTTGGATTGTAGGAATAGGTATAAATATTGTAGACAATTCTGGGACACAATTTGATGAGTTACTCAATGTAGAAGACAATTGGAATCTATCAAAACTAGTAAAAATATCTCTTGAAAAACGGTTTGAATATGATTATGGAATTGAATTAGCCATCACATTGAATGAATTTACAGTAGGTAAAATTATTAATAATGTCAAAAACGCTGAAGATGTTAATTATATCGCTTTTGATTTAATGGTAAAAAATTACACCACTAATTACTTTACTGATCCTCGACACTCTAAATATCAAGGGTACGTTACCGGAGGAATTGGCGCCAACTTTTTTGGTGGTGTTATTAATACGACTATAGATATCGGGTTCGGACTCAATTTTAAGATTAGTGAATACATATTACTGAATTTACAAACATTAGGTAAATTTTCTATTGATAATAATACCCTAGGAAATGCAAATCACCTACAACATTCTATATCTACAATTATATGGCTATAGCACTAAAAAAACGAAACATAATGATACAAACATTTTTTGCTCACGAAACCGCTATCATCGATGACGCTTGTTATATTGGAGAGGACACCAAAATTTGGCACTTTTCACATATCATGTCTCGGTGTAGAATAGGTGAACGCTGTAATATTGGTCAAAATGTGGTCATCTCACCTGAAGTCACATTAGGAATGAATGTAAAAGTTCAAAATAACGTATCCATATATACTGGTGTTACTTGTGCTGATGATGTATTTCTAGGGCCTTCATGTGTATTTACCAATGTTACCAATCCAAGAAGTGCCATCAATAGAAGAGGCCACTATAGTAAAACCCATGTAGGCAAAGGTGCCACTATAGGGGCTAACGCTACTATAGTATGTGGTCATGACATTGGTGCTTATGCCTTTATTGGTGCGGGAGCTGTGGTTACAAAAACAATACCAGCGTATGCATTAGTCGTAGGGAATCCTGCCAAACAAATTGGATGGATGAGTATTTATGGACATCGATTAACCTTTGATGATGATGGAATTGCCATTTGTCCAGAAAGTAAAGAAAAATACAAATTAACCAACCAACATATTACAAAAATTTAACGATTACCTACCCCACAAGTATTATGAATTGATACTCCAAATTAGAATGGTATATCATTGACTAGTACTTAATTTAAAGACCAGTACTAACTTACAAACCAAACCTATGAAAAAGAATTTTGCTCTTATCGGTGCTGCTGGGTATATAGCACCTAAACATCTTAAAGCAATCAAAGAAACCAACCATAATTTGATTGCTGCATTAGATCGATTTGATAGTGTCGGAATTTTAGACAGCTATTTTCCAAATGCTAATTTCTTTGTTGAATTTGAACGTTTTGACAGACACATTGAAAAATTAAAACGCAGAAAAGGCATTCACTTAGATTATGTTAGTATTTGTACCCCCAATTATCTGCACGATGCCCATATACGAATGGCATTGCGAAGAGGTGCAGATGCGATATGTGAAAAACCCTTGGTATTAAATCCATGGAATATCAAACCACTTATAGATATTGAAAAAGAATCTAATAATAAAGTCTACACCATACTACAATTGAGATTACATCCTAGTATTATCGCATTGAAGCATAAAGTAGATAATGGTCCTAAAAATAAAATATATGATATCGATCTTACCTATCTCACTTCTAGAGGAACTTGGTATGACAACTCCTGGAAAGGAGATACATCAAAATCTGGAGGAATTGCCACAAATATAGGAGTGCATTTTTACGATATGTTATCTTGGATTTTTGGAGGTGTTACCGAAAATATTGTACACCAACACGATGAACATAGTGCCGCAGGATACCTCGAATTAGAAAATGCACGGGTACGCTGGTTCTTATCTATTGATTATAACAATATTCCTTCGGGAATAAAAGAGAAAGGACAACGAACCTATAGATCTATAAGTGTTGATGGAGAAGAAATAGAGTTTAGTAGTGGTTTTACAGAATTACACACTAAAAGTTATGAAGGAATTTTTAAGGGTGAAGGATATGGATTATTAGATGCAAAACCATCCATAGAGATTGTTCATGATATTCGTAATGCTAAGATTAGTCCACTTAAAGGAGAATATCATCCTTTTCTAAAAAATCAAAATTTAGAAATTGTTACAGCATAGTACTACTACCATTGAGCAATAGCGCATACCCCTGTATCCTATTGCTCAATGTATTAAAGGTCCAATACTAATCATAAACCAAGAACCAACGTGAGCGTCTTATTAAAACAAAAGACAACAGATGGACTAATCTGGAGTAGCATCGATAAGCTTTCTACCCTAGTCATTCAATTTGTGTTAGGCATTATACTAGCCCGTTTGCTCATGCCCGAAGATTACGGGCTAATCGGTATGATAGCTATCTTTATTGCTATTTCGCAATCCCTAATAGATAGTGGGTTTTATACCGCTTTGGTACAAAAAAAAGACGTAACGTACGTCGATTATTCTACGATATTCTTTTTTAACATTATCGTTAGTTTGGTGCTCTATAGCATCCTATTTGTTTGTGCTCATCCTATTGCCCAGTTTTACAATGAACCCATATTAAGTGATTTAGTAAAGGTTGTAGCGATCAACATTATTGTAGTATCCACAACAATTGTACATCGTGCTATTTTGGCGACCCGACTTAATCTGAAAACCCCTGCAATTGTTAACGTAATGGCGACTTGTATTAGCGGCGGCATAGGTATCTATATGGCGATGCAAGGATATGGCGTTTGGTCTTTAGTGTATCAACAACTGGCAAGAAGTATCATCACTGCTGTACTATTTTGGAGTATTCATCCGTGGAAACTCCAATTCATTTTTAATACAGTATCCTTTCGTAGTCTTTTTGGGTTTGGTTCTAGATTAATGGTATCCGAACTCTTTAAAATCTTTTTTAAAAATTTATACCTCATTATTATCGGAAAAATTTATAAAGCTGAAGAACTTGGGTTTTATACTCGTGCAACGCTATTTAAACAAGTACCTGGTGCACTAGTCCATACCGTTTTGCAAAGTGTTACTTTTCCATTACTCATTAAAGTGATTGATGATGATACTAAAGTGAAAACAGTTTTGGTAAGAAGCATAAGACTTACTGGTTTTGTGCTATGTCCTATTGTTGTTGCGCTTCTTTTTTTCTCAAAACCTTTAATCCTAGTGTTATTAACCGAAAAATGGTTACCTACAGTACTGCTACTTCAAATTTTAGCTATTGACATTGTTTTTATACCGATCAAATATATCAATCTCAACTTTTTAAATGCAAAAGGGCGATCTGATCTATTTTTAAAATTAGAATTAGCAAAAAACATCATTACTATTATTACGATACTAGCCACATACAAATTTGGATTATTATGGATGACTATTGGATATGTAGTCGCTTCTATACTAGGGTTTTTCCTAAACACAATATATACTCAAAAATACATCAATTATACTGCGGTATCCCAATTAAAAGATCTTGCTCCTTATGCTTTAGTCAGTCTAGGTATTGGAAGTGTGAGTTACTATATCAGCCTATTTTTTGAAGCCCCTATCACACAGTTAATACTAGGCGTGTTATTGAGTGGCACATTATATCTCGTCATTTCACACTATTTAAAATTCAAAGAGTGGATCGATATTAAAAACAGTATCCTCCAAAAAATAAAATCATCTTAAAAAAACAAATATCCTTATCATGAGAGCATTTATAAAAAAAATAGTACTAAGCATTGTAAATGGAATTGCTTTCTTAATTCCTAGCAAACCCTATAAAGCCAAGTTTCTTGGTATGGTAAGTAGCCTAATTATGGGTGGTAAAAACAGCATTGAATATGATTCCCATCTAGGCGCATATTGGTTAAAAAACCAAGAACAGTATTTGTACATGGTTAAAAAACCGTACTACAACTTCAGTAAAAAGAAATTATACGCTTTCATCGAACGCATGGCTTGCAGAAAATACACCCCTAAAAAAGGGGATGTCATTATTGATATTGGAGCTGGGATTGGCACTGAAGTACTATTCTTCACAGAAAAAACAGAAAATAAAGGTCAAATTTATTCTATTGAAGCGAGTAAAAACAGTCATCAAAAACTAGAAGAGTTATGTAGAAAAAATAACATCCAAAATTCTAAAAACTTTAACATCGCCATTACCGATATCAATCAAAAAGTCTGGATCGAAGAAACCGATGAATACCAAAAAGATTTTATCAACGACCACAACAAAGGACTCGAAATAGATGGAGTGACCTTAGATCATTTTGTGCAACAACAGAACATACAACATATTGATTTCATCAAAGTAAATATTGAAGGTGCTGAACTACAAATGATTGAAGGCATGAAGGAAACCATTAAAATCACAAAAAATATTGCTATCTCTTGTCATGACTTTTTATTTGATGACAATAGGCAGATTAAAAGTAAAATCATTGAATTTTTAGAACATAATAATTTCAAAGTATCAGGAAATGATACCGGACGTGAAGTAGTAGACAGTTGGATATACGGTAAAATAAACTAATGCACATTTTACATCTCATACCATCATTGAATATAGGAGGCGCTGAAAATTTTGTAGTACAATTGGCCAATGCACAATCCGATACCCATACCATAACTATAGGTATCCTTGGACAGACCGATCCTAAAAAAAATTTTAGCAACGCTATAACCAGTGCTGTACATATACATCCATTCAATTGGACTAAAAAGTATACGATTACACAACTTTTTGAACTCTATAACTACATCAATAAAACAAAGCCTGATGTAATCCATTTTCATCTCACACAAGCGATGATTTACACCCATGGTATTGCATTACTTAAACCTAAAATCAAGTATATACATACCGTACACAATAGTTATAGCAATTGGAAAAATAGATTAACATGGCTCAATAGGCTTAGATATCTTATGAGAACTTCGGTACTTCATGTATGCATCTCACCGTCCATATATAAAGATATCCACAACGGATTTCCTAAGCTCAAAAGTACCATGATTCGAAATGGCATTAACGCCCATATTCCTATGCGAGATGATGCCGCTATAGCCAAGCTTTGGCAAACCCATACTGGCGCTACAACACGTGGGATCCGATTTGTAAACATTGGAAATATTTCTAAATACAAGAATCACAAATTACTAGCTCTAAGCTTTGATGCGATCCATAAAGAATATCCAGAAATCTCTTGTCTCCATTTCGGAAGGCCTAGTAGACCTGATTTGGTAGAAGAGTTGAAACAAATCAACGCCCCTAATCTGTTTTTTGCAGGATCTCATGAAAAAGCTGCCGACTTTTTAACGCAAGCAGATGCGATGGTTATTAGTTCTACACAAGAAGGAATGCCTATCGTTGCTCTAGAAGCATTATCTCTGGGTATCCCTATCATTAGTACTCCTGCTGGTGGCATGGTAGACATCATCACCAATGGGTATAACGGTTTCATCACTAAGGATACCTCTGTACGTACACTAGTCACTGCCATTTGTAAGTATATCAACTTACCTACATCAAAAAAGGTTGCATTATCACAACATGCTAAAGAAAGTTTTGAAACCTACTACACCATTGATATCATAACAAAACAATATAACAACCGCTATAGGAACTAATATGCATTGGACAAAGGCACATACCAATATGGGGATTCTATTTTCTACAGCTGTAGTCTTGTTTCATGTCATTGCATTCCCTACCTATATCCTTCCTTTACCCATTCTGTTTATTGGCATTGGTACAATGCTATTCTTTTACACTGCATTACGAGGATACTCAACGCTTTGGAATAGCTCGAAAAGCATCACCACAAAACTTTTTGTCCATAGCTTGGTATATAGAGCATTGGGTATAGTATCGATGTATACCATCACCGTATTATATGATCCAAACAATCTCCCTTTTGAGCTTTCCGCAGCAGATGCATGGAACTATCATTACTCTGGAGTTATTGTAGCCAATGCTATAGAAGAAGGGACTAGCACCTTTACTGCCTTATCGTATTTCTGGAAAAGTGAATCTGATTATGGGTATTCACTAGTTATTGGTCATTTATATCATGTTTTTGGACACCAGCCATTAGTGATTAAATTTTTCAATGCCTTTATTGGCAGTATTACAGTGGTACGAATTTACCAAATCACAAAAATCATATATCAAGAAGAACAGGCAAAAATAGCGGGTATCATAACCATGTTAATGCCTCCATTACTATGGTTTGGAAGTATGTTTTTAAAAGAAACAATACTCATGTTTTTATTAATCAATGCTTCCTATTTTACAATGAAAATTACACAACCTTCAAAATTTCGGTTGTATTATATGGCAATTGTCATTCTTCATTTTGGAGTGATCTTTTACTTTAGAGTTGTCCTCTCTCCTATTTTATTAATGGGAATCCTACTTCAACTTGCGTTTTTAAAAGTCAAAAAACGTAGTGATCGTTTTATGTCTTTAATACTCGTGATTGGCATTTTAATAGGAGCGATATATGTAATGAAAAGGCTTGCAATGGATACGTATGTAGAAGAAGTCATTGAAGCCAGTTCTGATCAATTTGGCAATGAACTTGAAGGTGCCTCCAAAAGTCGTGGCGTTAATTATGCTGCCGCCTTGGTTGCTCCTTTATTAATTGCAGGTGCAATCCTTACTCCTTTTCCTTCTATTCTAGATTTTGAAGCTTCTCAACTCGGTATTTATGCCCATTTTCAAAATGAGGTCATTCGAAATGGGATGTACTTTTTCGTTTTTCTAGGATTAATCCGTGCGATTCGATTCAGACAAAAGAAAACTATTTTAGTAGGTTCTATAGCCATTGTATACATTTTAGTATTGGCGGCTTCTGGGATATCACATCAAGACCGATTTCAAATTTTATCGCTTCCATTCCTCATCGTATTTATGTCGGATGGGATTGTAGCGCAATACCCTAAAAAAAAGAAACATTGGATGCTATACCTACTGCTAATCTTTGTAATCATTATCATGTGGAATGTATTCAAACTAACGATTAGAGGACTGATATAACGTCAAAAAAACAAAACTATGATAGCCAATTTCATCATCATCGATACCAAAAAAGAAGGATTACCAAAGACTTTTGAGAACTTTGAGCATCAATTTGCACTACAAGAACAGTTCATCATGGGCACTAATAGTCCTCATACCTTATATGAGGATACTACTGGTAAAAAAATCATTATTATTGGAGACTATATTGGAACTTCACAAGAACTATTAAATGCGGAGGTTAATGAGATTCCAAAACTGAAAGGCAACTTTTATGCTATTGTAACTACTCCAGAAACGGTAGCTATTTATTCCAGCTTTTTTAGTATCCTTCCCCTCTATCACACCATCGATCACGGCATCATCGCATCTGCTATAGATCCTATCCTTCAACATACTACTAAGGAATATACAACAGACAAAACGTACATCTTAGAAAACCTACTATTTAACTATGGTTTTTTTAATCGCACCCTATATCAGGAAATCAAATTAATACCTTGCCATCACTACCTGCACTACAGCAATAATCAAACTACACTACAACACCATTTTGACATTACGGAGTGGTATACGCAAACCCCAAAAGGAGGAGCAAAAACTGCAAGTGTCTTAAGTGATCTCTTCATCGAAACTACAAAACACTATTTTCCAGACGCCTATTTTGATATTGCATTTACTAGTGGGTTTGACGGTCGAACGCTAGTCAGTTGTGCATTACATCATCAAAAAACGTTTGGTACCTTTTCTTTTGGACGCCCTGAAATTGCAGATGTTCGGATCCCTTCCGAAAATGCAAAAGCACTTCATATTCCATATCGCTCTTTTGATATTGGTCATGAAGCCTATTTGGATCAAAATTATCTAGAAAACGCAAATGAGTATACGACCAAAGGCTATAAAGGCAATGGATATTTACAATCGCATTATGTGTCTAGCACCAAAAAAATTGCGAAAGACTCCAACTATATGCTTTCGGGATATGTAGGTAGTGAACTTTTTAGGGCCTTGCATGCCACAGGAACGGTAACTGCCGCAGCATTAAGAGATGTCTTTATGATTGCAGATGAAGATACCTTACGAGAAAAACTAAAGACATCCTCAACATTGAATGTCCTTCAAAAGGAAACCTATACTCCTGAATTAAATGCATTAATTGAGGAAGTACTCCTTTATAAACGAAAGCTTCCTAAAAACATTAGTCTTAATCAACAATTTTACACCTTCATTTTTGAAGAAACGATTCGAAAATTTTTCGGACAAAAAATAACATTGCAGCAGCAGTACATTAACGTACGTACTCCATTTCTAGATGCACAATTTGTTTATGCCCTATTACAAACAAAATATGCTGGAGCAAACAATGATTTTTTTACTCAAAATCCATTAAAAAGAACCAAAGGACAATATATCTATACGGATATCATAAAAAAAACGAACCCTATTATTTATCGTCAAATGACAGGTAAAGGATATCGTCCCATAGATGTTAGAAATCCATTGTATATGGTCAACATCATCTATCCTTTTTTCAAAAAAAGATTCCTTAAAAAAGTAACCAAAACGTATATGGATAATTTTGGTATTGTCACGGGGGTATTACGAAACATCCAATACCTCTATCCATTATTAGAAAACAGTTCCATTTTTGATACCAAAAAGCTTTCAAAACGTTTAGCAAAATTGGATGCTTATAGTCCAGAAAAAGAACGAGACACCCTACTCCTCTCTTTGGCACTACTACAAAACATTGCCAATACCAAAGCGCTTAACCTATCGCCATTACCAACAGAACCTTTAGTAAAATCAACGCTTAATTAAAACCACCGATACCATGAAAGAAATCATCGCATTAATGGATTACAAATCCGTATTTGGATCGAAGAAATTCAATTTTCCGTATCGAAGCGGTATGGATAAAGAAAAATTAGCTTCCTATTTCCAAAAACTAGGGTACTCCCTCTCGTATCGATTTTTTAATGAAATTGATTTTAATACGGTAGACTATCAAGGGAAGCTTATACTTTACACCTCTTCAGAAGATGTAGAATATCGTTATAAGTCCTATATAGAAGACATTATATTTGCCTTGGAAGATTCGGGAGCCCATGTCATGCCGCGCTATAAACACCTAAGAGCCAATAACAACAAGGTGTATATGGAATTTCTAAATGCCTATTCAGGATATACCAAAAACCTTCCTTCTAAAGCCTTTAGTTCGCTCAAAGATTTGGAAATGCACCTAAACACCATCACCTACCCTATTGTATTTAAAACCGCAGAAGGAGCTACTGGCAGTGGTGTTAAATTGATTACTTCTGAAAAAGAACTCATTGCACAAGTCAAAAAAACAGCCACTCGAAATTACAAAATGGATGTTTGGGATCATGGACGGGCTTTACGCCATAAAGGATATGTGAAAGAATGTAAATTTCGAAATAAATTCATTTTACAACAGTTCATTCCTAATTTAAAAAACGACTGGAAAGTACTGTTTTATGGAGAAAAGCTATACATTTTTAAAAGACCCATACAACAAAATCGAGATATTAGAGCCAGTGGGGGTGGAACACAAAATTACGTATATGGAGTAGCGGCTGAAGCACCAGAGGGGGTTTTTGATTTTGCACAAGACATCTATATCAAAATGAATGTTCCACATGCCTCAATTGATATTGCGTATGATGGAAATGAATTTTACCTCATCGAGTATCAATCCCTGTACTTTGGTACTTCTGCCCTAGTTAACTCTGATGGATACTTTACCAAAATAGGAACACAATGGGAATTTATTACCGACAAAATCGAACTCGAAAAAGCCTATGCTGATGGCGTAGATGCTTACCTTAAAAAGCACGAAACCCAACCGGACCATTACTCGTTTCCAAAACTGAATACCATAGCCACTTCTAATATATAAATCAATGAAAGCACTTTTTATTAGCAGTGGCAATAGCAAAAATGGAATTTCTACTCTGGTGCATAATCAAGGAATGTCTATCCAAGAACTAGGGCATGAGGTTTCTTTTTTTACCATCAAGGGAAAAGGCATAAAAGGGTATTTTAAACACATTTTTATATTGCGCCGTTTTTTAAAACAACACGCTTTTGATGTCATTCACGCACATTACTCATTAAGTGCCATCGTGGCTGCTTTGGCAGGTGCTACACCTTTAGTTACCTCTTTAATGGGTAGCGATGTAAAAGCATCTCCGGCATTAAAATATGGGATTCAATTTTTCAACACCTTTTTCTGGAAAAAAGTCATTGTTAAATCGCAGGATATGAAAGTTTCCTCCAACATTCAGGATGCGTATGTGGTGCCTAATGGTGTGGATTTTACTAAATTCAGGCCTATTCCTAAATCGGAAGCATTACCCGTAACGGGGTGGGATACTAAAAAGCAGCATATTCTTTTTGCGGCTAATCCCAAGCGTAAAGAAAAAAATTATGCCTTAGCAAAACAAGCTTTTGATACAATTGCGAATGACACTATACAATTACATGCGCTAGTCGATATTCCAAATGAACTGATGCCAAATTATTTTAATGCGGCAGATGTAATTCTATTGACTAGCCTATGGGAGGGGTCTCCTAATGTTATTAAAGAAGCTATGGCATGCAATTGTAAAATCGTGGCCGTAGCTGTAGGAGACATTAAAAAAGTGATTGGTGCAACTCCGGGTTGTTTTGTTACCGATTTTAATCCTGATACGGTAGCTCGTAAGCTACAAGAAGCATTAGCCTATAGTCCTAAAACAAAAGGAAGACATCAAGTAGCCCACTTAGATGCTACTACCATAGCCAAACAATTAATCCATATTTATACCGCTGCATTATCATGAAAACTACTCCTTCACACATTCATACCAGTAGCTCGACTATTACAGCTCAACAATGGGAAGATCTTTTAGAAGCCGATACTGCTAATTTTTTTCAAACTCCGGCGACAATTGATTTTTTTAAAACTACGGGATTAGAAACCTTTAGTATCGGTATCGAAGTCGAGAATCGAATCACTGCATTTGTTACAGGTATCATTCAAAAAGAAAATGGAATAAAAGCTTCTTTTACCAGTAGAGCTATCATTTTTGGTGGGCCTATCATCACCGAAAAAGCTACCGAAGAGGATATAGTAGCACTACTTGAAACCCTAAAAGATCGGTTAAAAAATAAAGTCATTTACATCGAATTTCGAAACCTTAAGGAGTATCACTCCTACACTTCGATTTTTGAAAAAACAGGATTCTCCTACCAACCCCATGTCAATTTTCATTTGGATTGTACCGATAGTGCTGCGATCAAAAAGCGAATGAGTAGTAGCAAACTACGACAAATTAAAAAAAGTATAAAATCTGGAGCTACAATTATCGAAGCTGAAACCATAACACAGATACAAGACTGGTACGCCATTTTAGACCATTTATATACCACTAAAATCAAAACCCCTGTACCTGACATCAATTTCTTTACTACCCTTTGGAAACACAAAATCGCTACTTTTTTATTGATTCAGTACCAAGATGAAATTATTGGAGGTATTGTATGCCCCATTTTCAAAAAAGAAACAATTTACGAATGGTTTGTTTGTGGTAAAGATGGTGTTTTTAAAAACGTGTATCCTAGCATTTTAGCCACTTGGGGGGCTATGGAATATGCCAATACCAATGGAATCACTTATTTTGATTTTATGGGTGCCGGTAAGCCCGATGAAGATTATGGGGTGCGAGAGTTCAAATCCAAATTTGGAGGAGCATTGGTAGAACATGGCAGATATTTACATGTAACCAAACCATTGCGATATGGCATGGGAAAAATGGCTGTCAAAATTCTAAAGAGATAATGAGATAATGAGATAATGAGATAATGAGATAATGAGATAATGAGATAATGAGATAATGAGATTTAATTTTTTTGACCTTCGGTCAAAAAAATTAAATCAAACCATCAACTGACAACCATCAACTAACAACCATCAACTGACAACCATCAACTAACCTATGAAAATAATGATTGATATAGGACATCCAGGCCATGTACATTTATTTAAAAATGTAGCCAAAGCGATGCAACAACAAGGCCATGAGTTTTTATTTACATGTAGAGAAAAGGAGTTTGAAATTGAACTACTTCAAGCGGAAGGCTTCCGGTTCATCTCTTTTGGAAAAAAATACAACACGACACTTGGAAAGATTTTAGGACTCTTAAAATTTGATTTGATGTCTATATGGCAAGGACTTAAATTTCGACCAGATCTTTTGATGAGTCATGGATCTCCTTATGCAGCGCATACCGCTGCGATATTACGAAAACCACACATTTCTCTTGAAGATACTGGAAATATGGAACAGGTGCGCTTATACCTTCCATTTACGGCATCTGTCTTAACCTCAACTGCGTTTCATAAAGACTTAGGGGAAAAACAAATTTCGTATGATGGCTATCATGAACTGGCGTATCTACACCCCAACAACTTTACCCCCAATCCTAATATTTACAATCTATTGGGGATTACTCAAGAAACACCATACGTAATACTACGTTTTGTATCCTGGAATGCGAGTCATGACATTAATCAATCTGGACTAACCCTAGACGAGAAAAAAGAAATGATCGCACATTTGCAAAAAAGATATACCGTCTTCATTTCAGCAGAAGGAGAACTACCTGACGAGTTTAAAGCCCTTCAAATTAAAATTCCTCCACAAGAAATGCACCATGCCTTGGCTTATGCTAGCATGTTTATTGGTGAAGGCGCTACAATGGCTTCAGAATGTGCAGTTTTGGGAACACCTGCTATCTATATCAACACCATTATGGCCGGTACGATTACAGAACAAATGCAGTATGGGTTATTATATCATTTTCAAGATGGAAAAGGCGTATTACATCAAATCAAAACCTTAGAAGCACTTCCTGACATCAAGGAAACCTTTCAACAAAAAAGACAACAGATGTTAGCACACAAAATCGATGTTACCGCTTTTATAACTTGGTTCTTAAGCGAGTATCCCCAAAGTAAACAACGAAGTACCTATACGCCAATGGCGTTAAAAAAGAGCAACAAAGACAACCCTCCAATAGCTACAAAACAAAAAGAATCCAAAATGGTTTGAGATGCAAAAAGGGCAGCCGTATTCAGGCAAACGCAACCGACAACCGACAACCAACAACCAACAACCAACAACCACTTTTACGGAAACCCGTAACCCCAATTCAAATTTTTACCTCAATTTTAAAGGGTAGAAATAATATCACAAACCTCACTTGCTACTGACCTTTTTATGACAGGTTTTCGTCGGTATTTGTACGATTTTATTTCTTTTGTTTATTTATATTGCATTATGCACATTTCCAATATAAGCGAGCAAAACGTAATATTACGCTTAGCCAATTGTTGTAAAACATTTAAAAATAGAACATTCGATGAATTTTGATGATATTAAGAATGAAATGAGTAATCCAAATTTCAATATTGATTTAGGAGCTTTGTTAATGAGAATTCATACGGGAAATCTAATGAATGGATACCATTTAAAAGCAATTTTAAAAAGACAACTTGAAATATTAGAAGTACAAAAAGGCAAAACTGGACAAGAACTTGATGATGCAGTATTATCTGAAATAGAAAATCTGAATGACCAATTTTCGGAATGGTTAAAAGAGGATTTAATTCAAGATGTGAATGACTTTAACCCCGACAAGGAATCTTGAGAAATAACAGAATTACATCTGACTTATTGGAAGAAGCCAAGAAAAACCCAAACGGCTGGGTTTACGTCTTGGATAAAGAATATGATGGAAAAGAAGAAGTCCCACCTGAATTTATTCAAGGAGCATGGAAAGTGAACGGGAATGGAGAAATAGAAGGAGATTTTATGCCGAATCCAAAATATCACGGAAACAAGTAGAGCGTAATAAAACGTTTTACAACAAAGCCTAAACGTAATGCGGACTTTAGGGCAAAACCGAAAGGTCTGTGTATATTTATTAAGTCGCTAAATCTTATGGATTTAGCTTTGGAACAAAAAAGAAAAAGCAAAACAATAAGCTTTAGCTACGTCGGCAGACCGAAACGAAAAGTTTCCTTGCCTCCGCACTACCCTTAGCCCAACCGTTATGTGCAACCTAAAACTTAATTTGACAGTAATTTTATGAGTGAAGAAAGGGATGATAAATTTTATGCATTACAACGTTCATTGGACAAAACCTACATTTCGGGAGTTTTCAAATCTCCATATGATAAACGTAAAAAAAGATTTGCTCATAAATTATTGGATTTTGAAGAAAATGAATACATACTAAAAGATGAACAAAGCTTAGGAGTATCATTAAATGGTAAGAGACAGCTTAAAGCCATATTTATAGAAGACCGTAGAAGAGTTGAAAAACTTATTATTCAACAATTTGGCGTTCAAGATAATCCGATTAAAAACGGTCCAAGAGAAGCATCTTTTAGAGGTAGAGAAGTCGAGAGGCTTTATTTCTTTCTAAAAGGTATTAAAGAAACCGACTTTCCTGACGAGGGTAAATTCAACGTCAAAGATTCTGAATTGGTACAAATGCTTCTTAATAAAACACAAGCTAGTAAGCTAATAGAAGATAATTTAGAATTACTACAAGATGCATTAAACAATAATGTCACCACAAAGGATTTAATAAACTTTGGTTATAGAAAGAAACAATTAGAGATTTTTGAAAAGCTACTTGAAAATTCTGAATTCTTTGAGGAATTAAGAGCAAAATTCAAAGAAGAATCAGGAAAAAAGGTCTCGGATGAACAAGTGTGGCAAAAATTCTTTGAAAAAAATACTTGGATTCTTGGCTATGGTTTAGATTACATTTTCAATGCGGAACTGGATTCGAAAAAACTTGAACAAGTAACATCTGGTTCGAATTTCAATTCTGGTGGCAAAAGAACAGATGCATTACTAAAATCCTTAGGTGCTATCAATTCATTATGTTTTTGCGAACTGAAATTAAGCTCTGACCCGCTTCTAAAAGAAGTGAAAAATCCTTATCGCGGAGAATCATGGCAAATTTCAGATGCCTTAACTGGTGCAATTGGACAAGTGCAACGTACTGTTCATAAAGCCATTAAGGACTTTTCGACAAAAACAGAGATAAAGGACAAACAAGATAATCTGACTGGAGAAACCTTATATTTTTATAACCCAAAGGCTTTTATTCTAATTGGAAATTTAAGTGAATTCATAGTGGAAGGTAAAATCAACGAGATGAAATTTTCTTCATTCGAAATGTTCCGAAAAAATCTTAAAAACATTGAAATAATAACTTATGACGAGCTGTATGAAAGAGCTTATTATATATGTCATAGTAAGGAATAAAAAAGGCAGCCCCCCGCTGGCGCTCGTCTGTGACGAGTGACCCACAAGAGTAAGCCACGCGATTTTAAAGAATTATAGTAACTTGTTACTGCATATGACGTGCTTCATCCCTTTTGATTATGAAAAAATTATTATCCGTATTATTAATATTTATTTCAATTTCTTGCCAAAATCAAAACACTAAATCCATTATCGGCGAAGAGAAAGCATTCAAACCAGGTGAAAAAAATATTCTTGAAAGTATGCCCTCAAAAAATTCAAACTATAAGTTAGTATTTGAAGATGATGGTGAAACGGGGTACTTATATGTCCTTGTATTGAATAATACAGAAAATCCGATCGTAGATGCAATGCATATTTACAACGTGAAGAATGTAACAGATAAAAAGGTTAAATCACATTTCATGATAGAGTGGACAAAAGACGGAACAAAAGGAGCTTTATTTATCAATAATTATTGTCATGCCATAGTTGATTTCACAGAAAATGGTGCATACAATAGGAATGGCTTTCCTCCAATAGAAAATGATGGATGGGTAAAAAAAGGGCACGATTGGGATGAATCAAAATTGAATTTATTTAATTAATAACAAAAAGCGAAGCCCCCCCGCTAGCGCGAGCATCTTACTCGTGCCGTCAACAGTAAGCAGAACCTGATAAAATATTTATAAATTGAAGTTGTTCGGGCACGAGCGAAAATGAACAAGTCTTGCTATTGCCTATATTAGCTTGTTGTTCAACCAAACCAAAACTACATGAAGAAATATATATCACTAGTCGTCGGGTTTTTAGCCGTAGCCAATTTAACTTACGGTTTTTTTACAAACCAAACAGAAGCTGCAATTTTCGGCATTGAAATGAATATATGGACGTATAGAGCTATCTGGGCTTTCTTTGCATTGTTTTCGTTTTACGATTTTTACAAAAAAAGCAAACCAGAAAACAATTAAATCACCCCGCTAGCGCGAGCCTGCCTGGTCGGCAGACAGGCATCTTGCCTGCCTTACCAGTCAGGCAGGCTGGTGCCGTTAAGAGTAAGTACTATTAAAGAAATATGGTAACTTGTTATTATATATACGTGTTGGCAACAAGCTTAAAAAAATAGAACATTTGAATAATAAGTCACACAAAACAGAACGAATTCACTCTTTGGATTCTCTTCGTGCGATAATGATGCTTTTGGGACTTGTTCTGCATTCCGCTTTGACTTATAATGTAACATTTCATGGACAAGCTTGGGCATTAAAAGACCCAGAAACAACTCATATTTTTAGTGATTCCCTTGTGTTTTTAATTCACTCCTTTCGAATGCCGATATTCTTTGTAGTTGCTGGCTTTTTTGGTTCTATGCTATTTTACGAAAGGCAACCTATGCAAATGGTAAAAAACAGAATATCAAGAATAGTTTTTCCGTTTGTTGTTTTTTTATTTCTCCTCTGGCCATTAACGATATTTGCATTCGGTTATACTGATGCTGTTTTCACACAGGCAGAAAACCCTTTTAAAACCGCTTTAGGTTCATTATCGAATTTTTTAGATTTCATTCCAAAAACTACATCTCATTTATGGTTTTTATATTATCTAGCATTAATAACTGGCGTAACAGCCCTATTTGCTTTATTACTAAAGAACGTACCAAAATGGACTCAAAGAATAACTAAATCTTTCGATTGGCTTATTCAACGACCATTTGCCAGAATTTTATTTTTTTCAGTATTGACATTCCTTCTATTAACCATTTTGGGAACAGCAATGGTTGATGCTTCGATTTCATTAATACCTGATTTAAACACATTCACATATTATTTATTTTTCTATTTGATTGGCTGGGTTTTGTTCAAGTCAAAACATCATTTAGGCACTTTTATTCGATTCGATTGGATTTTTACAGTACTGGCTATTATATTGGCCACAATACAAGGTTTAACAATTCAAAATACGGGATTAGCACCAAATGGTAATTCAAGTTTGTTAACTCTTTATAGTTCGGTAGTCGTCTGTTTATTTATGTTTGGGCTAACTGGACTTTTTATTCGCTATACAAGTAAACATTCAGTAAGAATGCGTTATATATCAGATGCATCTTATTGGGTTTATTTAATTCACTTACCCTTAACCGCTATTTTGCCAGCATTTATCTGGAAATTACAATTACCCGCAGTTGTTAAATTCCTAATTGTACTCTCTGTAACTGCGCTTATTTGCTTTAGTACTTATCACTATTTAGTGAGGTCAACTTTCATAGGTGAATTTTTAAACGGCAGAAAATATCCTAGAAAAATTGTGAAGTAAAACCAAGCAGAACGCAAAAGCCAGTTGCCAACAATGCCTATAATTAATGTGGGGTTTGGGTTTATACGCCAAGGTCTGTGTATATTTATAAGGTCGCAAAATCTTATGGATTTAGCTTTGGAAAAGAAAAAATAAAACTAAACAATAAGCTTTAACTTCGTGCGAAGACGGAAACGAAAAGTTTCCTTGCCACCGCTACGCTTAGGTACTGTGTCAAAAAACAAGTTTTTTCTTTAAAATTTTAGGAAACAAGTTGAGCAATCAATTTGTTATCCCGTGCAGCAAGAGTTTTATGCTTTTGCTGCTTTTTTATTTCAAACTCCGCATCATAAACTTCTTCGTTCTTCCATAGCGTGTACATAAGTATCAATAGCTTTCTCTGAACCGCTATTAAGGCTACTAATGGCTTTGCCTTATTTGGTTTAAGTCTATTGTAGAACTGCTTCAATGTCGGGTTACAACGCACACAAGTCATCGATGGCATATGCAAAGCTGCTCTGATGTGACTGTTGCCTCTTTTACTGATCCTTGTTTTACCTTTAAAATTACCCGATTCCCTTAACACAATATCATAACCAGCATAGCTAGCCAGTTGTTTTGAGTTCACTATGGATTCAAAACCTAAAGTCTCACCAATCACCGTAGCTGCGGATATGAAAGATATTCCAGGTATACTAATCATAAAACCAATCTTCTTTTCTAGCGCTTCACTTTTTGAAATGAGTTCTTGCATCTCTTCTTCTATAATCGCTATCTGAGTATTGAGAAGCTTCAATCTATTCCTATGTCTTTTCAAGGCTTTAGTATTGCTGTAAACACTAGACGAAATAGCTCCTTGGCGATTGTTTTCTGTAACCTTATCCTTCAACAAAGAACTACGCTCTCTACTTAATCCTTTCAATTGTTGTAACTCTTCACTAGGTGGATGCCAAAGACGAATAGTCCTTTCTAAACCAAGCATGCTGAGCATTTTACTATCAAGAGCATCGGTCTTTGAACGTTGATCTAAACTCTGCGCATAACGCTTTACACGACCTGATTGCATGACACTAACAGCATAACCCTGAGTATGTAAATAATGAGCAATACCTTGGTGGTAAACTCCTGTAGCCTCCATAACTATCAAAAAATCTACACTACTATCAACTGATTTCTTTAACCATTTTAAAAGCATTTTATAACCCGATAAATCATTGGAAACATCTTCATGTGAGATAAACTCTTTTACTAGTTTATCTGTGAGAAAACCTAGAGACAATGACAAATTCAATTTTGAAACATCAATACCTAAACTTTGTTTTAAACGCTTTTCCATATCATCGTTTTTAAAGCTTTAATTCTCTTCATCATCTTTGCTCGCATTTGATTCGATCTCTGTAATTTAGGATCTAGGTACTGTTCAGATTCTAAGAAAATTATAGAAGGGCCGGGTTTCTATTCAACGATATCACTTTATGTGTATCTAGCTCAAAACTCTATATCCCTTTTACTTAAGCTTGTTGTTAACTATCTAAGCTAATGCTTTAAAGCATTAGCTTAGGAAGAGTATCAAACCTATG
>CALFCI010000138.1 GCA_937951135.1 uncultured Aquimarina sp. | reverse complement strand
CTTTTTAAATCAATGGTGAGTTCTGTTTTCTTATCTGATTTATGCAGTTCACTCTTCCATGTATACCCTGAATAGGATATAGACCGTCCTTCAATTACTTCATCTAATACTACCGTTGCGGCACTAAACTCTGGCTGCTTTTTGCTATCTACACGCAATCTAAAATAACGATAATCCGATTTTGGAAATTTAACGGTTGTAAATTCATAATCCGTTAGTTCATTATGTAAGGATACGATACGGTAATTTTCTTGTACCGTAAACCATTCTTGTTGATTATGGCTTCCTTCTACAGTTACGTTCCAATCAAAATTTTGCACTTTAAATTGCAGCTCTATTTGATTGATTACTTTTTGATTCGGGATCTCAAAAGTAAAATAATATCCTTTTTCATTATGCGATTGATTTCGCAATAGTGCTGCTACTGCTGTTCTTGACTGTTTGGATTTCGCCTGTCTTAAAAGATATGGAGCTTCTATAGTATCGTTTTCAGCAGTAACCCCATATACCCTAAGATCAGACAAATCTGTATTCAGGTGTTTAAAAATAGCCGTTGGTAATGCTATTGCATGCCACTGCGCTGTATGCTCTTGTAGCGGTTGTGCATATCTATATGTTGATAGCTGTCCGTAACTATAACTGCATATTAACAGCAATAGACTGAGCCCTATATTAGTTTTCATTGTCATTGGATATAAGGTGTTTATATTTTGTATACAAAAATGAAATAATTAACAATAAAATTCCTAGGGAAACAAATACAATTGTTTTTGCAATGGTACTCAATTCAGAGATATCGTATAAAAATAATTTCACTAAAGTAATCCCAAATAGAACGATTGCTAAGACACGCAAATACTTTTTGTCTTTCGATATCCCCAAAACAATAAGCCCCAAAGAATATACTCCCCATAGGATACTTAGTCCTAGTTTATACGATTCTGAAAATTCAAAGATATCCATCCAATGGATCAGTTCACTACTCGCCAACCAAACCAAAATAATCTGTACTATAATTCCAAAAACTTTGCGCCCTATATTTCCTACAAATTGTTGTTTCGTAAATTGATAGGCACTCCACAGCAATACTGCAAAACAACCTATTGAAATGTATCGAATGATAAGGTTAAAACTTCCAATATTGTAATATTCAGCACCTTCTTGTCTCAAATATAAATCTCTTAGTTCACTCAATTCATATAAGCCTTGCGTCATAAACACAACTGCTGTAATGAATGTTATCCCTACTGTTATAAATCCTAAGATTCGATGTTTTATTTTCTTCGTATTTATCAAAGATAATACCGCAACAAACAACATCGAGTAATTGAGTATCCATACGGATTTCATTCCTCTTAAACCCTCATTATGAAAAATGGTTTCATAAGTCTCTCCATCAAGATGCGTAGCGATATACGATTGCGCATAGTGTTGACTCCAGTACTCTTCGATTTCGAATCGAAAGCTAAAATATAATACTCCAATAAACATCCATGGAATAAGGTGTTCAAAAAAGGTAAAGAATCCTTTTTTAATCGCTGCTATATCTTGCGTTTGCGCATTAAGTTTTGTGATATACCCAAATAATGCAGCACAAAGTAATGTTGTTAAGAAATATACATTCAAAAAAGGAGTCGCTGCACCTATTACGTCTTCTTTAGTATAATAATAACCCCCAGAAGACCAATCATGGGATAAACTGATTAATGCAAGCACCATTAGTACATAGGAGATTTTTTCATAAATCACCACGTTCTTCACTCTTCCTATCCAGAACAACAACGCCGCTTCTACAGTCCATAATAAACTTACCCAATGCCCATCTAATTGAACAGGAATCGTAATGGTAATAAACGTAAGCACCATGCCTATTGCTAAATAAAACAAATTGCGATCTGCCAATTTTTGACGGTAAAAAACGACACTAACGACAAAATGAACTATCGCATTTCCTAAAGTAAATACTCCTAAAAGCTGCTGTCCTATTTCATGCTCTTCCAACAAGCAAAATCCTAATCCATAGAACAGAAAAGAATTTAATAACAATAACACTACATCTCCTGTATTAAACTTCTCTTTTTTCATCACTTTATACGCAATAAAAATCAAATAAAACATCAAGAAGAATACTGCTAAAAAGGCAAAGGCCAATCCAAAATCTGCGGTCTCACGATCCGTAATAAACCAAACAGAATAAATCATATACGTAAACAGAAAGGCAACATAGTACAATGCCTTCCAATAGCGTTTAAATGCTATAACTAAAATACCCGTATTGACACATACCATATACCCAAATAAAATATCAAATCGTCCAGAACCACTACTCAACAAAAATGGCACTGCATACGCACCTACCAATCCTATGTGTGCAATGACTTGTTTATTGTATTGTAATGCGGTAAACACCGTAAACACGGTAAGTATTAGCATCAACCCAAATGCAAAACCTTGCGGAAATAAATCATAAAAACTATATGCCAAAAAGGTAATAACATACATAATTGCTATCGCTCCACTCACTAATACAGCACTATAGTTTTCGTATTTCTTTTTCAATTTCATACCAAACCCTAGCAACCCAACTCCCATAAGGTAGCCAAGTATAATTCGAGTTAATGGACTAATCAGATCGTTTTCAATAGAATATTTAGCTCCAATTGCAACACCAATCACAGTGATTGCAATTCCTATTTTATTGATTAAATTTTCACCTATAAACTTTTCTATATCTGATTTCGATTTTGGTTTTTTCTTAGGTTTACTCGCTATAGTTATTGGTTTAACTTCTGTTTCTTTTATTGGTATTTCTGGAGATTTTTCCTGTTTCTCTACAACTGGTGCTACTGTTAATTTTTGTGGAACAGTTTTTTCAGGCACAGCTATTTCTTCACTAGCTTGCTTTTTTACAGGAGATTTTAGTGTATTCAATTCGGTTTTAAGGAACTGAACTTCTGAAGCAAATTTTTCTTGTTGCGCGATCAGCAATTCTAGCTTTTGCAACAGCTGATCTATTTTTTCTTGATTATCCATCTATCTATAGCTATACTTTACAAGTTCCTAACTCCTCTTTATTCAATCTCTTTTACATTAAGTATTAAAGTACACAGATCCCAAACTCAATTTAGGAAAATTTACTTCACCTCAATTTGTATTAAGGCACATTTAAAAAAAAATGATTTACATACTCTACATTGGTATCAAAAAGATAACATTTTAATCTTATTTTATAGGATATAGTCCTCTTAATCCTAAAATAACCATTCAATTCTACAGAAAAAGATACTAAATCATCTATTCCCCTTAGCTAAATTTCCAATCTATACTATAAAACATTTTGTAAAGAATAGAAACCTAACCTAATTGGTCCAAATTTACGACGAATTGAAAGGCTGTAACTAGCCATATTCAGGGAAAAACAAAATCATTTCAATTTTGACACTACTTTTGATTTCTTATTATCTATTTTTCGTTGTATCCATTCTGGATATTCCGAAGAGTCTTCTGCTTCACATATCTCAATCTCTTGTGTTCCATCATGCGCTAACAATTCGTCTTGCGTACTATCTAAAATAGCTGCCGCAGTTTGTACTCCAGAGTAACTTGCTCCAGCTACGCCATGAGACACAATACTGGCTCCACACATATATAGATTTTCAATTTCACTTTTTGCTTTGAATGCAAATGGTCCTATTTGTCGTAAACTTTTTTCAGTACCATATACACATCCATTAGTTGCATTGATGTAATATTCATTAGTTAATGGAGTTCCTAATTCTTGATGTACAATATGATTTTGTATTCCTGGAAGTATTTTCTCTAACCCATTCATAATTTTTTGAGCTAGCTGTGCTTTAAATTCCAGATATGCCTTAGAACGTTGTTGCTTCTCATCTTTAAAGCTATCAAAAGACTGATGATCGATATAGGTAATTGCCTCTATTGTATGATGGCGTCCATCAAAACTAGTAGGGTCTTTTAATGTGGTACAACTCACAAATAACGATGAAAACTCAGTATTCGCAGTTATATCCGGGCGTGTCATTTCATCAAATAACACATCCATATCCTCATTCGGCATCATCCATATATTACCAGAATCTAGTCCGGCCTTTCTTACATCCATATCAACGATAAGAAACAACATGAGTGAGGTACAAGAATATTTAGTCTTCGCTAATTTATTTTGCAGCTTAGCACTAAGATGCTCCTTTCCAACCATATTCATATAGGTCTTTTCAGGATCTGCATTAGAAATAATCTGTTTCGCAAAAATCTGCGTCCCATCCTTTAATTGAACACCTACTGCCTTCTTTTTTCGATCTCCTTCTATCAAAATACGCGATACAGGTTGCCCTGTTTTAATTTCACCTCCATGCTTCTTAAGCGCATTGGTCATGGCTTTAACAATAGCACCGCCGCCGCCCATAGGATAAAATCCTCCACTAAAATAATGATCCATTACGGCACAATGCAATGGAAAGCTAGCTTTACCCGGAGGCAACCCATGATCACCGTATTGTATATTCAATATTTTTTTCAATAGTGGGTTTTTAATATGCCAGTTAATCACGCGTTTAACACTAAACAAAGCATATTTACCAAAATGTTTGGTACGAAAAGGAATGGTGATATTTTGCCAGATTCCACTAATTTTTGGAATTAATTGTAACTGACGGCTTACATTACGCACTGTAGTTAAGTACTTTACTATATTTTTCTTCTCTTTAGGAAAACGTGTACCCAAGGACTCGCATAGTTCCTCAAAATTAGCGGGTAAATCGATACGCTCCTCTCCTATCCAACAGTGTTCATAAGCCTTAGGATTCATTCTAAAAAAAACTAAATCCTTTGCGATCCCAAGACCTTTATACAATTCATTAGTAGATTGCCCATCTTCTAATAGCCCTATATAATGTACTCCGGGCGTAAATCGATGTTTTTTTAAATAAAAACTATGACACCATCCTCCAGGAACATCATGTTGTTCTAATACCAATACCTTTTGTCCTTCTCGAGCCAAACAAATTGCAGCAGATAATCCTCCCGCTCCTGATCCAATAATAATAGTGTCGTATGCCGTTTTCGTGTTCTGGGCTTGAAGCATTAGCTGTATTGTTTTTTAATTATCTATTGGCTAAGATACAATTTAACCCGACTTACACATCCCAAAACTCCTGACAGCTTACACGATTACTTTATACCATTTTATGTTTGAATTTGCTCAAAAGAAAAATGATGAGTTTTGGATGTATATGAAATATAAAAAATCAGCATAGCCTAAGCTACGGTTATTTTTTATACTGAAATCGACATTCAAAAGTCGCATTTTAATTGGGTGAATTCAAATATTAAATGATATTACTTCTAAAACAAACTACCATAATTCCTGTAATTATCGAAATGCCACACCTCAAAGAGCATCCTATTTTTTAGTATTGAAAAGCTTCATTTCTAAGTTTAAATACACAAATCCTGTAAACTACTATTATTAATCAATTTTAAGAATAAGACTTTATACAACAAAAAAAGGCGCCAGTAGTATGAACTGACGCCTTATGCATTTACATTTAAATAGGTGATGATTATTATTTTAATCCATGACACACCATGATGTATGTATCATTATCTTCACGATTATATGTCGTTAAACTGTTCTGGAGAAATATTATCTTGATCTTCATTACCATATCCTTGTCCTCCATTAGACAATAAATCTAATGATAAATTATAAGAAGGAACGTTAATACCTCTATCTGTTTTAACAGCACGGAAATCTAAGATATCTTGACCTTTTTCATATAGTGCATTTTTAGTAAATGTCCCATAACGTTTTCCATCCTTAACATTTTCTCTCCAATCCTTACCATAAGCGATTTTCAAGTAGTATTCTCCTTCAGGAATATTTCTTATAAACTGAGTTGAAGTACTATTAATGTATGTAACTCTAATACATCTGTCTTCTTTTTCAGTTTTACCCATTTTGTATAGTTTTACAACTACATCTGTATTATCTCCAACTTCAATTTTAAGATAGTTATCTAATTTATAATCAAATTTACCTTTGAAGTTAAATGATTTAGGAGTTGCACCTGACTTATAGGTTTTCTTCTCCCAGTTGTTATACTTTTTACTTGTTGTTGCAGCAATTGGAGCTGAAGTATTCCTAGCTGCTGGTTTAGGCTTAGAAACCGCTCCATAAGATGGAGTTGTTGATTCTATAGCCGTAGCTTCACCATTTGCTGCTGCTCTTCTTTCTGCTTCCCTAACGGCTGCCAAAGTAGCTGCTTCATCCTTAGAGCCTCTATTGGCTACTAAAGCTTTGTTCTTTCTTTCGATTTCTGCCTTAGCAATTGCTTCTGCTGCTTCAGCCTCAGCTTGTCTCTTTAAGCGTTCTGCTGCTGCAATGGCTTCTCTAGCTGCTTTTTCTGCTGCTGCGATCGCTTTTTGCGCTGCAAGTTGTGCTGCTTTTTGTTTCGCTGCTGCATTCGCTTTAATTTGCGCTGCATTCGCTGCTGCTTCATCTGCTTCTTGCTTTCTGTTGTCTTCTACTAATAATTTTGTTTTCACAAAACCATTAATGTTTTTGTACTGAACGGCACTCCATTCTCCGTACTCCGAGCTTAACACATATACTTGAGTACCCTGAGGCACCTCTGCAATGGTGTTAAATGTTGCTTTTGGTCCACTTCGGACTTCTAACTTTTGATTCGCAACTAAGAATCGCTCTTGAGCCATAGCTGTTGAAAAAGTCATCACCGTAAGTAGAATAAATGTAAAAATTGATCTCATACCTTTTGTGTTTACATATTTATATTTACTTATTTTCAAGATAAATATCATTAATCTATATACTTATCTTAACTCTAAATTAGAGCACATTACTCTAATATTGTATAGAATTAACATTCTATTGTTATGGTTTACAATTTACATGCCAAAAACATATAAATCTATTTATTTTCATTCTCAAAACTCAATCATAAAGACGTAATCCCCTAATAATCAAGTTTTTACAAGATAATCATTCAGTGAAGCTTTAAACTTAAGCATTAACCTTCTGAAATGAAAATATTTAAACCTTAAACAAATATACTGTTTTTATCTCAATCATACAACTAAACCTTACTTTATTTAAGCATAAAAATCAACTATACTACTCAAATATGCGCTTTATAGCGCCAAATACTGCCTTATGTCCGATTTTTAAAACATATTGAATACCCCTTGTCGGTCTCTTAATCTAGTTAAAAAATCTCGAGATTATAATTTCCAAAAAAAATAGTTCTCTCCTATAGTATGTGCCAAATTAGCAGTACAAATCAAAGATAAGACCACTCCAAGAAACAAGACGCTATTTTATCTTGAATCTTGGAATCTGGTCGATACACTCAAGGCAAAGCCTCTGGAAACTCTATGGATTAAACTCCACAATGTGAATTAAAAGAATATGGCTTTAGTTTAACCCGGATTATGCAGTAGAAAATCTATTACGGCTTGAAACTACTTCAAAATATACCGCTCCGCTATGTTTTTAAACTTAACCATAGCGATGCGATGCTAAATTTTAGAAAACATCATATTTGATCGCAATTTCAAACCTCATGACGAAGTGCTATTGCATAATCCGGGTTTAAATTAGCGTTGTTTTGAAAACAATGTTTAACATCCCTCTAAATCTCCCTTCAAAGGGAGACTTTTAAGCCCCCCCCTTCCTTCGAAGGAAGTGTTGGGGAAGGATGTTTTTAACAACAAAAACATAATAGATTGTAAATCATTAATTTAAGCACATAGTCAGATTTCATTAGTTTAAATTAACATCGCTAATTTAAACTAAAGCCAAGAATATTAGTTAAGGAGTATTAGCTTCGGCACTTTTCTCTTTGCTCTTAATAACCTTGGCACAGATACATTTCGAATATAATTATGATTTGGGTGTAGTTTTTCAAAATCTTGATGATACGCTTCAGCCTTCCAAAACTTCTGAAAAGGAGTGACTGCTGCTGCTATATTTTTCTTTAATTTTTTAGCCAATGCTGATTTTTTAGCCTCAATACTCTGTTTTTGAGTTTCATTTTGGTAAAAAATGATAGACCTGTATTGAGAACCGTGATCTGAACCTTGACCATTAACCTGTGTTGGCTTTTGGGAAGCAAAATATACATCTATGAGTTCCTCAAAAGTAATTACCTCTGGATTATACTTTACTTGAACAGCTTCCGCATGTCCTGTTCTTCCTGTATTAGTAGAAGCATAGGTTGGGTGTTTTGTACTCCCTCCTGAATATCCAGAAATTACATCCTCCACACCGATAGTATGCTCATAAATAGCTTCAACACACCAAAAACATCCACTTGCAAAATAAGCAAACTCCAAACCATCTACACTTGGAGTTTGTACTGGTTCTAAATCTTGTTGTTGTTGTTGTTGTTGTTGTTGTTGTGTATCATATACCAGTTTTTCAGATGGCTTAGTGTGCTGACAACTTGCAGACATCATGGTAAAACTAACTACTACTATATACATAAGAATCTTCATCGTATTATTTTTATGATTAGTCTGCCTTATAACACTATCCTTTCACCAAATTATATCATTTATCCTGAATCACACTACTAAATTGAACTTCATATAATTTTTTATAATATCCTTCCGGAATTTTCAACAACTGATCATGACTCCCTTGTTCTACAATATTTCCTTTGTCCATTACAATAATTTTATCTGCATTCTTAATTGTCGCTAATCGGTGTGCAATTACTATAGAAGTTCTACCCTTCGTTATTTTATTTATAGCCTCTTGTATTAATTGTTCGCTATACGAATCTATTGAAGATGTAGCCTCGTCTAATACTAAAATCTCCGGGTTAGTCATATAAGCTCGTAAAAATGAAATCAATTGTCGTTGCCCCGAAGAAAGCATTACCCCACGTTCTTTAACATTATACTGATATCCACCCGGAAGTGTCATTATAAAATCATGCACTCCTATTTCTTTTGCTGCTTGGTATACTTGGACTTCAGTAATCTCTGAATTATATAATGTAATGTTATTCAGTATCGTATCTGCAAATAAAAACACATCTTGCAACACTACCGCAATGTGATTTCTCAACTCTTTTAATACTAAAGTTTTACTATCTATTCCATCAATTTTTATGGCACCACTATCTATTTCGTAAAACCGGTTCAATACATTAATAATCGTAGACTTTCCTGCTCCTGTAGCACCTACAATTGCGACAGTATCTCCTGGAGCAACTCTAAATGAGATCCCTTTTAACACTTCTTCTCCAGGAACATAACTAAAATAAACGCTATCAAAAACAAGCGCTCCTTCTACCGTTTCTAAACGTCGAACGCCATCAGTCATACTCGCTTCTGTATCTAAAATATCAAATACTCGCGCAGCCGCTACCATCCCCATTTGTAGTGTATTAAACTTGTCTGCAATCTGCCGTAGTGGCCTAAATAACATTTGTATTAACTCAATAAAAGCAATAACCACACCGAGTGTAATCGTGGTGCTTTCTATTGTTTTTAATCCTCCAAACCAAACAATTAAACCTATTGTAATCGCACTAGACAGCTCTGCTATTGGAAAAAAAATAGAATTATACCACACGGTTTTAACCCATCCTTTCTTATGCTTATCATTAATTTCTTTAAAGGACTCGTATTCAATTTCTTCTCTAGCAAATAATTGTACAATTTTCATTCCTGTAATACGCTCTTGTACAAAAGAATTTAAATTAGAAACTTGTGTTCTTACTTCTTCAAAAGCAACTTTCATTTTCTTCTGAAAAACACGAGTGGCATATAAAATCAAGGGAAGCACTGACAATACCACCAGCGTGAGTTGCCAGCTTTGATACGTCATAAAGCCCAAAACCACTATCATTTTTAGCACGTCACTAAAAATCATAAACAAGCCTTCACTAAAAATACTTGCTATAGTTTCTATATCCCCAACTGCCCTAGTCACCAATCGCCCTACAGAGGATTGGTCATAATATTGTTGTTTAAACGAAAGCATCTGCTTAAATAATCGAACGCGAATATCTCGAATCACTTCCTGCCCAAGCCAATTGGCAAAGTATATGAATAAGAATTGAAAAATAACTTCGAAGCACAATACCCCAATCATAAGACTAACATAGAGCGTTAACAAGTTATGTTCTTTTGGAATAATCGCTTTATCAATAGCTTGTTGTAATATATACGGACGGAGTACCGCAAACACGGAAATTAGGATTGCTGCCAATCCGACAAAGTAAAACGTAAAACGATAGGCATTAGTATACCCCAATAACCGTCTAAATAACTTTATATTAAATACTGCCGTTCCTTTCTCTTTCATTATTCTTTTCCATATATAGTTCTTGGATACCCTACTGAGGTAAGGTATAATCCATGAGCTGGCACAGAGTACCCTGCATTACCTCTATCCTGACTTTTTATAATTGAAACTACATCAGTAACATCTTGCTTTCCTTCACCTACCGTTATAAGTGTACCTACAATTGCTCTTACCATATTTCTAAGAAATCGATTAGCAGTGATCGTAAATACTAATTTTGAGGCCTCTTTTGTCCATATCGCTTCAGTAATATCACAATCGTATGTTTTCACATCGGTTTTAGACTTACTAAAACATTTAAAATTTCGATATTCTAATAATACCGCTGCTGCTGCATTCATTGCCTCTAGATCTAATGATTGCTTCACGTAATACGCATTTTCTATTAAAAAAGGATCTTTAACAGTAGTAATATGATACTCGTAAGACCTACGTACAGCATCAAATCTAGCATGTACATCAGCATGTACTGGATATACTTTTTGCACGGCTATTGTCGATGGCAAGATTGCATTTAATTTATAGCACAATTCATCACAAGATATTAGTGACACTTCATCAAAATGAACCATCAACTGTCGCGCATGCACACCTGTGTCCGTGCGCCCGGCACCAACAGTATGTATAGGGTTTCTTAAGATCACCGAGAGTGCATCTTCAACAACTTCTTGAACTGAAATCGCATTAGGTTGTTTTTGCCAACCGTGATAGGGAGTCCCTTTATATGATAGTTCTAAAAAATATCTCAAAGTATTGGCTTACTTTTACAACGAATTGAACACAAATATACTTTTTATACCATTCACTCTACATCCTTTTACTATCTGTTTTGAAAAAAATACTACTCTTAAGCGACACGCATAGCCATATCGACAATCGCATATTACATTATACAAATGAAGCCGACGAAGTTTGGCATGCCGGAGATATCGGAGATTTAAAAGTTACCGATACTATTGCTGCTATCAAACCTTTACGCGCGGTATATGGAAATATTGATGATGATAAAGCTAGAGCTACATTTCCTTTACATCAACGATTTATATGTGAAGGGGTATCTGTTTGGATTACTCATATCGGCGGATACCCTCCTAAGTACAACAAAAATACTAGAGACGAAATGAAGGAAAACCCACCACAACTCTTTATCTGTGGACATTCTCATATTTTAAAAGTAATGCCTGACAAAAAAAATGGGGCACTACACATGAATCCTGGAGCGGCAGGGATTTATGGATTTCATAAGGTTCGCACTATGCTTCGCTTTACCCTTGATAAGGGTAAAATTGAAAATCTCGAAGTCATTGAGTTGGGAAAAAAGTAAAGACGTAAGATCTGTATCTCATAAAGTAAAGACGCAAAATCTTGCGTCTCAACTAAAAAACCCGAAGTTGGCATACTTCGGGTTTTAACGCACTAATATTACTAAGATATTAGGTTTATCGTAATCGATCTACAGATTTCACAAGATCTTCATCCTTTTTGATGGCTTTATTTGCCAACACTAGTAAAACGATAGAAATAATAGGTATAAACATCCCAATACCTTTCTCAGGAACTACTGCTCCTCCAGATACCATTAGTGACCAATACACGAATACCCCTAGTAAAATAAAGTTTAATATGATATTGATTCGCCCCAACACAAATTGGAGCTTTCTATTCTTAAACAAAAAAATGGCAACTAGTGCTAATGCAACACAAGCACAAATGCCAGTCAAAATCCCGACATGATCATAACTATACAATGCGTTCCCTTGTCTATATCCATAAGGAAGCAACAATCCTGCGCTTCCGGAAATTCCGGAAACTAAAAATAAATATAAACTTTGAATTCTTTGTAACATTATTTTTTCAATACGATCGGACAGCAAAAGTAAGTGTTTATTTTTATTTTTTTAATTAAAAAATTAAAAATAAAGTTGTATACTTGCAAGACAATTTTTAAAGTACCTAAATCAAATAAAGTACTTTTATAATCTTCAAATAAAGTTTTCCTAGAATTCTTCTTTAGAAAACTTGATCACCAAAACAATATATATAACACATTTAAATGTTAGAAATTTCTGAACTAAAAGCGAAAAAGCTTCCTGAATTACAGGAAATAGCAAAAACCCTTAATGTCCCTAAGTACCGTTCATTAAAAAAATTAGACTTAGTATATCAAATCTTAGATTGCCAAGCTGTAAACCCTACTATCCCAACGAAAGAAGAGCCAAAAAAAGAAATTCCTCGAAAAGAAATTCCTAAAAAGGAGAGTCCTAAAGTTGAAAACGTAGAAAAACCTAAACAGGAAAATCGACCAAAACACATCCGTGCTAAAAACCCGGATACAAATAAAGCGCAACAACATAAAGACCACAAAACGTCTGAAAAAAATAATGCGAATAGAAACACTCCTTCTGAAGACAGAAAACCTTCTCCTAAAGAAGAACAACCTAGACACAGAGAGGATAAAAAAGACATTCGCAACAACAATAATAGAAATAATGACAAGTCTTCAAAATCTCGTCATAATAATAATAATAATAATAACAAAAGGGACAGCGGAAATCGGGATACGCGAAACCGATACAAAGAACCTGACTACGAATTTGACGCTATCATAGAGAGCGAAGGCGTACTTGATATCATGCAAGATGGATATGGATTTTTAAGATCTAGTGATTACAATTATCTTTCTTCACCAGATGATATCTATGTATCACAATCTCAAATTCGCCTTTTTGGTTTAAAAACAGGAGATACTGTATTAGGTCAAGTAAGACCTCCTAAAGAAGGTGAGAAATATTTTCCACTAATCAAAGTAAACAAAATTAACGGATTAGACCCTCAAGTAGTTCGAGATCGTGTATCTTTTGAACACTTGACCCCGTTATTTCCACAAGAAAAATTTAAGTTAGCAGAACGTGAAAGCACGATCTCTACGCGAATTATGGATCTTTTTGCTCCTATAGGTAAAGGACAACGTGGCATGATTGTATCCCAACCAAAAACGGGTAAAACCATGTTACTAAAGGATGTTGCTAATGCTATTGCTGCAAACCACCCTGAAGTATATCAAATGATCCTTTTGATCGATGAACGTCCAGAAGAAGTTACGGATATGCAACGTAATGTAAAAGGCGAAGTAGTGGCTTCAACCTTTGACAAAGAAGCACATGAGCATGTAAAAGTGGCAAATATTGTATTAGAAAAAGCAAAACGATTGGTAGAATGTGGTCATGATGTTGTTATCCTTTTAGATTCGATTACACGTTTGGCAAGAGCATATAACACCGTACAACCTCCTAGTGGTAAGATCCTAAGTGGGGGTGTCGATGCCAATGCTTTACACAAACCTAAACGTTTCTTTGGTGCCGCACGAAATATTGAAGGTGGTGGTTCCTTATCAATTATTGCTACAGCATTAACAGATACAGGATCTAAAATGGACGAAGTAATCTTTGAAGAATTTAAAGGTACTGGTAACATGGAGCTTCAATTAGACAGACGTATTGCGAATAGACGTATCTTCCCTGCTATTGATTTAATCTCTAGTAGTACGCGTAGAGATGATATGCTACTGGATGAAACGACAATACAACGCATGTGGATCATGAGAAAATATTTGGCCGACATGAACCCTGTAGAGGCTATGGAGTTTATCAACGAGCGTTTTAAGCAAACTAAAAATAATGATGAGTTCTTGATCTCTATGAATGGGTAGTTTATTCATTATCATTCTTACAAAAAAAGAACAGTTACTTTGAAAAGTAACTGTTCTTTTTTTATAGGCGTATTCAGAAAATAGAAACATTTTAAGTATTTCAAGAGACATGGTGACAATGAAATAGTTGCTGAGTTTCAAAGCTATTTATTTTTAGGTATTTTCCTTCAATACTTCTAAACAACCACGAATAGAACCCATTGTATCCTATAATTTATCAATAGAAGGTAGGCCAACTACTATTCATAAAGACTATGATGCTTCGAAACTTTGTAACTGAGAATATCACTATAAAGTAATTTTAAACATCTAGATGATGCTATTTTCGGAATGCGCTTTTTTAAACTATTGGCAACACAAACTTACACCCCTGTCACTTCACGATGACGTTTTCTAGCCAAAAGTGTATTTTTCAATAACATCGCAATAGTCATAGGACCTACTCCGCCAGGTACTGGAGTAATGTATGATGCTTTTTTACTCACCTCAGCAAAATCTACATCCCCTACAATACTATACCCACTCTTTTTAGTCTCATCTGGCACTCTGGTAATCCCTACATCAATAATAACTGCACCTTCTTTTACCATCTCTGCTTTCAAGAAATTAGGCACTCCCAATGCAGAAATCACAATATCTGCTTGCGCTATAATACTTTCTATATTTTTAGTACGACTATGCGTTAAAGTTACCGTGGAATCCCCCGGACACCCTTTTCTTCCCATTAAGATACTCATAGGCTTACCTACAATATCACTTCTACCGATCACTACCGTATGTTTACCACTAGTCTCTACCTTATACCGTTCTAATAACTCTAAAATACCAAAAGGAGTTGCTGAAATAAACGTAGGCAGGTTCAATGCCATTTTTCCAAAATTCATAGGATGAAAACCATCTACATCTTTATCCGGATTTACAGCTAATAACACTTTTTGTGTATCAATTTGAGGTGGCAATGGCAATTGCACGATAAAACCATCAATATCATCATTCTCATTCAGTTCTTTGACTTTTTCTAACAACTCTTCCTCAGTTGTTGTAGCCGGCATACGCACTAGTGTAGAGTCAAAACCAATACGCTCACACGTTTTCACTTTACTCCCTACATACGTCAAACTAGCACCATCATCTCCTACCAATACTGCTGCCAAATGTGGCACTTTCTCTCCATTGGCTTTCATTTCCTGAACCGCAACAGTGATTTCATTTTTAATATCGTTACTTACCTTCTTTCCGTCTAGTATTTCCATTTTCAATTTTTTGTTGAGACGCAGGATCTTGCGTCTTTACTATGGTACTGAGACGCAAAATATTGCGTCTTTACTATTTCATTTTATTCATCATTTGCATCATGCGCTTACCGCCACCACCTTGCATCATTTTCATCATTTTGCTCATTTGTTCAAATTGCTTTAGGAGCTGATTTACTTGTTGTACAGAAGTTCCCGAACCTTTCCCTATACGTTTTTTACGACTTGCATTAATCATCTGAGGTTTTGAGCGCTCTTTAGGGGTCATGGAATGAATTATAGCCTCTACATGTTTAAAAGCATCATCATCAATATCTACATCTTTCATCATTTTACCAACCCCTGGAATCATCCCCATAAGGTCTTTCATGTTCCCCATTTTCTTTACCTGTTGAATCTGACTTAAAAAATCATCAAATCCAAACTGGTTTTTGGCTATCTTTTTTTGAAGTTTTCGAGCTTCTTCTTCATCAAACTGTTCTTGCGCACGCTCTACCAAAGACACGACATCTCCCATTCCTAGGATACGATCTGCCATACGATCTGGATAGAACACATCGATAGCTTCCATTTTCTCTCCTGTACCAATAAATTTAATGGGCTTATTAACTACAGATTTAATTGAAATGGCTGCTCCACCTCGAGTATCACCATCTAATTTGGTTAAAATAACTCCGTCAAAATTCAAGATATCATTAAATGCCTTTGCAGTGTTTACAGCATCTTGACCGGTCATGGAATCTACCACAAACAGTGTTTCTTCTGGCGTAATTGCCTTATGAATATTTGCAATTTCTGTCATCATTGCTTCATCTACCGCTAAACGCCCTGCGGTATCCACAATAACAACGTTATGACCATTAGCCTTGGCATGAGCTAAACCTGCTTTCGCTATGGCAACTGGATCGTTATTTCCACGATCGCTAAATACTTCTACTCCTATTTGATCTCCTACCACATGCAACTGATCAATTGCAGCAGGTCGATATACATCACAAGCAACCAATAAAGGTTTCTTTGTTTTTTTATTTTTAAGAAAATTGGCTAATTTACCTGAGAATGTTGTTTTACCTGACCCTTGTAAACCTGACATTAATATCACAGAAGGTGTACCTGATAAATTTATCCCAGCAACTTCACCTCCCATTAATGTGGTCAACTCGTCTTTTACAAGCTTAATCATGAGTTGTCCAGGCTTCAGGCTCGTCAATACATTTTGACCCAATGCTTTTTCTCGTACTGTAGCTGTAAACTCCTTAGCAATCTTATAATTCACATCAGCATCCACTAATGCTCTACGAATTTCTTTTAACGTTTCTGCTACATTAACCTCAGTTATTTGTCCATGCCCCTTAAGTACATGTAAAGCTTTATCTAATTTATCACTTAACTTATCAAACATACGAATCTCTAATTTTAAAACCCTAATGCAGATAGCGCATTAGGGTTGCAAATTTAAGCATTTGAATGGGATAAATAAAGTCTGAATTTATGAATTCTTGTTTCCTATTACATATCGACTATATATTTAGTCATAAAAAAAGCCATTCGACATTTTGGGAGGAAAAATACTTACGGAGTATTCCAAAAAACGAATGGCTTTTTCTAGGGGTGTTTTTATGTTATAGTTTCTATTTGTTAAGGCAACAACACCCCTTTAATCACATGTACAATCCCATTAGACGCCTCGATATCTTCAATTGCAACTCGAATACTATGGTTTAAAACTACTACACCTCTACGCGTCATTTCTATGGTTACTTTTTCTCCTTGTATGGTAGTTACCTCTTGCTCTTGTAGTAATTGAGCCGCTGTAAATTTACCTGCTACAACGTGATATAACAAAACCTCTTTTAAAGCCGCTCCGTTTGGCAGCCCATGTAAAGCTTCGAATGCACTATTAGTCGGTGCAAATACAGTAAATGGCCCTTCTCCTTGCAATGTAGTCACTAAATCTGCTGCTTGTAAGGCTCCTACCAAGGTAGACAACTCTGGGGTTGCTACTGCCAATTCTACAATAGAAGGCAAATCTACTGGCGGTATCAATACCGAAGTAATCAGGTGTACAACACCATTGGATGCTTCAATATCTTTAATTGCAACCTCTACAATACCATTAAGCAATACTTTGTCGCCTACTTTTTCAATTGTAACCGCATCACCTTGTAATGTTGTAACTGTTTGCTTTTCCAATAATGCTGCTGCTGTAAA
>CALFCI010000137.1 GCA_937951135.1 uncultured Aquimarina sp. | reverse complement strand
ATCGAGTGTTTTTTCGTAATGTAATGAAGAAAAAATGTATCGAGATTCGCTTTTTTGTAGTAAAAATCACTATTCTCGATACAATTCTCCTTCGTCGAACCACTCGAATTGACGTGATTTTCTTAGGTCGAACTCAGGTTAAAAAACACCTGAGTACATGACAAAAAAAATCTCTATGCTTTAGATTTTTAATACTCATTGTTTTATAGTTAGGTACCCTGTTAGACCTACTAGGTTTTGGAAACCTAGTAGGTCTCGATCACAAAGTGAGGATGTAACTTTGAATCGAGAGCAAATATTTTTTGTCATGTACTCAGAAAAAACACAGAAGTAATATCTATTGAACACGGCGATATAAGATCAAATTCAAAACAGAATAGTCCTAATGTAAAATTGTTAATAACTTTGATAAAATCAACGAAAACAACGTTTTTGTAGATAAAAATTGTTAATAACCCTTTTTTTTAGTGAAAGAAATGTATTTTTACCACTAGTATAAATTTTTAGAAACGAAAATACTGTGATCACTACAACGGATGAAGTCTTTATGATCGTGTTTAGATCCAGTATAGCGTATTGCTAAGTAGTGAAATAACAGAACAATTTTGAACAGATTTTTATCATATAGCACACTTTTTCTTCTAATTGCTCTTTTAGGGTGGGGTTGCTCACGTAAAAAAGATAAGTTCTTAAATAGAACCTGGCATGATGTGACGACCAAAAATAATACGTTGTATAATGGTAGAATGGCTTTTGACCTTGGAAAGCAAGATATTGTTCAAGCAGATAATGATAATTTTTGGAAACTACTCCCAGTAGAACGGCTAACGGTAAGTGAAGATGTGCGACTACCCAATGAGGTGTTGAATAAAAATTTTGACAGAGCAGAAGAAAAAGCAGTAAAAGCGATTCAAAAGCATAGTATGTTGATTGACGGACGGGAACGGAATCCTAAAATCGACGAAGCTTTTTTACTGTTAGGAAAAGCAAGATATTTTGAACAACGATTTATTCCAGCACTAGAAGCGTTTAATTATATTCTATATAAATACCCAACCAGTAATACGATTAACCATGCGAAAGTATGGAAAGCAAAAAGTAATATTCGTTTGGATAATAATAAAAGTGCTCTTGAAGATTTATATAAAATGATTACTGAAGAATATATGAAGCCTCAGGATTATGCAGATGCTACTGCTATGATTGCACAAGCATATATCAATCTAAAACAGAAAGATTCTGCAATTACCTATCTTAATAAATCAGCTATTCATACTAGAAATAACGAAGAAAAAGGGCGCTATTATTATATTAAAGGGCAATTATTAAATCAATTAGGGTACAAAGACAGTGCAAATTATGCTTTTGATCAAGTTATTGCATTAAATAGAAGAACAGCCCGAAAATATTTGATTAATGCAAGACTGGCAAAAGCACGAAATTTTGAGTATGCTCAAGGGGATACTGAAGAATTTCTAAAACTGTTGACTAAACTCGAAAAAAATCGAGAAAACAGACCCTTTTTAGATAAAATCTACAACCAAATAGCAGTATACTATAGGACACAAGATTCTATAGAAGGGGCAGTAACCTATTATAATAAGTCCTTACGAACTGATACCGAGGACAAGTATTTGAAGTCATTAAACTATTATGCTTTAGGAGATATTAATTTTGATGCAAAAGAATACCCACTTGCAGGGGCATATTATGATAGTACGTTGTCCAATATGATTGTAGATGCCAAACGATATCGAGTATTAAAGAAAAAGAGAACCAACTTAGATGATGTGATATTATATGAAGGTATCGCAAAAACAAACGATAGTATTCTTTCTATAGTGGCCATGTCTCCAGAAGAGCAACTAGCCTATTACAATACCTATACAGAAACCATAAAAGCAGCAGCAGTAGCCAAAGCGGAAGCAGAAGAAAACGCACTTAGAAAAAGTGAATTCCAACAGTTACAACCTCAAAAAATAGCGTTTGGAAATGCCACTAATGGCCCTAATGCTGGAGGAATTTTTTATTTTTATAACCCCACTACAATAGCGTTTGGAAAAACAGCATTTAGAAGAACTTATGGAGATCGAGAATTAACGGATAACTGGAAAGTTTCTGGATTAAAAGCGATTAAAGATATCGTAGAAACAAAAGAGAAGGATAGTATTGCAGCACCATATAATATGGATGAAGATCCTCTATTTAACCCCCAAACCTATCTCGCGACCTTACCAACAGATAGTAGTGTACTCGATAGTTTACAGAAACAGCGCAATTTTGCATATTATCAATTGGGTGTTATTTACAAAGAAAAGTTTTTAGAATATGATTTAGCTATTGATAAGTTTGAAACGGTATTGAGCAGTGCTCCAGAGGAACGACTTATTGTACCTTCAAAATACAACTTGTATAAGATTTATGAATCTAGACAAGCGATTGCACAATCAAATGCCTTAAAACAAGATTTAATAAACAATCATGGGGACTCTCGATATGCTAAGATTTTACAATATCCAGACGAGACTTTAGCAGGAAATGAAAATAGTCCAGAAGCACTATATAATAAATTATATAAAGCATTTCAAAATCAAGAATATGCCAAGGTCATTTCAGAAAGTGATGTATTGATCACTCGATTTGGAGGAGAAGACGTTGTGCCAAAGTTTGAATTGCTTAAGGCACAGGCCATGGGAAGATATAGAGGGTTTGAGGCGTATAAAGCCGCATTAAATTACGTGGCCCTTAATTTTCCGCAAAGCCCAGAAGGTAAAAAAGCACAATACATTTATGAAAATACCATTCCGCAAATAGAAAATGCTACCTTTCTAGAAGCTATCGATGAGGAACAAAATCATAAATTAATCTATACATTCTCTACTTTAGGGAACTTACAAGCAATAGATTTAAAAGAACGAATACAGCAAATTATCAAAGAGTTAAAGTATGATAAAATGAAAGTATCTCTAGATATTTATACTAAAGATCAACAGTTTATTGTAGTACATACCAAAAAAGATAGAGCCAGTGCTGAGGGCTTGGCAGAATTGTTATCCATTGGGAAAATAGAAAACACTAAAGGTGTCGATTTGACAAAATGGGATCGTAAAAAGAACTACTATCCTAAAATAGAAACCGAGTATTTTACCATAGCCTCTCCAAATTATAGAATTGTTCAGATTCATAAAAATTTAGAGACCTATAGCACACAACAACACTATAAAACCGAACAATAACTTTAAAAACCCTGTACACTATGTTTTCAGATAATAAAAAAGGAAAAGACAACAACACTGGAGATTTCTCAAAAAATCAAAATAGAATTTCTGAAGGAACTAAAATTGTAGGTGACATTATCTCCGAAGGAGGATTTCGTCTTGATGGAACTATAGAAGGAACTTTTAAAACTACTGGAAAAGTAGTGGTAGGAAAATCTGGATATGTTTTAGGAACATTGGAATGTTCTGATGCTGATTTTGAAGGAAAAATTTCAGGAAAGCTTCTCATCTCAGGAACACTTTCATTAAAACCAACAGCACATATTGAAGGAGAAGTAATTACAGGAAAGCTAGCCGTAGAGCCAGGCGCTACATTCAATGCTTCATGTGTAATGAAGGGATCTGCCGGAATTAAGTCTTTAGACAAAATAAATGAGCAAAAACAACAAGGGAAATCAGCTTAGGAATGCAGCCAAGTACTCTACTATAGGCCTACAAATGATGGCTACTATAGTAGGAGGGTATTATTTAGGCATGTATTTAGACACAGAAGCAGGATACACCACGCCGTTTTATCAAAAATGGGTTGGACTTGCTGCCGTATTTTTAGCTATAGGCTCGGTACTTTGGCAAGTTATAAAAGCTTCTCAAAAAAAATAATTTTTTCGTTTATAATGAAGCATATCTTAGCAATAGTACTTAGTGGTTTACTGTTTTGGGGTATTCACAGTCAAGTATTGTTTCCGTTTTTTAATGTGGGAACCTTCGATTCAATTATAGAACAGCATGCAGTTTTGTTATTGGTAACTCTTTTTGCATATATTACCATTACTATTTCTTCACGAATTATACCCGCACAAACCAGTTTTGTGTTTTTGGGGGTATTAATTGTTAAAGTAATTATTGCAGGCATATTTGTACACAAACAGGGATGGTTGGACGATCCAGAAACAATACCCCAGCGTGCTATATTTTTATGTTTTTACTTCGGATACTTAATATGTTTACTACTAGTGTCTATTAAAATCATTAAGCGCATAAATCCATAAAACCCTTAAGTTTTTAGCTATTCCTTAATGGAATACGCTTAAAAATGGTCATAATCACAATGAAATCACTGCATTTTTGTGGCTATAGTACAGGTTGTGTTACAAATAAAACTTCAAACACTTTCGAAAGTAGTACTTAGTTATAAATACGTAGACTTTAAGCTATTTAATAGATAAGTTGCAGAAATAAAAGCAATTTGTAGATCATTGATGCACTGTGCTTAAAGATACAAATACGTAGTTTGTAATTGCTTTAAAAGCGGAGCGTTAAAAATCTGTAAAAAAAAGTAAAATTCTATTCGTGTATTGAAAATTAATACTGTAATTTTGCACCCAAATTCAGAGCGTACCAAAAACACCAGGATTTAAGAAATGAAAGTATTTCAAACCACTCTTAGGATTGCAGTAGCCATGCTACTTCTTACTACAGCAACACTTCGTGCCAATTCGGGTGAAACACCTCATGAGGCTCAGGGTAATCTTATTGATACCAAAGAAGAAATCAATGATTATATCAAGCATCACTTGCAAGATGCTCACGATTTTGTATTCTACACCAGCGGAACAACAGGAACGCATTATGGATTTCCATTGCCTGTGATTTTATGGGATGGAGGATTAAAAGTATTTATGTCCTCTAAATTTCACCATGGAGCATCAGTAGCTGCTGTAGGAGACAATTACTATGCTGTAGATCATGGTAAGATATATAAGACAGATGCAGAAGGCACCATTACTTATGATGAGCATCATCATGCAACAAATGCAAAACCATTAGATTTTTCCATTACTAAAAATGTAGTTGGAATGTTATTAGCAGGATTGTTAATGCTATTAGGATTTTCTGCTTTGGCAAGAGGGTATAAAAAAGGGCCAATCCCTACGGGGCTAGCTAGAGTATTAGAACCCTTAGTGATTTATGTAAGAGATGATATTGCAAGACCTAATATAGGAGAAAAGAAATACAGAAAATTTATGGGATTCTTATTGACCGTATTTTTCTTTATTTGGATTTTGAATTTATTAGGGTTAACACCATTAGGATTTAATGTTACTGGTAATATCGCCGTTACAGTGTGTTTAGCATTGTTTACCTTCTTTATTGTACAGTTTAGTGCAAATAAAGACTATTGGAAACATATTTTCTGGATGCCAGGCGTACCGGTACCCATGAAAATTATTTTAATGCCAATAGAAATCTTAGGAATGTTAACGAAGCCGTTTTCATTGTTAATACGTTTGTTTGCAAACATTACAGCAGGGCATTTTGTAGTGATGAGTTTAATTGCGTTAATGATTATTTTAAAGACCGCTTTCGGACCGATAGCTTCTACAGGGATGTCATTAGTATTAGCATTATTTATATCAGTAATCGAAATATTAGTCGCTTTTTTACAGGCATTTATTTTTACGATGTTATCATCGTTATTTATAGGAATGGCAGTGCAAGAGCACGATCATCATTAAGTGAAACGTATCCCATTGAAGAATGGTAACGTCTAATCGAGTAATTTTCGAAGTAAAACGTAGAAAATTGTATCGAGATTAAATAGCATTCTAAATGTATCAAAAGGATGCTATTATAAAAAAGTGAATAAGAATTTGTTTAATTTTATATAAATCAATTAGTATGTACAATTTAATTGGAGCAGGATTAATCGTAATCGGAGGAGGAATTGGATTAGGTCAAATCGGTGGAAAAGCAATGGAAGGTATTGCTCGTCAGCCAGAAGCGGCAGGAAAAATTCAAACTGCAATGATCATCATTGGAGCACTTTTAGAAGGGCTTGCATTTGGTGCATTAATCTTAGGGAAGTAATCCTAACACAGCAAAATATGTTCCTGCAACGGTTGGTTGCAGGACATGTTTTAAAAACAGTCAACTAGCGCACAGCAAGCTGACGAAGCATTGTAGAGAATAGTTTTCAGATTCCGAGGTAGACCTCGGAGCATTAAACTCCACAATGTGGATTAAACAAAACAATAGTACTATTAAATACCATACGTTATGGATCAATTATTAAATGATTTTTCACCTGGTTTGTTTTTCATGCAAGCAATTATTCTATTCATACTTATTGTGTTGATGCGAAAGTTTGCTTGGAAACCAATTTTAGAATCTTTAGATAGCAGAGAAGAAGGGATTAAAAGTGCCCTAGATGCTGCTGAAGAAGCTAAAAAAGAACTACAAAACTTACAATCAGACAACGAGCGTATCTTAAACGAAGCTAGAGCACAAAGAGATGCTATTTTGAAAGATGCTAGAGAATTGAAAGAGAATATGATTGCTGAAGCAACAACAGAAGCAAAAACAGCATCTGATAAAATTGTAGCACAGGCGAAATCTACTATAGAAGGGGAGAAAAAAGCAGCCCTTGCAGAATTAAAGAATTCTGTAGCAGACCTTTCTGTAGAAATTGCAGAAAAAGTAGTGCGCCAGGAATTAAGTAGTAATAAAAAGCAATTAGAATTGGTAGAGTCTATGTTAGCAGACGTTGCCGTAAACTAAGATACAATGAGCAGAGCAGCAATACGATATGCAAAAGCAGTTTTGAGTGTAGCTCAGGATCAAAAAAATGCTGAAGGGATATATAGTGATATGAAAGATATATTGGCGACAGTAGAAGGAAGCCAAGAATTGGATCTATTTTTGAACAGTCCTTTAGTGAAGAGTGAGGTAAAACACACTTCACTGTTAGCCATTTTTAAGACTACCGATGCGCAAACTAAAAAACTTTTTAAAGTATTAATTACGAATAAGAGAGTAGCGTTATTGCCGAGTGTAGCCGCACAATATGTGTTGTTGTATGATCAATTGCAAAATACTCAAGTCGCTACAGTGACTACAGCAGTGGCACTAGATGCAGCTTTAGAAGCTAAAGTATTGGCAAAGGTAAAAGAGCTTACAGGAAATGAAGCTACATTAGAAAACACTATCGATGAAAGTATCATTGGAGGGTTTATTCTAAGAGTAGGTGACTTACAATACAATGCAAGTGTACGTAATCAGTTAACGAGCTTGCGAAGAGAGTTAAGAAATTAATACAAATTCATGAATAAGAGAGTAGAACGTATGTTGTACTCGTCTAAAATACTATACAATGGCTGAAGTAAATCCTGCTGAAGTATCAGCAATATTAAAGCAACAATTATCTGGTTTTGAAGCATCAGCTTCATTAGAAGAAGTAGGTACCGTATTACAAATAGGAGATGGTATCGCCAGAATTTTTGGATTGTCTAATGCTCAATATGGAGAATTAGTACAGTTTGAATCTGGTTTAGAAGGAATTGTACTGAACCTTGAAGAAGATAATGTTGGTGTAGTACTACTAGGATCATCTACAGAAGTAAAAGAAGGTGCTACCGTAAAACGTACACAGCGTATTGCTTCGATCAAAGTAGGAGAAGGTATTGTAGGTCGTGTAGTAGACACTTTAGGAAACCCTATTGATGGTAAAGGGCCTATAGAAGGGGAAACCTATGAAATGCCTTTGGAGCGTAAAGCACCAGGCGTAGTATTTCGTCAACCCGTAACAGAGCCACTACAAACAGGAATCAAGTCTATTGATGCGATGGTACCTGTAGGAAGAGG
>CALFCI010000136.1 GCA_937951135.1 uncultured Aquimarina sp. | reverse complement strand
TATGTCACAAGGTATCTTAATCGCTATGAGTTTTATGTTTCCTCCAATGTTATTAATAATTATTCCATTTTTTTATTCTAAATCTATTAAAAAATTAAACACCATTTTACATGATTAAAATTGAAAAATTATCAAAGTCTTATGGTAACAAACAGGTTCTTAACACAATAGATTTAGAGTTTAAGAAAGGAAAAACATACGGGATCGTTGGAGAAAATGGAGCAGGAAAAACAACGTTATTTAGATGCGTTTCAGGGCTTGAAACCTATCAAGGTACTATTACATCTGACTTTAATAAACTAAAAGATCATTTAGGCCTTTTGCTAACTGAACCGTTCTTTTTCTCTAAGATTACTGGAAAAGAATATATCCAATTACTTGCCAACGCAAGAGAAATAAAACTATCAAATATTGAAGATAAAAACTTATTTGATTTACCACTACATCAATATGCTTCGACGTACTCTACTGGAATGAAAAAGAAATTGGCTTTAACAGCCATACTCTTACAAGAAAATGATGTGTTTATTCTAGACGAACCTTTTAATGGCGTCGATATACAGAGTAATTTAATTATAACAGAAATTATAAAAAGGTATAAAAAATTAGAAAAAACGATTATTATTTCTTCTCATATATTTTCAACGTTAGCAGATACGTGCGATGAAATTTATTTAATAAAAAATGGAGAGATCATACGGAAAGTAGAACAAATAGATTTTAATACCCTTGAAACGGAAATGAAAGAATTTACCATTGGAAACCGAATTGATAAACTTGAATTAAAATAAAAACGATAGGCAATCCCGCATAAAAATGTATTGTTAGTTATCTTCTACCTACAAAGATCCTCTCCCATTTTCTATCCAGTTTATATTTTTAAAATTAAGCGCTTAACCACATACCTAGCGATAAAATAAAACATTAGCACACATCGAAAAAATGAGTAAAACATTAAAAACAGTAACCGCTATCATACTCTTAATCTCGGGTTGGTTCATGGGTGGAATTGGGTATACAACAAAAATGGGCTTCCCTATAAGTACTGTTTTACTTCTACTTGGACTATTGTGTATGTTCATTGGCTTTATTTGGTTAATTCTACTACTTATAGCAGAAATAAATTAAAAAGGCACACACAGCCAAAAGCCAATATTATTTATTTACTAGTTCTCCCCTACTCACGAAAACCATAGCGAATCTTCGATTCGGTTTATATTTTCTAAATTAGGTGTTTAAACTACGTAATTAAATATTCACAAATACCTTGTGCAACATTTGACAAAATCAATCCTAAAAATATATGTTTACCCCAATTATTAGAATAATACTTGTTATTATAAGCCTATTAATGGCTGTTTTCTTTTACTCAAAAGAAGATTTTGGAAATATGTCCATCCTGTTACTTGCTGCTGGTCTTTTTATCTATGGATATTTTAAATACGGAACTGTTTATGCCGCTTTTCAACACATGAAAAAGAATAATCTGAAAAAGGCTGAAGAACTCATCTCTAAAATTAAAAATCCAAAGATCTTAAGTAAAGGTCAAAAAAGCTATTATCATTTTACCGCAGGAATTATTGCATTAGAAAAACAAGAGTTTGAAAAAAGTCATTCTGAACTAACCAAAGCATTAAACATCGGTTTAAGAACTGATAATGATACATCTATTGTATTGCTGAATTTAGCCAGTATTGAACTTGTAAGAAAAAACTTCAATCAAGCAAAGGCGCTTATTGAAAAAATTAGAACGTTTAATTTAAAACCTATCATCGAATCAGAAACAAATAGAATTGAAAATGAAATAAACATTGCACAGCAAAACCTATAACACACTGTTATTCAAAACCTACTTACAGAGGTTCACTCAAATTATATATTCAGTTTGTATTTATTAAATTAAGACCTAGACAACGTAACTAACCATAATTGAACTCCTTATTCACAATATAAAAACAACAGTACATGAATTTAAAATACAGCAGCATTTTACTAATCCTACATATAGTTTTTGTGGCAAATTTTGGATTTGCTCAAACCAACGAAATCAAGATTAAATTCATCGGAAACTGTGGTTTGTATATAAGCGACGGAACTACAAATGTGTATACTGACTTCCCTTATAAATCAGGCGCTCATAACTATATGGAATTTGATAGTGCCGAATTGGATAGCATAAAAGAAAACTCAATATTTATTTTCACTCATAAACACGCTGATCATTATTCTGCGAAAGAGATAAAAAAAGTCATTAAAGAAAAAAATGGTCGAAAATATGGCTCATGGAATATTGAAGAGCTAAAAAGTCTTGAAGAAAGTATTCCAAATTTTAGTATTCAGGCATTCAAAACAAGTCATAAATTTTCTTTAAACCACTATTCATACTTAATTACGTGGCACGACAAAAAGATTTTTCTATCAGGCGATACAGAAAGTGCAGAAACAATTAGCACCATAGAAAATATGGATTGGGCTTTTATTCCTTACTGGATATTAATAGATGCAAAAGAGAATGATATAGAAATAGATACCAAAATGTATGGGATCTATCATTTAGCAACGGTCCAAATTCCAAGCGCAAAAGAAAATTGGGATGATCTTGAAAATTACCAACCACTCATAAAACAAGGGCAAATTATAAAAATCGCCTATTAAAGGTATCTATAATACTGATTACAACTCAACATAACATTCACAAGGCCGTTAATAATACTATGAAAAAACTAATCTTGCTAAAGATTAAATGAACTGATTTACAAAAAAAAACTATTCTCAAAATCGTATAAAATTAATAGTTAGTCTTGCCTTAAAATAAGAAACAAACCATATACAAGATCGTTATTTCATAAATAATGGGTAGTTTTGACCTAGATTCCTAAGATCCTTATTAATAAGACTCATCATCTATACACACTATGAAAAAAATCATATACATCCTCCCAATTTTCATACTTGTTGCCTTAGCATCTTGCAAGCAAACAACATCTAACGCAAGTGAAAAAGAGTCTCCTGTCATTTCTAAGCTTGACAGTATGGATCGTGAACATGCACAAAGCGTACGTAGATCTGGAGATCATATTTCAAAAGCGTATGTATCTGATGGGTTATTATATTTGAATGCTAACATAAAAAAAGACCATAGAGTCTTTGGGTATGCACAACCAGATACCTTATCTGAACGCTTGTTTCTGTTGTCCGTTTTTACCAATGATGTAGAAAACAATCCTTTTAATTTACCTGTAGGAGCGCATTATGAATTAGATATGTATACCCAACTACGTATCAAGTACCAAAGTCATGATGACCGCTTTGTGAAAGCCATTGCTACAGATAGTCTAGGAAAGAAAACTACGCTTTATTTTGAAAAGAAATGGGTAGAACTAGAAGATGAGCTAGATCAATAGATTTTAGATCTTAAGGAAAGAGGCTGTAAAAATGGATAGCGCTTCTAGCTATTTTCGCGAAAGCAAAATAATACGTATCCTATAGAAGATTCTGTTTTGTAACTTCATAAAAATATTTTAAAGTGAGTGTGTTTTTTCTAATTCTCTCGGTATTGCTTATTTTTTTAAGTGTATTACCACACATCAAAAATCAGCATTGGTTTTTTCGTGCTCCTGAATTTATTAAAATACAATTAGTCATTTTCCAAATAATTGCCACCATTGGGCTTTTTGTTTTTACGGAAAGAGATCCCTGGTTTTGGGTGGTATTATTACTTCAAGTTGCTTTAATTAGTTATCACGCATATCTTTTAGCAAGATTCACACGATTTTATAAAAAACTACCTAAGGGGAAAAAATATGTAGAAGATCTCAAAGTAATCTCTGCAAACATTTATCAATTTAATCAAGAGTTTGGAAAGTTTAAAGATTTGATCCGAAAGGAAGATCCTGATATTTTTGTTACTATTGAAAGTAATAAAGATTGGGAAATTGCGATACGTGATTTGGAAGTTGAATATCCTTATACCGAAAAAATAACGCTGGAAAATACATACGGAATGCATTTATATGCAAAAATTCCATTTCAGAAAGTAACTACACATTATTTTGTTTCAGAGGACATTCCTAGTATTGAAGCCCATTTCAAAAGTAAAGAAGGGCATGATTTTGTTGTTTTTTGTGTACATCCACCTCCACCAAGTCCTACCGAAGAAGAAACGTCCAAAGAACGTGATGGGGACTTGATGTGCATCGCTAAGCATACGAAAGAAATCAATAAACCTACACTTGTTATTGGTGATTTTAATGCTGTCGCTTGGTCAAAAATCTCTGAATTATTTCGTAAAAATAGCGGATTGATTGATGGGAGGAACGGACGAGGGATTCTCGCCTCGTACCATGCTAAGTATTGGTTTTTTAGAGCGCCTTTGGATTTAGTGTTTCATAGCACAACTATTTTTCTAAAAGAGCTACGTGTTCTAGAATACATCGGTTCTGATCATTTTCCGATTTGCTGTGTTTTTTGTATTGACGCATCTGATGCTTCCCAAGAAAGTGATGTAGAAACGATCACAAAAGAGGAAAAGGAAAAAACTGCCATATTGATTGAAGAAGGGATAAAAGAAGATAGCGACAACCGAACTGTCTAGCTTGATTTATTTTGATAATTTTGTTTAGTATCTTTTACCATCTAAGATCGTATTTCTGCTATGGGTACCCGTATATTTTTTAAAGAGCTAGATAAAAGGGCTACTACCTATAAAATAATTTCTATTTTAGTGCTTATACCAACTATAATTTAAAACATACCTAATAATTTGTTTCTATCGCACACATATTTTAATATAAATTCTTTAGGTTCATTTTAAATCATAATTGATATTAATCGTAGTTCGTTGCTATTTGTTGCAAATGACTTTCTACGAAAAATCTCACGCATAATCCCTTATCTCATCGCATACAAATACCTTCTCACACGTTAAAAACTGCCATGAAACAAACGATTTTAATTATAGTATCATTTCTCTTTATTAACTGTACACCTCAGGTAAATAAAAATTTAAATTTAAATTTTGAAGCGTACGATTCATCGCTAGTATTTCCCAAAGGCTGGTTTGAGTGGGGAGACTATACCTTAGCGGTTGATAGTGTTCAAGTACACTCTGGGAAATACGCGTCAAAAATAACGTCTAAAGAAAATGAAGATTCTTTTGGCTGCATCGCTTACAATATTCCTGCAAATTATCAAGGAACCTCCATTACCCTTGAAGGCTATATGAAAATTAAAAACGTCGAAGACGGCTTTAGCGGACTTATGCTAAGAATAGATGGGAGTAACGAAATCGTAGCCTTTGATAATATGGAAAAGCAAAATATCCAAGGCACGAAAGATTGGCAAAAATACTCAGTGACACTACCCTACCCTGAAAATGCTGAAAGGATCATTGTAGGAGGGATTATGACGGGGAAAGGAGAAGCATGGTTTGATGATTTTGTTTTAACCATAGATGGCCAGGATATTCAAAATTTAAAGGAAAAAGAAACCCCCGTAAACAATGCGGCTTTAGATAAGGAATTTGACTTAGACTCTAAGATTGAGTTTCCTGAACTTACGGAAGAACTCATTAGTAATTTAGAATTATTAGGTAAAGTTTGGGGCTTTTTAAAATATAATCACCCTGAAGTTGGGAAGGGAAATTACAATTGGGATTATGAGCTATTCCGAATGTTACCTCGATATTTAGATGCAAAAAACAACAATGAAAGGGATCAGGTACTTCTTACCTGGATACAGAAATATGGAGAAATTGAGACATGCTCATCCTGTAAAGAAGCAGTGGAAGATGCGGTTTTAAAACCAGATATATCATGGTTCAATGAATTTGACCTCCACATAGGATTAAAAAATAAACTACACGAGATCTATCAAAATAGATTCCAAGGAAAGCATTTTTATATTGGTCGTGCTAATACGGGGAATCCTAAATTTTTAAATGAAAACCATTATTATTCCATGTCCTATGATGATAGTGGGTTTAAATTACTATCTCTTTACAGGTATTGGAATATGATTCATTATTATTTTCCTCATAAAAACATAGCAGATAAAAACTGGAATCACGTTTTAAAAGAATTTATCCCAACCTTTATACATTCAAAAAATAAATTAGGGTACGAATTAGCCTGTATTGAACTTATAGGTACTATAAATGACACACATGCAACCACTACAATTGGTTTTAATACTATAGAAAAGAAAAAAGGAACGTTTTATGCTCCTTTTAAAGTTCAATTTATAGAACAACAATTAGTAGTTACTGATTACTATAATCCTGAATTGAAAAATGTTTCCAAACTTGACGTTGGAGATATCATTACACACATCAATGGGAAATCTATAGCCGCTATA
>CALFCI010000135.1 GCA_937951135.1 uncultured Aquimarina sp. | reverse complement strand
AATTGCTTCAAATCGGACCAAAAATCAGGGTATGATTTAGAAACGACATCTGCATTATTAATATGAATCTGAGTTCGTAATGCTAAAGGAGCAAAAGCCATTGCCATTCTATGATCGTTATAGGTATCAATTGCTATGTTTGCTTTGATCGTATCGGTAGGAGCTAGTGTTAACGTATCTCCTGTAATTGTAACTTCTCCGCCTAGCTTTTCAATTTCGATTTTTAATGCTTCTAAACGATCTGTTTCTTTAATTTTTAAGGTATGCAACCCAGTCAAATGACATCCTATCCCCAATCCAAAGCAAGTTACGGCAATAGTCTGTGCGATATCAGGTGCATTAGACAAGTCTAATCCTTGTAAGGCTGTTTCGTCTAGATCATTTGTTTTCGTCAATGTTATGGTATGTGCTCCAAAAGTAGTATTCACTCCTAAATTTCTGTAAATAGACTGCAATACAGAATCTCCTTGGTAACTCTCTTTTTTGTAACTTCCTATGGTTACTGATCCTTTTTGAGATAAGGCTACACTACTATAAAAATACGATGCTGAACTCCAATCGGACTCTACAACTATCGTTTTAGAAGGTACTACTTTTTGCGGTGCTATTGTAATCACATGGCCCTCAAAAGTTCCTGAAATTCCTGCATCTTTCAACAAGCTCAATGTCATTTTGATATAAGGAACAGATGTTATTTTTCCTTCTAAAGTAATCTCTAGGCCATTAGGCAAAGAAGCTCCTATCAGCATTAACGCAGAAATGTATTGGCTACTTACATTGGCTTTCAACCTTACTTTTTGATGTATCGGATGTTTTCCTTGAATGCGTATTGGAGGATAGCCTTCTTCTTTCTCATACGTTATCTCACATCCTAAAGATCGTAAGGCATCTACCAAAATTTTAATTGGTCGCTCTTGCATTCTAGCACTTCCCGTAAGCACTGTTTCTCGTCCTTCAAGAACAGCATAGTATGCGGTCAAAAAACGCATGGTTGTTCCTGCATGGTGTATATCTACTACCAGCTCATCACTCGCTAAGCCTTGTTGCATTACCCCTGCATCATCACTATTCGATATATTTTCTATGTTAATCTCTGGATATAGCCCTTGTAAGATTAATAATCTATTGGTTTCACTTTTAGAACCTGTAATCTGTAAAGTTCCGTTTTGGATGTCTGCTATTTGTTCTAATTGTATGTTCATTGCGTATTTTGGTTTCAGGTATCGGGTATTGGGTTTTAGCCCAATCCTTACTCCTATTCTTAACTCTTGACTTTCGTCTCGACTTCTATTTCTTTGCGGAAGTTTATCACATCACAAGTACAGGATATCGTCTTTCTTAATTCTTACTTTATCGTTTTGCTTTCCGCTTTCTAAGCTCCATATAATACCCCATAATCCCACCATAAATCATACCGCCTACAATACGAGAGGCTAGATACCGCATCCATCTTCCTTCTGCTATTTTTTCAGTCATAAAAGCAGCTACATTAATGCCCTTATACTGCATAATATGTTCGACTACACTAATGAGTATACAAAATCCCAATCCCAAAAATAGCACTGTTATCCAATATCGTTTTGAGGTTAAAATTATTTTGATCATTATTTCAATTTTTCGTTATTGTGATGACGGTCGTGATCCCGCTTGGTTTTCAAATCTAACTTTTTATCAAAAGCGTCTTGCAAGTCGATTCCGGTTTGATTGGCTAAACAAAGGACTACAAACAATACATCTGCTAATTCTTCACCTAAATCTTTATTTTTATCGCTCTCTTTCTCACTTTGTTCTCCATAACGACGGGCTATAATTCGAGCTACTTCGCCTACCTCTTCTGTAAGCTGTGCCATATTGGTCAACTCATTAAAATATCGTACTCCATGTGTTTTAATCCAATCGTCTACGGCTTGTTGTGCATTTTGAATGTTCATTCTATTCTTTATTTTTTGTGTCCATTATTATGGTTACGGGTCCGTCATTATTAAGATTAACTTTCATATCCGCACCAAAGATACCTGTCGCTACTTGCTTCCCCAAATCGGACTCTATTTGTGTAACAAATGCTTCATATAATGGAATGGCTATGGGTGGTTTTGCTGCTTTAGTATAGCTAGGTCGATTTCCTTTTTTCGTACTTGCATACAATGTAAATTGAGACACTACAATAATATCACCATCAACATCTTGTATGCTTTTATTCATTACACCTTCGGCATCATTAAAAATGCGTAATCTTATGATCTTATTGGATAACCATGTACTATCTTCTAGCGTATCTTCATCGCATATCCCTAATAGCAGTACCAATCCTGCTTTAATTTGCGCTACTATCTTTCCTTCTATAGTAACACTAGCCTCTGTAACACGCTGTATGATCACTTTCATGCATCTTCTATTTCTTAGTCTTCATCATACGTATTCTTACGATAATGCTGTTCGTCATCTCCTTCTAATAACTGCAAGTAACTTTTATAACGCGACCACGCTATTGTCTCTGTATCTAATGCTTCTTTTATGGCACATTTTGGCTCATTGGCATGAATACAGTTATTAAATTTACAGGATCCTTTTATGGCAAAAAATTCCGGAAAATAGTCTCCAATTTCTGCGGCATCCATATCTACAATCCCAAATCCTTTAATTCCGGGAGTATCAATAATTCGGGCATCAAAATCTAAATCATACATTTCTGCAAAAGTTGTGGTATGCTGCCCTTGCTGATGTTGTTCACTTATTTCTGCTGTTTTAAGGGATAGTCCTGGAGCAATGGTATTGACCAATGTAGATTTTCCTACACCACTATGCCCAGAAAACATACTCACTTTTCCTCGCATTAGGTCTTTAACTTTATCGGCGTTTTTGGCTGTTTTTGCAGAAATACCAATACACTCATATCCTATTTTTCGGTATAGTGCTGCTAAGTATTTAATTTCTAGAAGCTCCTCTTCGGTATACGTATCTATTTTATTAAATAAAAGCACTGCTTTAATCTTATAGGCCTCTGCTGTCACTAAAAAACGATCAATAAATGCTGTAGATGTTGGCGGATTGGTAAGGGTAACTAATAGAAAACCAATATCGATATTAGCGGCTATAATATGGGTTTGCTTAGATAAGTTTACCGATTTACGAATGATATAATTACGGCGTTCTTCAATTCGAGTAATTACTCCTGTAGCTTGATCGTTTGCAGTTTCCACATCAAATTCTACACGATCCCCAACAGCTATAGGGTTGGTGCTTTTTATACCCTGAATTCTAAACTTCCCTTTGATACGACATTCGTATAGCTTTCCATTATCCGTTTTCACGGTATACCAACTTCCGGTAGATTTATATACGGTGCCTGTCATAGATGGTTGTCAGTTGATAGTTTTATGCTGCGCTTTCGCTTAGCTTGGTATCGGGTATCAGGTTTCGGGTATCAGCTACACTGAAACCCGAAACCCGAGACCTGAAACCTATATTATGCATTTTGCATTTTTGCAACCGTTTCTTGATGATTGATTGACTCTTGGTGAATCGCTTTATAAATACGTAAGATAAACTCTTCGCTTAGTCCATTTTCTTCTCCTTCAAGAATCATTCTTCCTAAAATCTCATTCCATCGCTTCGATTGTAAAATCGCTACATTTTGTTTTGATTTCACTCTACCGATTTCTTCAGAAGTTTTCATACGTTTTGCTAAAATCTCGATCAACTGATTATCTGCGATATTGATTTTAGTCCGTAATTTATTCAATTCATTTTTGTAGGCTTCATCTTCTCCTACTACTTTACGGATTTTCAAATCATGCATGATTTGAATCAAAGCATCTGGCGTTACTTGCTGTGCAGCATCACTCCATGCATTATCTGGATCAAAATGAGATTCTACAATTAATCCATCAAAGTTTAAATCTAATGCTGTTTGTGACAGTTCAAAAATTAACTCTCTATTTCCTGCGATATGTGAAGGATCTAAGATTAATGGTAAATCTGGAAAACGATTTTGTAAATCGATTGGAATTTGCCATTCTGGAATATTTCTATATTTTGTTTTCTCATAGGTAGAGAATCCTCTATGGATCACCCCAAGATTTTTAACATCACAGGTATAAAAACGCTCTACTGCTCCTAACCATAATGATAAATCCGGGTTAATTGGATTTTTAACCAATACTGGATTATCGATTCCTCTACACGCTTCTGCAATGTCTTGAACGATAAATGGAGATACTGTACTTCTAGCTCCAATCCATAAAATATCTACTCCATGCTCTAATGCCAATTCTACATGGTGAGGACTTGCTACTTCTGTAGCGATTTTCATTCCTGTTTCTTCTTTTGCCTTTTGCAACCACTTTAATCCTAAAGCACCTACACCTTCAAAATTTCCTGGACGTGTACGTGGCTTCCAGATTCCAGCACGTAATACTGTAGCATCTGAATCTTTTAATTGATGTGCAATTTTTAATACTTGCTCTTCTGTTTCTGCACTACAAGGCCCTCCTATTACTAAGGGATGATCTAAGTTGTAATCATCTAACCATGTTCTTAATTCTTTTTTATTTTCCATATCGTTTATTTAGTATTTTTTTTATTTTTTATTAACTACTTACATGATCTCTATACATTTTTTCTTCATTACATTTCGAAAAAACACTCGATCTGACGTTTTTCTTATCTATTCTTCTTGATGCTAACTTATTCCTTTCAAAATTGTTTTAATATGATTGGTCGCTTCCATTTCTTTATAAATTTCGTCGAATTGCTCTTCTTCTATCATTTTTTTAAACTGTGTTAGATTTGCGATATACTCCTCTAGAGTCTCGATCACATTTTCTTTATTCTGTTTAAAAATTGGCGTCCACATTGCGGGCGAACTTTTTGCTAGCCGCACTGTAGAAGCAAATCCACTGCCCGCCATATCAAAAATATCTCTTTCATTCTTTTCTTTTTCGATCACTGTTTTACCCAACATAAAAGCACTGATATGTGATAAATGCGATACGTAAGCAATATGCTTATCGTGTGATGCTGGATCCATATATCGAATCTGCATCCCCAATCGCGTAAAAATCTCCATGGCACGTTCTTGCAATTTAAATGCTGTTTTTTCAATCTCACATATAATATTTGCTTTCCCTCTATACAGATTTGCTATCGCTGCTTTAGGCCCTGAAAACTCTGTACCTGCTATAGGATGCGCTGCCAAATAATTGCGACGTTTAGCATGATCGGCTACCGCAGCACATAATTTTTGCTTTGTGGACCCTACATCAAATACCAAACAATCATCATGTATAGCATCCAACACCACTGGCAATACACTAAGCGCTACATCTACAGGAATTGCAAGAATCACAACATCTGCAGTACCCAAATCTGCCATAGTAGCCTTATGATCTATAAATCGAAGTGCTACTGCTTGGTCTAGGTTATCTGCATTAGCATCAATACCAAAACATACCGCTTCATTAAAAGCAGCCTTGATATCAATGGCTAAAGAGCCTCCTATTAATCCTATACCTATTACAAATACATTCATTATTGGTTGATGGTTGATGGTTGTTCGTTGATTGTTGATTTTATTTTTAAAAAAACCTACATTGTAAATTACCAATGTCTTGGTTCTTGGTTCTCACTGTCTTGATTCTTACCTTCTTCAACTCCTTAATTCCTTAACTCCTTCAATCTTGCTATTGCTTCTTTAATATTCTCTTTGGTTACACATAATGAAAATCGAATATAACCAGTTCCATTACTCCCAAAAATAGTTCCTGGTGCAATGAACACGCTACGTTCATATAAGATCTCGTCTATAAAAGACACTGCATCTACTCCTATAGGTAATTTTGCCCATACAAACATTCCGGTAGCATTCGTATCGAAAGTACATCCTAATACGCTTGCCAATTCCCATATAAGTTTACGACGTTCGGTATATATCGCATTCATATCATCGTACCACTCTTCTTCGATTTGTAGTGCTGCAATGGCTCCTTTTTGAATCCCTTGAAACATCCCACTATCCATATTACTCTTTACTTTGATAATCGCTTCTATTTTATCTGCACTACCGCTTACCATCCCTACACGCCAACCTGACATATTAAAGGTTTTGCTCAACGAATTCAATTCCAAAGCTACTTCTTTCGCTTCTGCACTAGCAAGTATACTGGTTGGAGTATCATTCAACACAAAACTATACGGATTATCATTAATCAATAGAATGTTATGCTGCTTTGCAAATGCAATTAATTTCTCAAACAATGCTACACTTCCTGATGCTCCAGTAGGCATGTGCGGATAGTTTACCCACATTAACTTTACCCTACTCAAATCTTGCGCCGCTAAAGCCTCTAAATTGGGTTCCCAACCGCTAGCTTCTGTAAGATCATAATAGATTGGATCTGCTCCCACTAGTTTGGTTACCGAAGTATACGTTGGATATCCCGGATTTGGAATCAATACTTGATCTCCTTCATTAAGGAACGCTAATGAAATATGCATAATCCCTTCTTTAGACCCCATTAATGGCAATATCTCATTGGATGGATCTAAGGATACTTTATATTTTGCGGCATAAAAATCGGCTATCGCTTGTCGAAATGCTGGCAACCCTTGATAACTTTGATACTTATGGGCACCATCTACAAACAGTGCTTCTTGTATCGCTTTGATTACTGCGGCTGGTGGTGCTAAATCTGGACTTCCAATTGCCATATTTAGAATTGGTTTTCCTGCCGCTGCCAATGCGCCTACTTCTCTTAATTTTTTAGAGAAATAGTATTCTTCAACGGTTTCTAATCGTTTTGCCGTTTGAACACTCATTGCTTTTGATTTTTATATTCGCCTAGAACTTTTAATTCTAAAGCCATTATTTTTAATATTGAAATTGCCTTTTCATAATCGGCATACGCTTCAAAAGTAACATCTGCAAAAAATGCATACTTCCAAGGGATATCGATCACGGGCAATGATTGCACCTTTGTAAGGTTCAATTTGCAATCGCTCAATACATTTAAAACCGTTGCCAAACTCCCTCTTTTATGATCGAGCATCAACTTAAGCGATGCTTTATTGGTCTCCTCCTGCAATACGCCAGATTCTGCTCTTGTGCTTAAGATAAAGAAACGCGTACTATTGGTTTTAATCGTTTGTATTTCTCGTGCTAAAATCTGTAATCCATAAATCTCTGCTGCAGTTTCTCCTGCAATAGCGCCTATACCTTTAAGCTGTTGTTCTTGTATCCGTCTAGATACATCTGCGGTATCCGCATCTTCTACTAATTTAATATGTGGATGTGCTCTAAAAAATTCTTTGCATTGCAATAGCGCCATAGGATGTGAATATACTTCCTTAATATCAGCTATTTCTTGACCCTCTAGTGCCATTAAGCAATGATGAATTGGCAAATAATATTCTCCACAAATCGTTAAATCATGCTCATCGATATACGCATAATTAGGTATAATGGATCCCGCAATGGAATTTTCGATAGCCATAACAGCATCTGTACTTTCTCCTGTTTCGAGACTCTGCACCAATGCTCCAAATGACATGCACTCATTGACCACCACATCTGATCCAAAATATGCTTGCGCCACACCATGATGGTATGATCCTTTTACGCCTTGTATGCCAACTTTTCGATTCAATTCTTTATTCTTATTTTCAAATACCGTAGTATCGTTTTTTACTGTACTGGTTCATGACCCAAAAAAACAAAATCCCGATGATTTATCGGGATTCTAATTCTATACATTTTATGTTGTGTATTTACATGAAGATCCCTGTTCTATCTTTCGAAATAAAAGAAGAAACTATAAAATCGATTCCAAGTAAATAGTGTATTCATTATGCTTTAATTAACATTGCTAAATTATAAAAAATCAAGAATTCAATACTCCCTTTTTGATTTTTTTCAGTGATTCCTTGGTATTATCATGAATTATCAATCATTTCAGCACAATTATTATGATTTTTAAACACAAAACGCAATATCAATACATTTTTCTTAATCCTAAAGCAACTAACAAACGTTCGTATACCTATGCTTATCAGGGTTTTACCGCTGTTTTTATAACTTTTTGGGGATTCAAAGAGTGAATTACTACTGTAATTGAGGTTTGGTAGTGCTATTTGGGCATCTGGTTTTAGGTATCAGGTGTCGGGTATCAGACTGCAACGTTAACTCAGAACTTAGTCGTAAAGAAAAATAGATATACGCTTACCCTAAGACAGATAGACTGATTAGATTGTTTCTTTTCTCTTCGTCTTAGCCTTTCGATAAACTCAGAACAGGCTATCAGCATGACTCTTTATGTCTTGTTAACGTTTATCGTTACAGATCAATGTGACTTTTACATTTTTAATGTATATTTTTACTGCAACAATAGAAGTACATAGCGAATAATTGTCCTTTTTTAAGTCTTGGTTCTTGTCCCGATACCTCGGGATTATATCATTTCGATAGTACTATATACTCAAAAAAGATAGTTATTAAATTATTGTCATGTACTAAAAACAACACAGATGTCTATTTCAGTTTCGGATATTACTAAAACTTATGATCGCCAACAGGCATTAAAGGGTATTTCTTTTGAAGTACAACAAGGTGAGATTGTTGGATTTTTAGGGCCAAATGGTGCTGGCAAGTCTACCTTAATGAAAATTTTAACCACCTACCTTAGTGCCTCTAGCGGTGTTGCTATTGTGAATGGTTTTGATGTGACTACAGATGCTATTTCGGCACAACGCAGTATTGGGTATTTACCAGAGCATAACCCGTTATACTTAGACATGTATGTACGAGAATACCTAAGCTTTAATGCTAAAGTATATGGAACACCAAAGGATCGTATTGAAACCATCATCGAACGCACAGGGCTCACCCCTGAAGCAAATAAAAAAATTGGACAACTCTCCAAAGGGTATCGACAACGTGTGGGCATAGCCTGTGCTTTATTACATGACCCCGAAGTATTGATTCTGGATGAACCTACTACGGGATTAGATCCCAATCAATTGGTAGACATCCGAACCTTAATTACCGAAATTGGAAAAGAAAAAACAGTATTATTATCAACACATATCATGCAAGAGGTAGAAGCGATGTGCGACCGTGTGATTATCATCCATGAAGGTGCTATTGTAGCCGATCAACACTTAAGTACGTTGATGGATGATACCGCCCAAATTATCGAAGTAGAGTTTGACTATCGTGTAGAAGATGCCTTTTTATTAAAACTCCCGCATATTACTGCTGTAAAAAACACGCATGGTTTTGTATATGAACTTATTTTTGATACCACTACAGATATGCGTCCTAAAGTCTTTGATTTTGCGCACGATCATCAATTAAAAACATTGCAATTGTCTCGAAAAAGCAAAGATCTAGAACATTTGTTTCGGGAATTGACGAGTACTGTAGTAGACGGTTAGACGGATAGATTTTTAGACTTATAGACGCTTACTCTTGAAAAACACAAAAGTGCTATCAACGCAGACAACACATTTCCAAATACTGTTATGGAAATATCAGTATCTTTGAAGCACACACCCGCCGTATTA
>CALFCI010000134.1 GCA_937951135.1 uncultured Aquimarina sp. | reverse complement strand
AAAGTCAGCAATACGCGTGTTCAGCTTCCGACGCTTCGGAATAGCAGCTTGCCTTTAGCAAAAATTCGCAAAAGCTAACGATAAAAAAATCATTAATCTCAACAGTTTTTAGAAGCTAAAGCGAGATGCACTAAAGTGCATCGTTTTAACTATTTCTAAGACCAAAAAAAGTGGACCATTTTTTTAGCCTTTCCCGAATTCTATCGATTAAACCCGGATTATGCAGTAGAAAATCTATTACGGCTTGAAACTACTTCAAAATATACCGCTCCGCTATGTTTTTAAACTTAACCATAGCGATGCTATGCTAAATTTTAGAACACATCATATTTTATCGCAATTTCAAACCTCATGACGAAGTGCTATTGCATAATCCGGGTTAAACCCCACAAGGTAGATTAAAAACTATCGAATCTGATTAAAGGTAATGCTCAATGATTTCTCTAATTCACGAAGTACTCTTAATTCTTGTTTCACAATCAATGCCAAAGAAATACCCGTATTTCCAGCCCTAGCAGTTCTACCACTTCTATGCGTATAGTATTCTATTTGATCCGGTAATTGATAATGCACAATAAAAGCCAAATTTTGAACATCAATCCCCCGTGCAGCTACATCCGTAGACACTAATAAATTGACCGTTTTATTTTTAAAAGCACGCATAACCTTATCGCGATCTTTTTGGTTCATATCCCCTTCCAAAACTCCGACTTCGTAATTTTTGGCAAGTAGTTGTTTCGATAATAAACGTGCTGCTACTTTTGTTTTCGTAAAAACAATCCCTCTATTTCCTTTTTGAGATTTTAAGAAATACGATAAGGTATCTAATTTATTTGCCTCATCCCCTACCACAAATTGATGCGCAATGTTTTTATTTACTTTATCCAATCGATCTATAGTCACCCGTATCGCCTTTGGATTCACATAGGTATTTATAATCTCATCTAGTGAAGATGGAATCGTTGCAGAAAACAACCAAATATTTCGTTTCCCTTGCGTTTTACTTAGAATAGTAGTCAACTGTTTTTTGAATCCCATACTTAACATCTCATCAGCCTCATCTAGTACTACTGTTTTAATCTTAGAAATATCTACAGTATTTTTCTCCATCAAATCGATTAATCGACCAGGAGTAGCGACAATAATATGAGTAGGACGTTTTAATCGTGTAATCTGTCGATCTATTTTTTCACCACCATATACGGCTTCAGTAAAAATCTTATCCGTGTATTTTGTATATTTAAAAAGTTGTTTCGCTATTTGTTGCCCTAATTCTCGTGTAGGTGCCAAAATAAGCGCTTGCACTTCATTCTTAGTTGCATCGATCTGTGCTAACAATGGAATTCCAAAAGCGGCAGTTTTTCCAGTTCCGGTTTGTGCTTTCCCAACAAAATCTACTTGGGTTCCTAATAAAATAGGAATTGCTTGTTCTTGTATTTTGGTAGGCGTGGTAATACCCATATCCTGTAAACCCTTACGTATTCCGGAGGACACTCCTAGATCTGAAAATTTCATTATAAACTACTTTTGAATGCAAAAATATGGTAATATCCTTGCATGACAGCATCCTAATGAAACTAAATTCTTACAGCCTCTTATTTTGATAACTATACAACGATTAAAACGTCTAATACAAACAAGGTAAGGCTTGTAGTATTAGACGTTTTCGAATAGTAATTTACACATCGTGTAAATACAAGATTTGAATGCTATTTATATGGTCATTCTATAAAGGACTATTTTGTGTTACCCAGAGATTTTCATGAAATAATCAAATAATTGTCTTTTACTGGTCAACCCCTTTTTATGATAATGAGATTTAATCATACAAAAACCTCCCGAACAATTAAAATCTGCTCCTTCATCCGAGGTAATAATATCAATTAAGGTAATTGCAGACGAAAACAATTGTAGACTTTCTGTGTCTGTAGTAAATGACTCCTGACTTAAAGCAGCTGTTGCTGCATCACAGTGTGCATGGTCATGTCCAGCTACACTATGATTATGATCCTCATGAATTTCTTCTGGATGATGTGCATTCTCCTGCGCAAATAAAGCACTAGAAGCCATGATAAAAATAAATACGATACTAAATTGTAATAATTTTTTCATAATACACGGGTTTTAAATTGTACACTGCTAAAGTAATGTTATACCGTAATAAAATTACTTTCTATTAGTACAAAGATACATAAAACATCGACAAAAAACAAAATATATCGATAAAATACATAATTTGATATTGAAATACTGCTTTTTGGAGTGTGTTTTATTTTTAAAATCACATATTAGTGTTAAAACAATGACAAATTATCATTAGGAGACAAGGGTACTCGTAGTTTACTTCCTAACGCAGTACCCAATCACCCAAACGGTCATAATCTGAGGCATAATTGGAGCCTACATAGCGGATAAACGTTTCTTTAATCGTAAGTCTGATATGCCTCAAATCCTTTCGCCCTGCCGTATCCGTTAATATACTAGTAACCTGATAAGTTTTCATAAGTTGATACAATGCTGTTGCAATACCCCCAATAAATCGGGATACATACGGTACTATTCCATAATCCAATTGTCTAAAATGAGAAATTTATTGGGTTACTTTCGGAAAAAACTAAAATCATACAGGAGTCTTATCATACCACTTCTGGTATTGATCAGGGCTGTACAATGTATAAAATGTAACATTAAGCGCTATCGCATTAAATTGAGTAGCATAATATTTTAATTCATCTTTAGTGCCTCGTGGATAAAATCCTTTTAAGTCCTCTCTGTTCCACTTAGCACATCCAACAGATACAGCTATCGAAGTACTGGGAGTACCTCCTAATATACTATTGACTTGTGAGTGATCTACAGGTAATTCAAAATCTACAAGAGAAGGTTGGGCTACTTTTCCAAAGTGCATACTACTATAATCAAGGTCTAATAAAACTATTTGTTTGCCAATATTTTTAATATGTAACAAAAATAAGATTCATTATACTAACTTTATACACTATAAAATATTATTATGAATGTTCTAAAATCATTGATTATTGCCATAGTACTTACTTTTCTTGCTCCATTACAGGCGCAAAAAGCTGAAGAGATCATTACTACATATTTAGAAAATACAGGAGGCAAAGCCAATTGGGAAAAGGTATCCAGTATTAAAATGGCAACTTCAATTACTTTTAATGGGTTTGAAATTCCATTAACAATGTATTCCACTTCCAATGGAAAACAAGCAATGATTATTCAACCTTTTGGAAACGATGTGACACTCTTTGCTACCGATGGTAAAACAGCTTGGAACACCAATCCAATGACCATGAGTGTAGAAAAGTTATCGCCAGAACAAGCTGTGAAATTGCAAAAAGCAACCGCTATTTTTCCAAATCCATTTTTAAACTATGCTGCCAATGGGTATGAAGCTTCCTTTGGTGGAAAATATAAAATAAAAGATACTAAAGTATTTAAAATCACCTTAAAAACAACACCTGATCAAGCCTCGCAAGACACTACAGATTTTTATTTTGATAGCACTACATACCTTCCAATACAAATTGAAAAAACAGTACACGATAAATTACATATCATTACCATCGAAAAACACATCACTGTAGATGGGATTACATTTCCTTCTGAATTCACAAAAGATGGGGAAGTGATTAAAATAAGTACGCTTATAATCAATCCAAATATCTCGGAATCACTATTTCAATTCCCTAAATAATATATTTTCTGGTAAAAAATAGCTAGGTTTACGGTTCTTATAAGACTATAACACCTATGAAAAAACATAAACGATCCGAAGAATCTACCGTAATTATTTCGGAACTAATGCTTCCCTCTCACTCTAATTTTAGTGGTAAAATTCATGGAGGCTATATCCTTAATCTTATGGATCAAATTGCTTTTGCTTGCGCATCTAAGCATTCTGAAACCTATTGCGTAACGGCTAGTGTTGATAAAGTAGATTTTCTAAAACCTATTGAAGTAGGAGAATTGGTAACAATGAGGGCTGCTATAAATCATACTGGAACCACCTCTATGGTAGTAGGCGTTCGTGTAGAGGCTGAAAATATTAGAACTGGAAAAATGAAGCATTGTAATTCTTCGTATTTCACGATGGTCGCTAAAAATGATGAAGGAAAAAGTGTACCTATCCCTGGATTAATTATAGATGATGAAACAGGAGTACGCCGTTTTGTACGTAGTATTATTAGAAAAGAACAAGGAAAACTGCGGAGAGATCGTTTTAAAGCTTCCGAATTTAAAGCTGAAGATCATCTAGAATTGCTAGAAAAATATAATGTAATTGTGAACTTATAAATAATATGCAACAGTAGCATATAGTACAAAAATATATACTTTTATAGCAACAGTACCGTTATCAATACACAAGGTATTCAGTACAGTCCTACTTGTTTTTTGGAAATAATCCATTTCGAGACGAGTATTCACAATTAGTTTTCACTAGTAATAACCTTAATACCAGTATAAATTATGTTCATGACAACCGCTACAAAAATCATTTATAACACCTTATTATGTGCACTGCTAGTTGTATGTGTAAGTTGCTCTAGTAGCGATGACAATACAATCCCTACACCTATTGATGATGAACCTGAAGAGAATCCCATCCCTACTAAAACCTCTACCTATACCGCAGATGTAAAAGCAATCATAGACGCAGAGTGTATCCGATGTCATTCTAATCCTCCTATTAATAATGCACCTATATCCTTAGTTACTTTTCAGGATGTAGTATTGGCTGCAAATAGTAGAGACCTTTCGGGGCGAGTATCAACAACTATAGATCGTGTAGTGATGCCATCAGACACCGGAAGACTTCCTCAAGGTACCATCGATATTATTTTAGATTGGGAAGCAGATGGGTTGTTAGAATAGTCCATAAGAAATGTGCTATAACAGATAAATCTCTTGTTCAAGGTTATAGGGAGCTATCTATACTAACACAATTTTTATAGTTCGACGAAATAAAAAATCCTTTAGACGAACTCTGATAAAAGAGATCTAGTATTACCTTTACGGATATACAATTGTTGGCAAACATTTAAATATGATACATAAAACAGATAATCCAATTCTTATAGGAGCAATAGCGCCAATAACAAATCCAGGTTGGATTGAGGCTGGTCGTCATCTATTGGCAGGTCTTGAATTTGGTGTTTCAGAATTGAATAATACAGGAGGCATTAATGGAAGACCGATTGAATTACTAGTACGAGATAGTGCCGCTAATCCTCAAAAAGCTACGGATTTAGTTGACAAATTAATAGATTTAGGAATAATAGCCATTGTTGGTGAATACCATAGTGTTGTTGCTAAAGCTATAGCTAATAGAGCTGATGAACGGAATGTACCTTTTCTCTGTACATCAGCAGTTATAGATAATATAATTGAAAAGCCATCAAAATGGATTGCTCGACTTCCTCAAGTTCAATCGAAAGGCTGGAAGATTTATGCAGAATTTCTTACAAATAATAAGCATACTAATATCGCTTTAGCTACATCTCCAAGTGTTTATTGGAAAGCAGGCGCACACATTCTACGTGAACATTTTAGTAAACAAGGTGGTTCTATCATTGAGTTTGACACACAACTAATTACTCCTACTGACCTATGTGATAAACTTAATGACAGTAGTGTAACGGCTTTGCTTCTTCTTGTGGGATATCCAAATCCTGCAGTATCTTTGGTTAAAGCTATACGAAACGATTCTCGACTTGAAAAACTTCTGATTGGAGCTCCTGCAGGACAACCCGAATTCAACGGTTGGATGAGTGAGTTACAGGCAAACAGCTCGGCAATTCCTTTTTTACGTTATATGCCTGAAAAACTAAACTCGCTTGGATTGTATGTGCTAGATAAAATACGTAAACATTTAGGCGAAGAACCTTCATTTGTAGCTTTGGAAGGTTATGATGCTATTCATATTTTAGCTAACATTATGAATTTAAATGGAATCAATCGAAATAGCATTGCCAAATCTTGGTCACAAGTAACTACAAATGGAACACGCGGAGAGATTAAATTATCACAGAACCCTGAGATGAATGTATGGCAGTGGCAAGAAGCTCCAGTTCAAGTAGTAGATAGAGACCCTTTAAATAAAAATCAATTTAGAGTTCTGTATGTGAAATAAAACGATGCTAATTCTTTTACTGATAAAGGCAAAAAACGTTTGCCAATCGAGTAGACGGTTCTCCTCTTAATTGAGGAGAGTGCGCCTCTCACACCACCCAGCGTACGGGTCTCGTACCGGGCGGTTCATTACATTAGAATTTCACTTGATGATAGTACCACAGCATACTTTGATAGCCTCTTTTGGTCATTCTTTCCTCGGCAATAGTAGTTCCTAGTATAGGACTTTGGGCAACTGCCCACCCTCCCATACGAGTTCTACTCCAAGCATAAGGAACTTGTACCCTCTAGATTAATTAGTTAACTTACATCACTAAAAAGATGCCCATGCTGGGCACACACACTATATAACAAAACATAGCTGCCCTTTAGGTCAACAACGTTTGTTATATTTAACGGTTTATAGGCAAGTTTACAAAACTACCTGAGTATTTATTTAAAATGAGCAAATATTAAAGAATTGTTATTGACAACAAAAAACGTCGGAGACCAGAAACCACATTGAATAAACAGGGTGAAACCGAAAGACCTTACGAGTAGGAAGAATAAAAGAAATTAAATATGGAAACACTTACAAGCCAGCTTTTTAGTTGATATAACATCGGTATGGGAATACTAATTGAAGTGCCTATTCTAGCTCCACTTTTTACTCGTTTTTGAGTGAATTTTAAGTATTTCTTCAAAGTATACGCTATAGCGGGTAGATGCATACACTTATTCATAATTGAATTAGACACCTATAAAAACACCTCCTAAGTTTTTAGAACCTAGGAGGTGTTTTTATTTTTATATTGAAGATTACTATTTACTCAAATACATCTTACGTCTAGCATACAAATCATAAAACTGATCGTCTTTAAGATCATCTATAAACAAGATACTTTCTCCAGTACTCTTCATTTCTGGCCCAAGTTTCTTATTTACATTCGGAAACTTATTGAATGAAAACACAGGTTGTTTGATCGCATATCCATCTAAATGTGGTTTAAAATCAAAATCTGTTACTTTCTTATCACCTAGCATCACCTTAGTCGCATAATTTACATAAGGCTCTCCATAAGCCTTTGCAATAAACGGAACCGTTCTTGATGCTCTTGGATTAGCTTCTATAATATAAACGGTATCTTCTTTAATCGCAAACTGAATATTAATCAAGCCAACAGTATTTAACGCCAATGCAATTTTCTTAGTATGATCTTTAATTTGTTGCATCACAAACTCTCCCAAATTAAACGGAGGTAGCGTTGCATTAGAATCTCCCGAATGAATTCCACAAGGTTCGATATGCTCCATGATACCAATGATGTATACATTTTCTCCATCACAAATTGCATCCGCCTCTGCTTCTATCGCACCATCCAAGTAATGATCTAATAATAGCTTATTATTTGGCATTCTATGCAATAAATCGATAACATGCTGTTCCAATTCTTTTTTGTTAATCACAATTTTCATCCCCTGTCCTCCCAATACATAAGACGGACGAACAAGAATCGGAAAATCTAATTTATCTGCTACAGCTAATGCTTCATCCGCAGTTTCAGCAATATCAAATTCTGGATAAGGAATGTTATTGTCTTTTAACATAGAAGAAAAACTACCTCTATCCTCAGCCAAATCTAAAGCTTGAAAACTAGTTCCTAAAATTTTAACACCGTAGCGTTCTAATTTTTCAGCCAGTTTTAATGCCGTTTGCCCTCCTAATTGCACAATAACACCTTCCGGCTTTTCATGTCGAATAATATCATAAATATGTTCCCAAAATACAGGCTCAAAGTATAATTTATCGGCCGTATCAAAATCAGTAGAAACCGTTTCTGGGTTACAATTGATCATAATCGTTTCATAACCGCACTCTGCCGCTGCCAAAACACCGTGCACACAACAGTAATCAAACTCAATCCCCTGCCCTATTCGGTTAGGACCTGATCCTAATACGATTACTTTCTTACGGTCTGTAACTATACTCTCATTCGATACAAATTTATGTCCATCTGCTGTCTGAATTTCTGCTTCAAAAGTAGAGTAATAATACGGGGTCTTCGCTTCAAACTCTGCGGCACAAGTATCTACTAATTTGTATACTCTGTTAATCTCTAATTGATCTCTCTTCGTATAAACTTCACTCTCATAACACTTTAACATATGAGCGATTTGACGATCGGCAAACCCTTTTTGCTTTGCTTCAAGTAACAACTCTTTAGTCAGCGATTCAATCGTATGCGTTGTGATTTCTTTTTCTAGCAATGATAATTCTTCATATTGCTTTAAGAACCACATATCAATCTTAGTAATCTCATGAATTCTACTCAAAGGAATTCCCATTTGAATCGCATCATAAATGATAAATACACGATCCCAACTTGCATGAGTTAACTTATCAATAATTTGATCATAATCTGTATTGCCTTTACCATCTGCACCAAGGCCATTTCTTTTAATTTCTAAAGACTGTGTTGCCTTGTGCAATGCTTCTTGAAACGAACGACCGATACCCATCACTTCTCCCACAGATTTCATCTGCAAGCCTAAGGTACGATCCGATCCTTCAAACTTATCAAAGTTCCAACGTGGTATTTTTACAATCACATAATCCAATGTAGGCTCAAATAATGCCGACGTTGATTTTGTAATTTGATTGTTCACTTCATCCAACGTATATCCAATAGCCAGTTTTGTTGCAATCTTTGCAATAGGATACCCCGTTGCTTTAGAGGCTAAAGCAGATGATCTTGATACCCTAGGGTTAATCTCAATCGCAATAATATCTTCTTTTTCATCTGGACTTACTGCAAACTGCACATTACAACCTCCTGCAAAATCTCCAATACTACGCATCATGTGGATAGCCATATCACGCATGCGCTGGTAGGTCTTATCACTTAATGTCATGGCAGGTGCCACAGTGATCGAATCTCCTGTATGAATCCCCATTGGATCCATATTTTCGATTGCACAAATAATAACAACATTATCATTGTTATCACGTAGTAACTCTAGTTCATATTCTTTCCATCCCAATAGTGCTTTATCAATCATCACCTCATGGATTGGAGAAATTTCTAGCCCTCTAGTTAAAAGTTCATCAAAATCTTCTTCTTTATATACAATAGAAGCTCCTGCTCCCCCAAGGGTATAAGAAGCTCTAATTACTAAAGGAAAACCAAATTCTTGAGCTATTTCTTTTCCTTTCAAATAGGAGTTTGCAGTAGCCTGTGGCGCCATTGCTACCCCTATTTTTAACATCAGTTCTCTAAACTGCTCTCGATCCTCTGTAATATTGATCGCATCTATATCTACACCGATAAGTGCAACATCAAAATCTTTCCATATCCCCTTTTCATCAGCCTCTATACATAGGTTTAATGCCGTTTGACCTCCCATAGTAGGTAAAACCGCATCAATCTGAGGATGTTCTTTTAAAATCTCTATAATTGATTTCGTATTCAACGGCTTAAGATATACATGATCCGCCATAGAGGGGTCGGTCATGATGGTCGCTGGATTAGAATTGATAAGGATCGTTTCTATTCCATCGTCATGAAGCGATCGTAATGCTTGTGTTCCTGCATAATCAAATTCACATGCTTGTCCAATGACAATTGGTCCTGATCCAATAATCAATATACTCTTAAGGTTCTTGTTCTTTGGCATTTGTAAAAAAATTGAAGGTGTATTAACGTTGTTTTTTAATGAGATATAAAAAAAGGCATTACCTATAAAAGTAACACCTTAAATTATTTAATTACACTACTACCATTAGTGCTTATGTCTTAATTCAGAAGAAACTGATAATTTTCTTCTCCCTTTCGCTCTCCTACGAGCTAACACTTTTCTACCATTTACAGAAGCCATACGCTCTCTAAACCCGTGTTTATTTTTTCTTTTTCTCTTTGATGGTTGAAATGTTCTTTTCATTGCTATCTATTTCTTTGTAACTCTTGAGGTCGATGACTTAATTAATTATCTTGAAGAAAGTCTTCAAAACTGCGGGCAAATATACAAAGAGTTTTCTCTTCCACAAACCTATTCTATAAATATTTTTTATCCAAAAAAATTAGTTTCTTTGCACCGTTGTTAAATAACAGTTTACTTAACGTATGGCTGATTTCAAAAATAGAATCCCATACAACTTAATAAACAGAAGTCATTTAACTTTTTTTGATCGTGCTGAAATTGTCATTTTTTGTTTTTTTGAACTGCATAACAATGCTACGAAGTTCAAAAAAACAAAAAGCAAACGACCTCAGAGCAAGATCACGAGACATTCAGCACATACCTGTTTTTAACATTTCGAGGCTAGCCTCATAGAATTAAACGCCACAATGTGGATGAAATGAATTAGTATATGCTAAAAGCTATGGATACGTTCACAAAACAACAAAACATTGAAGATACAGATGTAATCTAATATCCCAATATCGAAAAACAAAACATAAAAAAAGAAGAATACAATTGTAACTACAAAAATTCACATATCAATCAAACTTATAATTAAAACATGTACAATAAGAATATTAAATTAATTTTAGCCGGAATTATCGTAGCATTAGCGATTTGGCAAATGATAGACGGTTCCATAGGAAATGGTATTATGCTGTTATTATTAGCGGGTATGTTTGTCTTTTTATACTTTAAAAATGAGCTTATCCTTTTAGCATTTTTAAAATTAAGAAAACAAAATTTTCCTGGAGCACAACAATGGCTTGCTAAAATTAAAAACCCAGAAACAGCACTTACTACAAAACAACAAGGGTATTACAATTACCTACAAGGCATTATGCTTTCGCAAACGAATATCCATCAAGCAGAAAAATTCTTGAAAAAAGCAGTAAAATTAGGCTTATCTATGGATCAAGATCTGGCAGTAGCTAAATTAAATCTGGCAGGTATCGCTATGACAAAACGCAGAAAACGAGAAGCGCAAACCTTACTTACGGAAGCTAAAAAATTAGATAAACATGGAATGCTAAAAGAACAAATTACAATGATGAAACAACAAATGAAGAAAATCTAAATGCATTCGTTATTTTAAAAAATTAATAGTACTACTCTTGATTTCAGAACTAACTATACCAATAAAGTAGCCAGCTTACGGTTTACCCATTTAATTATTAGTTATTTTTTACCACTAATTAGTTATTTTTAAAAGACTTTATGTTATTTTAGCGAACAGACATCATTACTAATGAAGAAATTAATTTTACTAGGCCTCATATTTTTACATGCTACCCCTATTTTTAGTCAAGAAGAAAGACGCATTCCTTTTTCTTTGGCAGTTTCTGCGCACATCATAAAATACAACCAGAAAGTAGACGAAGCGTATGAAGACCAAGATTTAGAGCGTGCCTCATTTTTATTTGATTCTCTCGTTAAAAATCACCTTAACGGCACATACTTAGATAATTTTCATATTAACCCCTTAAAAGGCGAACCGATCTCTTTTGAAGAATATGAGAAACCTATATTTTTGATCACAACAGCATCATGGTGTGTCCCTGGTGTAGGCGAAATACCTGCGCTTAATGACCTTGCAGATAAGTTTCACGATCAAATTGAATTTATAGCATTGTTTTGGGATGCTAAAGAAGATGTAAAAGATCAGAGTAAAGAATATAGTGAGAATGTACAACTCATGTATGTCGATGAATTGACAAATCACGACTCTCATATCGTCAATAAACTAAAACACTCTCTAGGCTTCCCTATGACCTATTTAATGGATGAAGAAAAGAAAATATTAGACATCCGAAAAGTCGTAACACACCATTCTAGTGAAACCCTTAGTAATTCATATACAATCCATTACAACTCCTTATCCAAAGGAGTTTCATTACTCGTTGCTCATCTCGACCTTGATATTGATGTAAACCTTGAGGACGATGGCACTACAAAAGGTAGTGATACAGAACAAGAAGAATACGATGAGGAGTACTATGAAGATGAAGAACAAGATTAAATAGCTGACTATAAAACAAATAAGTTCAAAACCATTGATAGGACTGAATTCCTACAATTTAGTATAGAATAGCGTATTCAGAAAATAGAAACGTTTGAGTATTTCAAGAGACATGCTGACAATAAAATAATTGCTGAGTATCTAAGTTTATGAGTTTCAAAGCTATTTATTTTTAAGGCTTTCCTGAACACTTCTAAACAACCACGAATAAAATCCTTTGTATCCTAAAGTGATCTCATTTTTGCTATTTTACCAAAAAAATGGGGTGTAGCACTGTGAGTAGTATCATAGTATGCTTAAATTTATCAATGAGAAGGTACGAAAAACTACTATTCATAAAGACTATGATGCTTAGAAACTTTGTAACTGAGCATATCGATATAAAGTAGTTTTAAATATCTAGATGATGCTATTTTCTGAATGCGCCGAGAATGAATTTTGAAATAACGGAAGCCAATTTTAGCTGTTTTTTCATTGAGATGAAATAGAAAATCAAGAGATCACGATAGCTTCAGTTAGAGTTCACATTGAAAAACATACACACTTTCAAAACCATTTATTTTGATGCAATCATTTTGATAGCGACCAGTAACAAAACACCTCCAAATATTTTTTTAAGTAATCCTTGCGGTATAGAAATCGCTAATGTACTCCCTATATACCCCCCTACAATAAACGTTACAGCCATTATCCCTGCATACCTCCAGTTCACATACCCTTCTTCATAGTAATTATAAGCCGCCAATAGCGTTACAGGAACAGCCAATACAGCTAAACTGGTCCCTTGCGCTTGATGTTGCGTAAACCCCACAAAAAACACCAATAAAGGAATCATAACAACACTGCCCCCAATACCTAATGTACCACTAAAAAAACCCGCTAATAACCCTATAAAGACCAAGGATACTATAATTGATGTATTCATCTAATATGCATTATAAATTTATCATACTTGAAGCAAAAAACACAAGGATTCAAATTAAACTCCACAATGTGGAATCAACTACCTCCAGGCAGTACCATCGGGGTATCAGAGATAAGACCGCTTTGCTACAAGAAACAAGAAACAAGAAACAAGACGCTATTTTATCTTGACTCTTGGTGCTAAAAATCTTGAATCTGGTCGATACACCCAAGGCAGAGCCTCGGAGAATTCTATGGATTAAACTCCACAATCTGGATTTAAATATAAAATAACAGTAAGCAGTCCTTACTGCCCCGAAGCCACAGTATAATACCCCTCTTTAGGAATTTTAATCAAATATTCTTTACCCGAAGCATTCACTAAATTGGGTTTCCTAAGCCAAGGATTATACAATTTCAAGAGTTTATAATTGATCTTATGTGTCTCTGCAAATGTTGCCCAATTCTCAATAGAATGATCTACCAATACCGTATATGTAGGCACAGCACTATACAAATCTTCTTCTTTAAAATTAAACCCATACTTCTTAGGGTTTCCTAATATTTCTTTCAGTGCTACAATTCGAAACACATACCTTCCTGTTTCCTCGCCCAATAAAATATCGTAATACGAATTTACTTTTTGTGCATTCAATCGTTTATTAATACCTCCGTTACCAGCATTATACGCAGCCGCAGCCAATGTCCAACTTCCAAATTTCTTTTTTGATTGTAATAAATATTTACAAGCCACCGCCGTAGATTTTTCAATATGATAACGCTCATCTACATTATCATTAACTTCTAAACCATATTCTCTAGCGGTTCCTTTAAGGATCTGCCAAAACCCAGTTGCCCTTGCAGGAGAAACAGCTTGTGTAAGTCCACTTTCAATTACGGCTAAATATTTAAAATCATCAGGCACTCCATATTCCTGTAAGATTGGCTCAATAATCGGAAAATATTTATGAGCACGTTTAAACAATAAAAAACCATTGGATTGCCAATACGTATTTACCAATAATTCTCGATCCATACGCTCATGTATATCCGGATTTTGAACAGGCACCAACTCTCCAGAAAAATTCAAATTTTCTGGCATTGGTAATGCATATACATTATAATCATCTACTAATTTTGCCTCTAGTTCTTTTTGTGATTCTGGCTTTTCTACCACTTCTTGCGTAGCATTAATAACAATTCCTAGTATAAATATTATACCTAAAAACACTAAACTATTTCGTATTATTTTCATGAAGCTGTAGATTTTAATTTCAAAAATTAGAGTCGGGTACTCGCTATATTCACTATAATTTGGTCAAACCAAGGTAGTATAAAAAGTTTAACTTATACCGGTCAACCTTCAATTATTTCTGGTAAATTTTTGTTAAACCATCGCGCCCTATTTACAATCATAACATGGGTTCCATAACGAATAGGAATACAATCTTTGATATTCTGTATTGGAAAAACAACATCAGCTGTTCCATGGATATGAATAATACGATCTGGTGGACTTTCTTGATCCCAACATACGATATTCTTAATCGCCCAATCCAGATATGTTTTATCTGTAATAGACAGGTACTTTTGATACATTCGCGCTCTTTTCTTTGCAAAATCACCAAATGCCAATGCTTCCCAATTCTTTATTTTATCAATAATAAACGTCGGAAACACCCGATACATACCTGTTTTTCTGATGACTTGCATCCTTTTAGGCAACTCATACTTACTCTTTACACTAGAAATGATGATAATTTTATTCGCATTAACATACCTACTCATTTCCTGAACAAGAATTCCACCAAAAGAAACCCCAATTAAAATAATATCTTCGTGTACTATTTCGGCACACATGCGATGCGCATAAGCAGTTAATGTCTCTTCTTTATCCGGAATTCTCCAAGGGATCTTATGCACTATAAAACGATCCTCTGGTAATTTCAGGTACTCAAATATAGAAACATCGGCTGCCATTCCCGGCACACAATACACATGTCTAACATTCTCATTCATTGTATTTTAACATTCCTTTTAAAGTAATGACAGTTATTTTTCACTATCTTTGTACCTCTAAATTACTACTAAACTTTTTAGAAACGGGAAAACCTCTAGATAATTTAACAAGAATGATATCATATACCGATATACCTACTATTGTTGTTACACCTATTTAGTATAGATAACGTAAAAAAAAAGGTATTGTATTTAACGTAAAACAGAACATTAAACGTATGGAAAACATGAATGCAATTGAGATAGAAGTTACTGATAATGAGTTCTTAAGACAATTCGAAACTACGATAGAGGGTAAAACAGCTACTATTGAATACGCTGCGCAGGAACGAAAAATATTCCTAACAAAACTCATTATGAATGAGGAACAACTAGAAAAAGGCTATCAAGAAGAGTTTATTATTGCCATTTTTGATATTATCAAAGAGCGAAATATTAGAGTCGTTCCCACAAGTCCTGTCATCGCTAAATTTATGCGTAAAAACAAACGCAAATACAAAAACTTACTTCCAGTAGGTATTAATATTTAACCGTGCTGTTTTTTAAAATTGTCTTACGTTAATACATGATAACCTTATTGA
>CALFCI010000133.1 GCA_937951135.1 uncultured Aquimarina sp. | reverse complement strand
AAAAATAAAGAACAGAAAGCCGAAGTCAACCAATTACAAGAAAAATTCACCAAAGAATTTGAGAATTTGGCGAACAAAATTTTAGAAGAAAAATCAAATAAATTTACGGAGCAGAACAAAGAGAATATTAAAAATATATTGACGCCACTACAAGAAAAAATACATACGTTTGAACAAAAAGTAGACCGTACCCATAAAGAAAGTATTGACTATCATGCAGCATTGCGACAACAAATCTTGGGACTAAAGGACCTTAATGAACAAATGAGTAAGGAGACGCTTAACCTTACCAAAGCCTTAAAAGGGGATAACAAAATGCAAGGGAACTGGGGAGAACTGGTATTAGAGCGGGTACTCGAAAAATCAGGCCTAGAAAAAGATAGAGAATATTTTGTACAACAAAGCTTTACAACTGCCGAAGGACAACGGGTATTACCCGATGTAGTGATCCATCTGCCCGATAATAAAAAAATGATCATCGATTCTAAGGTAACCCTTACAGCTTACGAACGTTGGGTAAACGAAGATGATGATACCTTAAGAGCGACATATCTTAAAGAGCATATTACTGCGGTAAAACGCCATGTAGAGCAGCTATCAGAAAAAAACTATCAAGACTTATACACTATTGAGTCCCCCGATTTTGTATTGCTATTTATCCCTATAGAACCTGCATTTGCTATTGCTATTAATGAAGACAATTCATTATATACCAAAGCTTTTGAAAAAAATATCGTTATTGTAACCCCGTCTACATTATTAGCCACATTGCGTACTATAGACACCATGTGGAATAATGAAAAACAACAACGTAATGCCATCGAAATTGCACGGCAAGCTGGTGCTTTATATGATAAATTTGAAGGCCTGGTAAAAGACCTTACTGGTGTAGGTAAAAAAATTGACGATGCTAAAAAAGATTACAGTGCTGCTATGAATAAACTGGTAGATGGTCGTGGTAACTTGATTTCAAGTGTAGAAAAATTAAAGAAAATGGGCGCTAAAGCTAAAAAAGCCCTTCCCGAAGCGATTATCAATAGAGCAAAAGAAGAAGAATAGTTTTTATTAGATATGAGACCGCTACGCTTTTAGAGACTAATAGAGAATAGAAAAAGAGGCAAAAGAAAATAGTGAATAGTGAATAGTGCAGCTACGACTAAAAAACTTTGAAACTTTGAAAAACTAAAACTTTTCTACTAACCAAATTAAAATTAATACTTTTGAAAAAGACATTGCTCCTTATTATCATCGGTTTAATCGCCTTATTTTCTATATGGTATGTTGCCGTATATTATAGCACCTATAGTCAAGGAACCCGTAGTGGCGAATTAATCAAATTTAGTCACCGAGGGGCACTCATAAAAACTTGGGAAGGAGAAATTAGTCAAGGGATTTCTGGTGCACAAATTTTTAGCTTTTCTGTAGAGCAAAAAGATGAAACGATAATAGCGCAACTAGAAGCATTACAAGGAAGGTATGTAAAACTTACTTATATCGAACGTTTCGGTAAAATTTCATGGTTGGGTGATACCCAATATTTCATTACCGCAGTTAACGAAGAGGTCTCGCCACATTTTAGGCAACGGTAAATGGAGTGTTTTCGGTTAAAGCTAATGAGTTTCAAAGTCTCAGAGTCTTAAAACAACTACATTTTTTATCACTTATCACTTTGTATTTGTCTCAATTCTAGTCTCTAAAAGCGTAGCGATCTAATTTCTAGTCTACAAACTTCAACGAATACTTGTTTATAACTGGTTTACAACTCTATGGGCTATTGCAATGTATTAAAACAACTTATCTGTATTTTTAAAGGAGTATTTTAGTATTAACCGATAATCTCGTTGCATTATGGAAAAAAGAGCTCAACAATTACTCGCTATGCGTCCTCAAGTACTCAACGCTACTGTGACTTCAAAAATGTCTGAAGCAGAACAGTTTCAAAACAAAACCTTGCGCCCTGTTATTAAATTGCAGAATGATTTATTTGTAGCTGTATTTAGAAACTATATCCATAAATACAAAAACCTTTTTTTTGATCTTACTGTAGATCAACAATTGACATACATTGACAATGCCATACAAAAAGACGCTAAACTAAGGAATAGCTTGAAGGGCATGATCATTGGTCAATTTACAGTAGCAGAATATATTCAATATATTCAAGACTCTTCAGCCTTAAATAAACGAATGATGAATATCGTAAAAGAACGACTACAAGATCATATTCAATTACTACAACGCGAACCGATATCATTTCCTATATAATTCAATTTGGATATAACTTTTTCGCATATTGAATAGGGTACTATTAAAAATTACAATATGCAATTTCAAAATCTAAAATACGAAATCGTAAATTGTAAATTGTATAATACTACATATTGACTAGCATTCGATAGTAAAAACAGCATTCATCATACAACATAAAAAAAGCCAATATGCTATTCGCATATTGGCTTTTTTACTATCCTTTCCACAGGTTACTCATTGCTGAGCTAATTACCTCCTTCAAGTGCTTTTAATTTATTTCTCATATCATCACCTTTAGGATCATCTAACTGGTCATAGATATTCATCAATATACGTATTGCTTGCGTATTATCTGGTGTGCTTTTCAAAGCTCCTTCTAAATACGGTACAGCTTTTTTGTACACCTCATTTCGCTTTTCTTTTAATACGTCATAACGTCTGTAATCTTTCTTAGATGTTCCTAAGCTATTCATTTCTGTTACAATACTAGCTCCTTCAGCTAAATATATAGAAGCAATATTAATTTGAGCAGAAGTATAATCTGGCTTCAACTCTAAAGCTTTATTATAATATTCCATCGCTTTATTATTGTCTCCTAAACTCGCTGTAGTTACTCCTAAGTTATAGTATAAATCTGGATTATTAGGATCTGATGCTATAATTTGTTGCATTACTTTACCATACTCATCCAATTTTTTTAAACTGTAAAACACATCTGCTTGTGCATATAACAAAGCTGTATCGTTTGGATTCTCACGCTTAGCTTCCTCCATAACCTTCATAGCTTCATCTTCTTTACCCAATTCGATATAACTTAGTGTCAAATATTTTGCTAAATCTGCTGTTCTAGATTTTGTTTTACGGTTTATTGGATTTTCATAATCTCCTTTTTTGATGTAACTTTTTCTTACTTCATCAGAAGGAAAAGATAATACTTCACCATCTTCCTTTCTAGTCGCTAAAAACTGTGTAGATACTCCGGTAAACCCAAGTTCTTTCAATGTAGTGTAATACGATACCGCAGTCTCGTAATCTTTATCATTAAAGGTATTAGAAGCAGCATAAAACAAAGAAATCGTATCTTTTGGATCCAATTTATGCAAAAGCACAAACTTTTTAGCAGCATTCTTGTACCGCTTTTGGTTATTATCTGCGATTGCTTTAGTATCTAAAGTCCGCTTAAGAGCAACTAAATTCACTCTAGCTTCTTGGCCGAATTTCGATTCACCATTCGCTTTTTCAAGTTCAAATAACTTAGCAAAAGCTTCAGCAGCTCCTTCTATACTTTCATCAGAGCTTCCTTTAGACAATACCGCTGACTTTAAATAATAAAATTGAGATTGGTATTTAATATTCGCAGCGCCTATGGTACCTTCTACACTCTTTAGTGTAGCCATAGTAGCATCGATATCACCTGCTTTAAATGATTTAGCTGCTTGTTTAAGTTCACTTCTCTGCGAAAATCCTAAAGTACTTACTGCTAGGAAAAATGCTAATACAAATTTAGTATTCATATTTTTTTTTTTAAATATTTAATTAGTAATTATTATTCATCAATAGTTGTGCCATCATCAGCACTATCAGTATTTATATTGGTCTCAGATTCATTTTCGTCTGATAATTCATCTAATTCTGCTACTTCCTCATCATCATGCATCACTTTGGCTACTGCCGCAATAGCATCTTTACCTTTCAGATTAATTAATCTCACACCTTGAGTGGCACGCCCCATCACTCTTAATTCTTCTATAGAAAGTCGGATTGCAATTCCAGATTTATTAATAATCATAAGATCATCGGCATCTGTAACATTTTTAATCGCTACTAGCCCACCGGTTTTATCGGTAACTGAAATTGTTTTCACACCCTTTCCTCCTCGATTCGTAATACGATAATCTTCTAAACTAGATCGTTTTCCATATCCATTTTCAGAAACTACTAAAATATTACTTTCCATATCATCAACTGCAACCATCCCAATCACTTCATCTTTGTCATGCGCTAATGTAATTCCACGTACACCAGAAGCATTACGTCCCATTGGTCGTGTTTTTTCTTCTTCAAAACGAATTGCTTTACCAGATTTTACGGCTAACATTACCTGACTCTTGCCGTTGGTCAATTTTGCTTCTAGCAATTCATCATCATCCTTAATCGTAATGGCATTAATACCATTTGTTCTTGGTCTTGAATACTGCTCTAAAGAAGTCTTTTTCACCTGACCTTTTTTAGTTGCCATAATCACATAATGTGAATTGATATACTCTTCATCCTTAAGATCTTGAGTACAGATAAATGCTTTTACTTTATCATCATTCTCAATATTAATCAAGTTTTGAATCGCTCTTCCTTTAGACGTTTTACTTCCTTCAGGTATTTCATATACACGCATCCAGAAACATTTTCCTTTTTGTGTAAAGAATAACATATATTGATGATTCGTTCCTACAAAAAGATGTTCTAAGAAATCCTCATTTCGTGTTGTACTTCCTTTTTGACCTACACCACCTCTATTTTGTTTTTTATATTCTGTAAGTGAGGTTCTCTTAATATATCCTGCATGTGAAATAGTAATTACTACCTTTTCATCTGGAATCATATCTTCAATACTTAAATCTCCACCTGCATATTCAATCTGAGATCTACGCTCATCACCATATTTTTCTTGAACTTCGATCAATTCTTCTTTAATGATTTCCATTCTACGCTCTTTTCGCGCCAAAATATCTTTTAAATCTTCGATGGTTTTCATTAATTCGTCAAACTCAAGTCTAAGCTTATCTTGCTCTAGTCCTGTTAATTGACGTAATCGCATTTCTACAATTGCTTTTGCCTGAATTTCAGACAATTTAAAGCGTTCCATCAATTTAGTTCGTGCTTCATCCGTATTTGCAGAAGCCCGTATTAAAGCAATCACTTCATCAATATTATCCGAAGCAATAATCAATCCTTCCAAAATATGGGCTCTCTCTTCTGCTTTACGCAATTCATATTTCGTTCTGCGTACTACAACCTCATGGCGATGTTCCACAAAATAATGGATCATCTCCTTTACATTCAACAATTGAGGTCTTCCGTTCACTAGTGCGATATTATTGACACTAAATGAAGACTGTAATGCGGTATACTTATAGAGTAAATTCAGTACGATATTAGGAATTGCATCTCGCTTTAATATGTATACAATTCGCATTCCTTTTCTATCCGATTCATCTCGAATAGAAGAAATACCGTCTATTTTTTTATCATTAACAAGATCGGCAGTTTTCTTAATCATTTCTGCCTTATTCACTTGATATGGAATTTCAGAAACGATGATACACTCTCTACCATTCACTTCTTCAAAACTTGCTTTCGCTCGAATTACAATTCGACCACGACCTGTTTTGAATGCTTCACGCACTCCGTCATATCCATATATAGTACCTCCTGTTGGAAAATCCGGTGCTTTAATATGCGTAATTAGTTCGTCTATTTCGATATCATTATTATCAATATAGGCTATAGTTCCGTCTACGACTTCGGTTAAGTTGTGTGGTGGCATATTGGTTGCCATTCCTACTGCAATTCCGGATGCGCCATTGATCAATAATCCTGGGACTCTTGTTGGTAATACCGTTGGTTCATATAAGGTATCATCAAAATTTAACGAATGATCTACAGTTTCCTTGTCGATATCCGCCAACATGTCTTCGGATATTTTTTTCATCCTAGCCTCCGTATATCGCATTGCTGCAGGGCTATCCCCATCTACAGATCCAAAGTTACCTTGACCATCAACTAGCATATACCGTAAACTCCACTCTTGTGCCATACGCACCATGGTATCGTATACAGAAGTATCTCCATGTGGGTGATACTTACCTAATACTTCTCCTACAATTCTTGCTGATTTCTTGTGCGCACTATTTGCCCTAATACCCAACTCATGCATTCCGTATAAAACACGTCTATGCACAGGCTTTAACCCATCACGTACATCCGGTAGGGCACGCGATACAATAACAGACATCGAATAATCGATGTATGCCGATTTCATCTCATCCTCTATATTAATAGGTATTAGCTTTTCTCCTTCAGCCATAAAAAACATTATTTAATTAACGCGCTAATTTACAAAAATTAAGGCATCAAACATACATCAAGCCACCTGTAATATACGAAATTTATTAACAATAACATCCTTACTTCCTTAGGAATCGTTAATAAGTGCTTTTATAACATACTTTGTTTTTTATATATTTTTCACCTATTTACATATATTACTGATTTAATTTTTATTGTATTGACAATAACATAAGGAGTTCTATATTGATATCTAAGCGTATCGTTTACTTATTTTTTATCCTAAAAAAAGAACACCACTATCCAAATGATTAAAAACATAGTGTTGTACAATTATAATATTTAACGATACAAGCATCTTCTCTCATCACTTAATTGGCTCGGTACTAAAACAGTACATCGCTTCAATAAACTATAGAAACGTCCTCTCTCTTGTTTGTCCTTAATGTAGTATATTCGACATATAGAATTTTAAGGTATAGTTTTGCCGATATCATCGGAAAAATTACTATTTTAGTTTTAACGAAAAGAAGATAGCATATATGGATGATAATTTTTCACCTAGAGTTAAAGATGTAATTGCCTACAGCAAAGAAGAAGCACTACGACTTGGTCATGATTTTATAGGTACGGAACATTTAATGTTGGGATTATTGAGAGATGGTAATGGAAAAGCAATCAATATACTTGATGCGATGGAAGTTGATTTAACAATCTTAAGAAGAAAAGTAGAGATTTTAAGTCCTGCAAACCTCGATATCACAGTAGCATCTAATGAAAAAAAGAATTTGCATCTTACGCGACAAGCAGAACGCGCATTAAAAACTACATTTTTAGAAGCAAAACTATTTCAAAGTGCATACATTAATACTGCACATTTGTTATTATGTATATTACGTAATGAAAATGACCCCACTACCAAGCTTTTAAATCGCTTAAAAGTAGATTATGATAATGTTAAAGATCAATTTAAGTTTATGATAACAAACGAAGAAGAATATATAGAAAACCCAAAGGCAGAATCCTTTTCTGAGGATGATGATCTTACTAGTGATGGTGCTAAAGAAAACCCTTTTAATACGCCTGGAGGTGGTAATAAATCTGCTAAAAAATCAAAAACTCCTGTTCTTGATAATTTTGGAAGAGACCTTACTGCTATGGCTGAAGAAGGAAAATTGGATCCTGTAGTCGGACGGTCAAAGGAAATCGAACGGGTATCTCAAATCTTAAGTAGACGTAAGAAAAATAACCCGTTACTTATCGGAGAACCTGGCGTAGGTAAATCTGCTATTGCAGAAGGTTTAGCATTACGTATTGTTCAACGTAAAGTGTCTCGTATTCTATTTGACAAAAGAGTGGTTACTTTAGACTTAGCTAGTTTAGTGGCTGGCACAAAATATCGTGGTCAGTTTGAAGAACGCATGAAAGCGGTAATGAATGAATTAGAAAAAAATGAGGACATCATTTTATTTATTGATGAAATTCATACTATCGTAGGTGCTGGTGGAGCAACAGGTAGCTTAGATGCTTCTAATATGTTTAAACCCGCATTAGCTAGAGGTGAAATTCAATGTGTTGGTGCCACTACTCTTGATGAATATAGACAATATATCGAAAAAGATGGTGCTTTAGAGCGTCGTTTCCAAAAGGTAATTGTAGAACCTACAAACATCGAGGAAACTATAGAGATCTTAAATAATATTAAAGAAAAATACGAAGAGCATCATAATGTAATTTATACACCTGAAGCGATTGAAGCTTGTGTAAAATTAACCAATCGATACATGACAGATCGATTCTTACCCGATAAAGCTATTGATGCTTTGGATGAAGCGGGCTCAAGAGTGCATATTACAAACATTGATGTCCCTAAAAAAATATTAACTCTAGAGAAGAAACTAGATGACGTAAGAGAACTTAAGAATAAAGTTGTCAAAAAACAGAAATATGAAGAGGCGGCTAAGCTAAGAGATGATGAGAAAAATTTAGAGAAAGAATTAGCCTCTGCTCAGGAACAATGGGAAAAAGAATCCAAACTTCATAAGGAAACTGTCGATGAAGAAAATGTAGCCGATGTAGTCTCTATGATGACGGGGATTCCTGTAAATCGTATTGCAAAAACCGAAAGTAATAAATTAGCAGAATTGCCAGAGCTTATCAAAGGAAAAGTTATTGGACAAGATGAAGCTGTTGGTAAAGTAGTAAAGGCAATTCAGCGAAATAGAGCTGGTTTAAAAGATCCTAACAAGCCTATTGGTTCTTTTATCTTCTTAGGACAGACCGGAGTAGGTAAAACGCAATTGGCAAAAGTATTGGCTAGAGAATTGTTTGATGATGAAAACACACTCATTAGAATCGATATGAGTGAATACATGGAGAAGTTTGCGATTTCAAGACTTGTAGGTGCACCTCCGGGATATGTAGGCTATGAAGAAGGAGGTCAACTTACAGAAAAAGTGCGTCGTAAACCTTATGCCGTAGTACTGTTAGATGAAATTGAAAAAGCACATCCAGATGTGTTTAACATGTTGCTTCAAGTACTAGATGATGGGTACCTTACCGATAGTTCAGGTCGAAAAATCGATTTTAGAAATACGATTATCATCATGACCTCCAATATTGGCGCACGTAAACTAAAAGATTTTGGACAAGGTGTTGGTTTTGGTACTGCTGCTAAGAAAACACAAGCAGAGGATCATGCTAAGGGGGTTATCGAAAATGCATTGAAAAAAGCATTTGCACCAGAATTTTTAAACCGTGTAGATGATGTAATTGTATTTAATGCATTAGAAAGAGAAGATATCCATAAAATCATTGATATCGAATTGGCAAAATTATTTGGAAGAATTAAAGGCTTGGGGTATGATCTTACGCTAAGTGAAAAAGCTAAAGATTATATTTCGGACAAAGGTTTTGACAAACAATATGGAGCGCGTCCATTAAAAAGAGCCATTCAAAAGTATATTGAAGATGCCCTTGCCGAAGAGATTATTAGTGCCAATCTGCAAGAAGGAGACAGTATCTTTATGGATCTTGATGAAGATGCTCAAGAGCTTGTGATTGCTATTAAGAAGGAAGAGCAGTCTGCTGAAGAATCTTAAATTATCGTATTCTATTGTATAAAAACAGGGTCTATATCTTACGATATAGACCCTGTTTTTTTTATATGCGCTTGGTTTATTTTATAAGATTCATTTAACTATTCCCTCCACGATATAGAGCCAATCTTAATGCTTTTTAGACGAATCATACTTCGAACCTTCTAATATAATAGGAAAAGTTATAATCTCCACATTCAAATACTGAGCGTTATCTTTTTATATTTGATCAAATATTTTTTCTTCTATTTTTCCATTTGGATATTCAATTTCACCAATTATTTTGGTGTCTTTAAATTTGAATAATAGAATTTTAGCATATATGCTGTTTTTTGATTCATAATAAATCATTACTTTATTTCCTATTTGTTTCCATTTATAACGTCCTATTTCTTTATGCTCTTCTCCGCCACAAGTTGATATCGTTTTTTCTGAAATTAGGATAAATTCTTTATCTATTTCAACTATTGCATAAATCTCATTTCCTGCGCATGGATTTGGCTCAGATGTTTCCATACAAGTAAATCCAACTTTAGATATCAGAGTTTTATTAAGATATGAACCAATGTTTTGAGAGGTGCAAATTAAATTAAAAGAACAAAATAATATTAATACGTAAATTTTCATTTTTTGTTGTTTTTGTGCCGTACAGCTACTAAACAATAAACCCTCCATGATTATAATAGAAAGTATTTTAATGTTCTGTTTATTCTTTTTCTAAATTTTCCCATAGCTGTTTCCATTGCCAATACCAGATATGGTTTCGTATTTTAAAATAATCCATAATATTATCTGTTTTCATATAATTAAATGATAAGTACCTGAATTACAAAACTATGACAAAGCCCATTACATGCTATAATTCATGCGGACGCTGTGAAGTCTGTCACAATATCCGATACAAGTATAGGTATTTAAAATACTGACCATTATTTACTTTTTTAAATAAGTCATTCATCACCAAGTTGAGTTTCTGTTTTCTTTAAAATTTTTAAAGTATTTGCATCTACTTCGTAATATGTTTCAAAATTGCCATTCCAAGGTCTAGACATAATAGTAATGTACCAAACGTCTTTTTCATAGTCTAAAGAAAAGCGTTCTCTACCTTGCCCTGTTTCTATGGTTATCCAATTTTCTTTTTCTAAAAACTCTAATGCTTTATGATAATCGTGACCATCTAATTTTTCATCTTCATTAACCTCTTTACGTAATTTACCCTTTTCATCGAAAAATTGCCAAATCCCTATACTCATACCGCCAACTGTATTTCCTTTTAGTTCTAGTGTATATGTAGATTTAAAATATTTTTTTCTAATTTTATAAAAAGCAGGTTTAGGTGGTGTTATTATTTCTGATGCACCTCCTGTTGCACTTAGAGATTGCCGTATTTTAGTGCTGTCTTCTAAAATTAAAACATCTCCATTTTCGTCTTCTGGAGATTCCTCAAACCTTTTTACATGAGCTTCTACATCAAATTTTTCTGTGGTCATAATAGTATATTCTTTTTGGCCATTACAGCTTGTTACTACAAAACTAATAATGAATATGATTAATTTAAGTTTCATGTTATTTTAGTTTTGGATTTAAGACTTTCATCTGCCAATAAAACAAATGATTTCTGTCCATATTACCATACATGGTTTTATGTGAATAGTCCATTACATTGGTTGTTTGTCCAATTTTATAGGTATATTTAGCAGCTGCATCGGCTTCACTATTTACAAATGTGTGCGGCAATCCCATGGCATGCATTAATTCATGCGGTATGGTTGCATCATTATGACCTGGAAAGTAAACTCCTGCTTTTTGGGTTGCCATAGCAAAACCATTCCATGCACCAGTTTCTCCAATAAAATACACGCGATAGTCTACCTTATTATTTTTAAGATAATCACTAAATTGATCATCAAACTTATCATTTAAATATTGTAATACATCTCCACTATTTTTATCTATCCTATATGTTTTGCCATGTTTAGTCGCAAACTTATCTCGGAAACTATTAGAAATTTCTATATTTAAAATTGGCACGTAGGAACCTTTTACATCTAATTTTGCTTTCAAAGCTTTTACATTCCCTTTAACCAAAGCTTGTTTTAAAGTCTTATTTAACATGGATGTACCTCCAAAAACAGGAGACCCTGTAGCATCTTTACCATATCCATTAATATCCGATAGTACATCTACCAAAACCACATTAATATCTCTAACTACACTAGCATCATTTTGTAAAACCATAAATTGTCCACATAATAAGTCATCAGCTAATACATCGACGATTAAATCATCTGTTAGTGCTTTAGTGCATTTTACCTTTAAAAAACCTTCTAACACACCTGATTTTATAGTAATATCTGTTGTACTCAATTGTATCCCTGTGTTTTCTGTTTGCGGTTTAAGTATTATTTTTTTTGGCTTTTGCTTTATTTCTATATGAACATCCAATGTTGCCTCATTATCATTTGGCAATAAAGTAATCATTGGAACAGGGTATAGAAAATCTTTTCTACCAGCTTTCTTTTTCCAATCGATATCTATTTTTTGCTTAAAGCTTTTCAGCCAAGTATCATACATTTTTAAATCTTTTTTCCAAAAACTAGTTTTTGTAGAATCGTTAATATCTGTATTTGGAATTGTAAACGCAGCATCTGTAAAATATTTTCCCATTAAATTAGCATACCAATCCTTATCTCCATTTCGTTTTGTGTCTCCCATTCTAATCCAATCGAAACCAAATTCACCTTTATATCCTTTGTGAGGTCTGAAGCTTACTTGAACTTTTGGCAGTGGTGTTATTTGTAAGGGTTTACTAGGCTTATTTACCCCGTTATGAGAAACCTTAGCCACCAATTCATCAATATCTGCAGTTTTAAAGTCTTCCCACTGGGTTTTAATCTCCATAGGCGTAAGTTCTATACTTCCATCAGTAATGGTTTCAGTAAAGGAAAGTTCTTTTTGTCCGTTTTCAAACTCAGAGCCGTCTTTCTTTTCTATGGTAATTGTAGCCGTACTGCCTACAGGGTTTTTAAACTCCGCAATTAAACTCACATTTTGGGCATACCCAATTTCAGTAATATCTTGATCTCCTGTATCCACATTTTTCCATGAAATAGCCGTAATCACAGTTTCCTCCTCAAACGATTCCCTGCTCAACAACCCTTTCGGATTCATTTCCATAGGTTGACTGGGATTCATACTGGTTTCGAAATCGCTTTCCATAACTTTTACGTATTGCGGTGCGATTTTAAGCACTATAACACGACCTTGCTGTTCTTCATAATAATTCCCAAAAATATCATACGACTCGATAAAGGCATTATGAATGATCGTGTCTTTGTGTTTTTTATGAATGCCATCATCATGATAGTTCTCTATCCGACCACTAAACATCATGGTACTCAACCAAGCGAGCTCTACCAAATCATCCATAGTCCCTAAGGGTTTAAGCACTACTATAAAGGGCTGTAAATGCACATCACCCACAGCGCGACCTGAGCCATCCGCATGGCGT
>CALFCI010000132.1 GCA_937951135.1 uncultured Aquimarina sp. | reverse complement strand
GTTGCACTTAGTCACGATTTAACAGGCGATGTAAATCTAGCGGGCAGTACCTTTAGTTGGAGTGCAGCAGCCAATGCGAATGTAGCAGGGGAGACGACAACTACAAGTACTGCAACGAGTATTACGGATATTCTTGTAAATAGTACAAATACAATACAAACGGTGATTTATACGATTGTTCCAACAAGTCCAGACGGTTGTGTTGGTGATGCTTATACGTATACAGTTACTGTAAGTCCTAGACCAGAACTTATCGTTACAAAAACTGCGTTGCCAGCTTTTGATGGTGCTTATGATATGTTGGGAGAGGTGATAACGTACCAAATCGAAGTAACGAATACCAAGGAAGTGGTGATTAGTAATGTGACATTGTCGGATATGAATGCAGACATAGGAAGTATTTCTCCTGTATCTACTACAATCCCTGCTTTTGGAACTGCAATTTTTACTGTAACTCATCAAATCACTCAAATAGATTTGGATGCAGGTCAAGTGGTGAATACGGCAATTGCTAATGGTCAAGATCCTTGCGGAGTTACGGTGATGGATAGTTCTGATGACCCAAATACGACAGCGCCAAATGATCCTACGATTACTCCAATTATTCAAAACCCTTCGATACGTTTAGTAAAAACAGCTTCCTTGATAACAGGGGATAGCATGGTACAAGCGGGAGATCAGATTGAATATACGTTTGCAGTAACAAATACAGGAAGTGTAACGATTCAAAATACAACTATTGATGATGCGTTCCTCGGTGGAATGGGCTTTCCTGTTACACCTACAGTGTTATCTCCGGGAGCAGAAGGGATTGCAACTGCAGTATATACGATTACACAATCAGATTTGAACGCCGGAGAAGTATTGAATAGTGCTATGGCTACGGGACAAGATCCTGCTGGAATTGATATTATGGATGTTTCTGATAATGGAGATGAGGCTGTAGATGAGGATGGAGATGCTGATCCAGGTAATGATATGACCATTATGCCATTGCCACAGCGGCCTAATCTAGCCTTAACAAAATCGGGAATATATGTTGATGTGAATTCTGATGGAGTTCCTAACGTTGGAGATGAAATGCACTATGTCTTTACCATATCCAATACGGGTAATGTTGATCTCACGGGGGTTACTATTTCAGATGGACTTACAGGAGTAGTACTTACTGGAACTACAATAAACCTGAATGTAGGAGAGTCGGATAGTACCACCTTTACGGCGATATACCCTTTACAAGAACGTGACCTTTTTGCAGGTCAAGTTGTGAATCAGGCTTTAGTTACAGGGTTTTTACCAGACGGGAGTGTCGTGAATGATCTTTCTGATGATCCTACAGATCCTACTAATATGGATGCTGATGGTGATGGAGATGCCGAAGACAAGACGATTATTGCCATTACTAGTAATGATGACTTTGTGGTCTATACAGGGATGAGTCCTAATGGGGATGGGATTAATGATCGATTTAGAATTGTAGGATTACAAAATTTTCCAAATAATACCTTACGCATCTATAATCGATGGGGAGTATTGGTATTTGAACAACAAGGATACGAACAACCCGGTAGTCGTTATTTTGAAGGAACAAGTAATGGTAGGATAACGATTAAAAAAGAGGATCAATTGCCAGTTGGAACGTATTATTATGTTGTCACCTATGAAAATGGAAGTGGAATACAAAAATTTAAGGCAGGATATGTCTATATTAATAGATAAAGAACGACTTTTTATTTTCGGATATTAGAGTTATAGTATAAAGTTATCTTTGTTTAAGAGTAATGGAAAGCCGTAAAATACTTGTATTTTTAATGTTGAATGTGAATTGATTAAGGGATATTATCGTGAATTTAAGTGAATGTCCTAACATTTTATTACATTGCGATGCTTTACTATTAAACGAAACAACTCCATGATAAATATATTCAATGAAGATGATGTAATCAGGATCATCGATCGAATGAATGAGCTTACTCCTGAATCAAAGCCAGAATGGGGTAAAATGAATGTTGCTCAAATGTTAGCACACTGTAACGTAACATACGAAATGGTATATGAAGATATTCACCCAAAGCCTAAAGGGTTAAAAAAATGGATCTTAAAACGCTTTGTGAGGCCTATTGTTGTGGGGGAAAAGCCCTATTCCAGAAATGGTAGGACAGCCTCGCAGTTCATTATCAAAACAGATAAAGATTTTGAAGCTGAAAAAAATAGATTGGCGGATTATCTTCATAAAACAAAAGGACTCGGAGAAGATCATTTCCATTTGAAACGCTCTCATTCTTTTGGAGTACTTACCAGTAGTGAGTGGAATATTCTATTTGCGAAACACTTAGATCATCATTTACAGCAATTTGGAGTTTAATTGATTATCCATTAATGGCTTCTACGCTGTCTACCTTACCTTGAAGCATTTCTTTAAGCATGTTTTCTATGCCATTTTTTAAAGTGAATGTTGAAGATGGACATCCGCTACAAGCACCTTGTAAAATCACTTTAACCAGTTTTTCTTTAGGATCATACGAATCAAACATAATGTTACCGCCATCACTAGCTACAGCAGGCTTGATATATTCTTCTATAATGTTTATAATCTCTTTAGAGGTGTCATCTAGTTTTTCAAAATCGGTATCATCTTGTCGTGTTACTGTACTTTTAGATACGGTAGCATTGGCAGATAGGATTTCTTTACCTTGTTCCAAATAGCTTCTTAAAAATTCTCTAATTTCTAAGGTGATATCGTCCCATGATGCAATATCATACTTTTGTATGGAAATGTAGTTTTCATCCAAGTAGACTTCTTTTACAAATGGGAAACTGAATAGTTGTTGTGCTAGTGGAGACTCTTTTGTATCGTCTATACTTTTAAATTCATGACCAGCAGTAACTAATTTTTTATTGGCTACAAATTTAAGTACTGCGGGATTTGGAGTGCTCTCCGCGTATATAGTAATGGCTGCTTTTTTAGTCGTACTTTCTGTTTCAATGACTACAGGTGTTCCTGTGCGCAATTGATCTTGTATTTGCGAAGCAATTTCTTCCTGTACATCTTCCCAATTCACAATGTCATATTTATCAATTGCAATAAAATTTTGAGCAATAAAAACACGTTTTACAAAGGGTAAATGGAATAGTTGTTGCGCCAAAGGTGAGTTTTTGGCTTGTTCAATATTGTCAAACTCATGACTGCTATGTTGTGTCAAGAAATAATTAGCTTCAAATTTTACAATACTAGCATTTGAAGTGGGTACAATCTTGATTTCATAATTCTTTTCCATAGCTTTTTTTTGCAAATTTACTAAAAAGTGAAAGAATAGATGGGGCTATACCTTTTTATTAATAGTGTATCTAATACCGTTATCTTATACTATGATACTACTGCGTTTGGTATTAAAAGGAAGCTATAGTAATGCAGAATACTTTTGAGAATCCAATTTATTTTCAAAAAATCATTGTTTTTAGAAGTGTGTGAATTTAATCTCGTAAGCCAAAAACCAAAAATGAGAAATAAATTTATATATTTGTAGTCAGGGGGGATTACATTACATAGTGTTATATCATTTTTTTTAGTGTAAACTAAAGAATCATTGTAGACAAGTTTCTTAAAAGGAATATTGTGTGTAATGGATGAGTAATACTGTTTTAATGTGCCATAAGAAATGGTTTAGCCATACAATATTAATGTAATTAAATGGTTTACGTATATGTCAATATAGGTGAATTAAAAACCCGAATGAATTTGAAAACATATCTTCTAGTATTTTCTGTACTACTTACTCAGTTTTTATATGCTCAAGAAGGAATTCCTGTGTATACCGATTACCTTTCAGACAATTTATATTTAGTACACCCTTCAATGGCGGGAGCTGCCAATGCGAATAAGGTGAGGCTTACTGGAAGGAAACAATGGTTTGATGTAGATAATGCACCAAATTTACAAACCTTAAATGTTAATTTTAGAGCTGGCGAAAAGCTTGGTTTTGGAGGTATAGTGTATAAAGATGAGAATGGTCGTTTTTCTCAAACAGGTGCTTATTTAACCTTTGCGTATCATTTGTTACTTTCAAAAGACCGTACAGATTTGAATTTAGTTTCTTTTGGGTTAAGTACAGGATTTATACAATCTAATTTGGATTTAGTGGGCTTAGATGATCCCTCCGATCCAGATCCGGTAATTGTGGGCCGAGAGCAAAAGGCAGGTTATTTTAATATGGATTTTGGAGTGTCTTATAATTTTTTAGAATGGTACGCGCACTTTACAGTAAAAAATATTTTACCTACGACAAGAGATATTTTTAATAATGACACCCCCATTCGAGAATCGAATAACCAGCGTAGATATATATTTTCATTAGGTTATTTATTTGGCATAGGTAAAGGGGCTTGGAGCTTAGAACCATCTGTGTTGTATCAACTTACCGATCAAACCAAAGAAAATACAATAGATGCGAATTTAAAGGCGTACCGTGGGTATAAATATGGTAGAATGTGGGCAGGACTTTCATACAGACGTAGTTTGGATGGTGCAGAATTTACTCAAGATGGAAGCGCGGTAGAGAGTCAAAATTTACAGTATGTAACCCCCTTTATAGGCGCCAATTATAAAAACTTTATGTTTGGATATACCTATAGTCATCAGTCGAACTCTGTAGTGCTTAGTAATGGAGGTTTTCATCAATTAACATTAGGATATGATTTTGGAAAACGTAAAGAACGTTGGAATTGTAACTGTCCAGCGGTAAACGGGAGTCATTAATCCTATTGGTGATTATATTAAGTTTTAGATTTGACACGACGCTACCTACTCCCAGGTAAATGCTTTCTTCATCCCTTGTTTTTTAATAGCATTAAGCAATGCCGCTTCAAGAGGATTTTCTCCATTACTTTGCTGCGTTTTGATATGTGCCATGCGTTTTTGGTTTAGCGTTTGGATTTCTGCTTGAATGGCCTTTCGTTCTGCGCTTTTTTTAGCGATATACGCTTTAAGCTCATGGGGGCTTTTTTGTTGTAGACTATCCGGTAATTGTGCTGTAGGGATACTTTCAATCTCAAAATCTTCTTCTTTAGCAGCATCTACTAAATCCCAATTTTTGTTTTTATAAAATCCAGAACTTTTACTCACCGATCTGCTTACCGCATTGGCTTTGCTATAGGATTGTGCATTGCGATCTTGTTTTGCTTGTTCTGCACGTTTTGAAGCACCTACATTTCCATAATGAATATAGGTGTTGTTGAGTTTGCGATTTAAGATTAAAATGGTATCATCATAAGGTGTTGAAATATGAACTGTAGCTTGGTTAGAGTTAATAGCACTATATTCTCCTTGAGTTCGGATAGCACCATCTTTCCATTTTGAAGTAATCCCTTGATCGTAGTTGCCACAAAAAATAGTGTTTACGGTAATGTCTTTTTCTAAAGCATCTGTTGTTACTGACTTATAATCTAATGGGCCTTGTGTAAAAGGTTCGTTACCGGCAATAAAAATAAGTTTGAGATGATCCTTACTTTTTTTCCAATCCAATTGTTTGATAGCTGTATTGATTACTTTGCCACAATATTCTTCTCCACCATTTGTAGTCAATGCAAAAAGTTGTTTAGAAATCTCATCCAAATCATCAGAAAAAGGAAGTACTTGACGCACATATCCTTCTGAAGCTGTTAGGTTATCGTTACCATATTCATAGAGTGCGATTTGCAATTGAATCTTATAATGACCACATTTAGCATAAGACAATTCATTTACAATTTCCCAAAGTTGTGCTTTTGCTTGATCAATAAGTCCGTCCATACTATTGCTAGTATCTAATAATAAAGCCACTTGGATATTTCGAACGTTGGTGTCAGTTTTAGTTGTATGTAAGGTATGTGTGCGTTCTGGTGTGGTATCATTTGTTGCAATTTTTGATTCGTTTCCTACGCAGGAAAAACAAAATATGCTTAACAAACTATACAAAATAAATGCTCTCATCGTTTTCTGTTTTTTAATTACTTGGTAAAAGTACCGCAGTCTTTTTCCATTAAAAATAGAAACTGAGGGAACAGTACAGGTCAATGCGTGAAGGTGTCATTTGGATTAGGGAATGCTTTTGTTTTTACAGCAACACCCTTAAAAAACGATGGATGTGTATAGCATACATTTTAGTATCCCATAGAAATAGATTAAGTTTATCCTGATTAATACGATATGATGAAGAAGGTTATACTATTATTAATACTACTGTGGAATATTCCAACCATACTATTGGGCCAGGAGTATGCCGCTGTTATTACGGGAGTGGTAAAAGATAAAGAAACAAGACATCCTATAGCTGGTGTAGAAGTTCGAGTATCTGGAAAAAAAGGAGTGTTTACGGATCGATATGGAGCATTTACGATAAAAGCTAAGGTAGGAGAGGAGTTGGTCATTCAACATGATAGTTTTGCAACGATATTTTATACCATTGTGGATGCCCAAAAAATTGAAATCTTTGCAGAGGATCACGCAACAGTTAAAGTCCCGAAGGTTTCTTCGAGATCAAAATGGGGCAGTAATGCAGCAGCTTTAGCCTATACTGAAAACTTAGTAGCTGCCAAAAAACAGTATAAAAAGGATGCTTCAGTTGGTATTGAGTATATAACTTTAGCTTTAGAAGCGATAGAAGATGAGGATCTAAATGCATATCATAAAAAAGCAGTATTGTTTGAAACTTTAGCCGATATTTATAAGTATTGGAAGCAGCCTGATCTTGCAGAAAACAATTATAAGATTAGTTTGCAGCATCAAAAAAATCCAAGTGTTACTATTAAATTAGGTGAAATTCAGGTGGTGCAAAAAGAATACGGAACTGCATTACAGACCTATGCGAAATTATCTTCCAAAACGCTTACCACAGCAGAGCAGGTTGATTTTTATCAAGGTATTGCAGATTGCTATTATGGAATGAAAGTTTATAAGAAAGCAATTACGAATTATAAAAAAGCATCTGAGCTGAGTAAGAAAAATAGTATGGCGAGCCGCATTATTTTATTGGATTCAAAATTAGCAGCAGTATTACAAAAACAAGGGAATGTAAAAGGTGCTGCAGTGTATATGGGTAATTCGGTAAAATTAGCCAGTAAAAGTGATAAAAAAACAGCAGCACGACAACGGTCTAAGGCCGCAGATTTTTATAATAAAAATAATAGTTACGATAAAGAAATTGAATTACGAAGAGAAGCCATAGAAGATATTGAAGCGATTACAAAGCAAGAGTCTGTGTCGGAAGAGGCAATTGAATCAAAAGAAAAGGCATTAACAACTCAGGTTCAGAACTATAAAATAGGAACGGCATACGCGGCTCAATCTGAATATGATGAAGCGATTCCTTATTTAAAAGAAAGTATTAAAGAAGCAAAGTCCAAAAACGATTTGGTAGTACAAAAGGATGCGACCCGAAAACTAGGAGAGTTGTACCGTGCTAAAGGAGAATTAAAAAAAGCAGCAGAAACTTTTAGGATTTATGAAGCGATTATAGATAAACTATATATTCAAAAAGAGCAAGAAATTACGCAAGCAGCTCGATTTAGTAGAAAGTTAAGCGAAAGTCAAAATCGAATCAATAGTCTTGAAAAAGATAGAGCCTTAAATGAAAGTAGGTATCAATTGTCATATACAGCGCAGCAATTGGCATTGGATAAAAGTTTACGACAACGGATCATCATTTACTTTTTAATAGGGTTAACAGCATTGTTATTGTTAGCAGGGTATCTTATGTTTCGTAACATGAAACAACAGCGCTATGCGAATTATACGTTAGAGTTAAAGTCATTGCGTTCTCAGATGAACCCTCACTTTATTTTCAATGCTTTAAATTCGGTAAATACCTTTATTGCGACCAATGATGAGCGTGCTGCAAATCGGTATCTTACAGATTTTTCATTGTTAATGAGAGCAGTTTTAGAAAATAGTGAAGAAGATTTTATTCCATTAGAAAAAGAAATAGAATTACTTAATTTGTATGTGCAGTTAGAGCATTTTAGATTTCAAGATAAATTTGAATATACCATTACTGTAGACCCAGCAATTGACGTTTCGAGTTATATGATTCCTCCAATGTTATTACAGCCTTATGTAGAAAATGCAGTATGGCATGGGTTACGTTACCGAGAGGATAAGGGGATGTTGTCAATTCGTTTTGATCAAATAACGGGCCATAGTATTTCGATTCATATCGAAGACAATGGTATTGGACGAAAGAAATCTGTGGCGTTAAAAACAAAACATCAGAAAAAGCAAAACTCTAAGGGAATGAGTAATATTCAAAAACGAATTACCATTCTCAATGCAATGTATAAAGATAGAGTTGATGTATCCATATCCGATTTGAATGCGGATAGCAGTGGTACTAAGGTGCAACTCGTATTAAATAAAGACAGATGAATATTACCGCAATTATAGTTGATGATGAAGCGAATAGCCGACTTATTTTAGCAAATTATTTACAAAAATATTGTCCTTCGGTAACCGTTCTTGCCGAGGCAGCTAGTGTGAAAGAGACGTTAACAGTATTAGAATCTCATGATCCGGATCTCTTATTTCTTGATGTAGAAATGCCTTATGGAAATGCCTTTGATTTATTAGATCAAGTTCCAGATCGTACTTTTGAAACTGTTTTTGTAACGGCCTATGATCATTATGCTATGGATGCTCTTAATGCACAGGCTACGTATTACCTATTAAAGCCTATCGGTATCGATAACCTTATTGCGGCGGTGCATCATGTAACGCACATTAAAACTCGCGAAGCAGCACTTCAAGATGCTGTTTTAGTCCCTAAAATGAGTAGTGCAGCAGGTAAGATTACAATTCCGCAACAGGATGGATTTGAGGTATTACAAATTTCAGAGATTATCTACTGTCAAGCTGATGATAATTATACAATATTGCATCTGGAAAAAGGTAAAAAATTAGTTAGTAAAACGCTAAAGTATTTTGAGGATGCCTTATCGGTACATGGGTTTGCAAGAATTCATAAAAGTCATTTGGTTAATATTAGTACAATAACTCAGTATAAAAAAGGAAAAGGGGGGAGTGTGGTATTATCTTCAGGAAAAGAGTTGATTGTTTCTGCAGCTAAAAAAGGGGCGTTGTTGGATTATTTTAAATAGAGGTACACCATATTGCTTCGCCTTAAAATTGAAGTTGCACAAAGTGAAAATGCCAGATGACCCAGTATTGTGCTTATATCAGGTAATAAGAATTATACCAAATGAATTTTAAAATGATCCTTAAATAATTTGAATTATATAATGTTTAGATGAATACTAAAATTCAAGCATAGCTGTAGCTACGGTTTCATTTTAATATGAAATATAGCGTGATAGGCATGTGCTCAACTCGATTGAGTAAACGAATTATTAGGCTCGTTTTAATGTTTATTTATTATTATACAATTTGCATATTGAATGGGGTACTATTAAGAGTTACAATATGCGATTTCAAATTTTAAAATCTAAAATACGAAATCTAAAATCGTAAATTCTATTACTCCATATCTAAATAAGCAATAGCTTTTCGTTTTTTTAGAATTGGGGCTTCATCAAACAGAATTTTGATTTGATTGTCCCAATCAGTTACGATATCAAAATAGCTAGTGTTAACTATAGACATGATTTTACCACAATCATCACAAACATGGCCTTCGTATTCTAAAAAATAATGTGCAAACTCATGATATGCCACAACTTTTAATATTTCTTGATCTAACATGGCTATCCAATTAATAATGATATGCTCTACAGCATTATTTTGGTTACGCGTTAACATTCCTAATGCAGATCCCTGTGGAGAAACACTAAGCGTATCTACAATGTCAATAGTTTTAAGTTTGAATAGCTTTTCATGGTAGTTAATGTTACGGGCTTCACAAAGCTCTAAAAAACGATCTAAATGCGGCTTTAATCGACCATCGATATGTACATTTTGACCATAAGATACTATAGTATTAAAGAGGCCAAAAATTATTAAAATAAAGAGTAGCTTTTTCATTTGGGGATGCTGTTTTAGTAGTCATACTATTGATCATTGCTTTTTATGATGAAATAACATTAAGCACTTCGTATATAAAGGGTATTACATTCTTTATAGAAATTGTTTATAGGAAATGTACGGTGCACTACAAATAAACGAAAAATAGACGTAAAAACATAGTTAATATGCATTTATTTTCGATTAAATGTTATTACGTAATTATAAATGTAGGTAAAAACTTACATTTAGAAATTTAAGTATTCAATTGTAGTACCTGGTAATGTAGGATGGAGTAAAGTTTCTAATATCGATATGGCTTGTATATTGGTATAAAACTGATGTGTCGCTGGTGTAGTAGTATCATTATTTTTTATGCCCTCTTGTTGGAGTATAGTGAGTGTATGCAATGCCACTGCGGGACTTGCATCTATAATAGTAACGCTTTGAGGTAACAGTTCTTGTAGTATGGGTGTTAGGTAGGGGTAATGTGTGCACCCTAGTACCAAATGATCGATCTTTTTTTCAATCATAGGAGCTATATAGGTGTGCAGTAGATTACGCATCTCAATACTTTGGGTTTTTCCTTTCTCAATAAGTTCCACAAGTCCTTTACCGACCACTTCTATAATCTCTATGGTCTGTTGGGCATACAATTCAGAAGTCTTTGAAAATAAAGCACTAGATAATGTGCCTTGAGTGGCCAAGATTCCAATTTTTTTAGTTTTTGTAGATAAGGCGGCAGGTTTTATTGCAGGTTCAATGCCTACAAATGGCACGTCATATTGTGATCTAAGTACTGATATCGCATTTGTTGTAGCAGTGTTACAAGCCACAAGAATAAGTTTGCAATCAAAACTTAATAGTTGTTCTGTGTTTTTTTTGCTGAGTGCTATAATCTCATCTGTACTTCGCTGCCCATAGGGGGCATGCTTGCTGTCGGCTAAGTATATGGTGTTTTCGTAAGGTAGTAATGCAGTAATTTCCTTCCAGACTGAAGTACCTCCAATCCCAGAATCAAAAATGCCTATGGGTTGTTGTTGTATCAAGATTGTACAGATTTGATATAAATATAGTCACTTATTAAATGTATACAATGTTCATTTGGTATTAAAAAAGAAAGAGGCTGTCTGAAAAAAGATAAAACAACTCTTCTTGTCAGTTTGAATCTATCGAAAACCATTTCAATCAATAGCTTAAAAAATTTCAAAAAATCGATCTGCCGGTAAAGGTAGATTCAATTTGACAATCCAAGGTACCTTTTCAGACAGCCTCTTTATATAAAAAGATCTTTTTTAGATCCCTAATTCTTTTTTTACATCAACCATAAGGTCTTTTCCATCCGCCATAATTACTCCAGTCCCTGTGGTAGAATCTAATATGTATTGGAACCCTTGTGCTCTAGCTACTTTCTGAATAGCAACTCTAGCTGTTTCATAAATAGGCTTCATAAGCTCTAATTCTTTTTTCTGTAAATCTTGTAATGCATTCGTTCTGTAGTCACCAATGCTTTTTTCTGTAGCTTGAACTTCTTGTTGTCTTTTTCCGTTCTCTTCATTTGTTTTTGTAGCAGCTTCTGCAGAATATTTCTTAATCGTATTTTGAAGTTCTAATACCATATTACGAATTTCGGTATCATAGGTTTTGTTCAGTTTTTCAATCTCACTTTTTGCAGCTTTAAAAGCAGGCATAGATTCTACTAGTTCTTGAGAAGCGATATGTGCTACTTTAGATTGAGCGTTTACAAAACTCGATGTTCCTAAGATGAATGCACAAGCTATAAATAGTGTTTTAAAATGTTTCATTGTTAATAGTGTTATAAGTTTAAAATTAAAAGGTGTTATGGTATTGCTTTATTGTTTTTGTAATTGCTCTTTTTCTTTTTTTAAGAGTGTGATAGAGTCTTTTTTACTTTGTTTGAGCGCTAATAATTTTGCTCTTTTTTCTTCAAATTCTTTTTTCTTCGATGCGCGTAACGAATCTCTTGCCGCTTTTCGTTCTTTTAATAATTGATCGCGTTCCAGTTGTTTCTTCTGACTACTACGTTCTCTATCCGAGACTTCACGTTCCTGATCTACATTTCTTTCTTCAGCGCGTTCTAATGCCTTTCGTTCTCTTTTGTTATTCACTTGCTTTCGTTTTGTTACTCGATTTAAACGCAGCATTACTTGATCGCTAATATCATATCGATCCGCAGAATATAACATGACTACATCCGCAGATTTGTCAAAAATAAAGTCATACTTTTTGTTTTTTGCGATTTCTTGTACCGCTACAAACACTTGATCTTGTATAGGCTGTATGAGTCTTCTTTTTTGAATGTATAAATCTCCATTAGGACCAAATCGATCTTGTTGGTATTTTAAGATTTCTTTTTGTTTAAATAAAATATCTTCTTCACGTTCTTCAATCAATTCTTTAGTTAATAAAACCCGCTCATTATCTAGTACTTTGCGCATTTCATCAACATTTTTCAATTCAGCTTCGATTTCAACTTTCCATTTTTGGACTTTAGTTTCTAAGGCAGCTTCTGCTTCTTGATACTCAGCAACATTTTCTAGGATATAATCCATATCGATATAACCAATTCTAATGCCTCGCTGGGCAAAAGCATGATGCGCCAATGAAATCCATAAGAGCATAACGGTAATTGAAAATACTTTTGTGTTCATAGTGCTATTTTTATAATGAAATAATCATGCCAAATTAAAATTCTCGTCCAATAACAAAATTAAATTCAGTCCCATTAGCTTTGTTGCCACTACCAGGTACAGGATCAAATCCATATCCCCAATCAACACCCAATAACCCAAATGCAGGCATGAATAAACGTACGCCAACACCGGCAGATCGTTTTAATTGAAACGGATTGAAGTTATTAAAATTATCGTAAACGGCTCCACCTTCCACAAATCCTAATACATAAATAGAGGTTTGAGGTTTTAAAGTGATCGGATATCTTAATTCTAATGAATATTTGTTATAAATGATGGCACCATCATTTTCAGAGTTGTCAGGATTGACAGTATTAGTCCTAGATTCAGGGACTATACTTCTATCATCATAACCTCTTAGCCCGACAATTTCTGTACTGGCAAAATTACCACCTCCGAGGCCGTTACCTCCCATTTGGAATCGTTCAAAAGGGATGTTCCCTCTGTCAGTGTTGTAGGCACCTAAAAAGCCGTACTCTGCCTTAGTACGCAGTACTAAGGGTTTTTTACCTTTAGTAAGGCTAGTGTACCAAGCCGCATTAAATTTAATTTTGTAATATTCTAACCATTTAAAACGTTCTTGGTCAATAGTAGAAATCTCTTCATTTATTTCTGCAGTACGTTTAGATTGATTAAGTGGGTTTGTTGTGAATAAATTGTTACGTTCCTCTATTATGGATGCTCTTTGATCAGCGAGTTCACCATAGTCTACACCATTAAATAAAGAGTATGGGAGTGTAAGTTTTGCAACAGCATTAAACTCTGAACCACTAATTGGGAAAATTGGATTAATAGCAGTGTTATTACGATTTAATCCAATGGTATAGGATAGATTATTAGAGTATCCATCTCCAAAAGTAAATAACCCTCTATTAAAATTCTTAAGGTTAATGTGCTGCATACTGACGGACTGAGATAAGGTAAAGTAATTATCTGGCCAGTTTAATCGTTTTGCTATTCCTATAGATCCTCCAGTGACCAAAAATCTTCTACTCTTGTCGATATCAGCTGTTCTATTTCCTTGTGCGTATTGAATAGAGTGTGAGAATGAAGTGGACAATTGAAATGGCTTTTTACCACCCAACCAAGGTTCGATAAAAGAGATACTATACGTTTGAAATGCTTGACTAGCTTGGGCACGTATTCTTAGGGTTTGTCCGTCTCCCATTGGTAATGGGCTGTAGGATTTTCCATTAAAAATATTACGCATGGAGAAGTTATTAAAAGCGAGTCCTAAAGTACCAATAAAACCACGACCACCAATACCTCCTTGAAGTTCAATTTGACTAGCTCCTTTTTCTACCACTGCATAGTTAATGTCTACCGTTCCTTCATTTGGATTTGGATTTTTAAATTCAGGGTTTAATTGTTCGGGATCAAAAAATCCTAATTGTCCAATTTCACGAATCGTTCTTACGACTAATTCTTTGCTATATCGATTTCCAGGGAGTGTTCGGATATTTCTATAAACAACATGGTCATTGGTTCTATTATTCCCTGATATTGTAATATGATCGAAATGTACCAGTTTCCCTTCTAGAATTCTAATTTCAAAATCAATAGTATCGTTTTCAATTTTGGTCTCTACAGCATTAATATTAGAGAATAAATATCCTGTGTTTTGATATAGATTGGTAATATCGTTTGCATCGGGTTTTGTATTGTCTGCAATTTGTTTTTCTAATAATACACCATTGTATACATCTCCTTTTTTTAGCACAAGTTTTTGTGCTAGTTGTTGATCGGAGTATACACTATTTCCTAAAAAGGTGATAGTACCAAAGTAATGCTTATTTCCTTCTTCTAAGGTAATATCTAAAGATACATCATCACCATCGACAATTAAAGTATCTTTTGTGATTCGAGCATCCCTAAATCCTTTTTCTTTGTATTTAGAAATGATATTATCTTTATCTTCTAGATATACATCTTTAATATATTTAGAGCGTTTCCAAAACCTCCAGAATTTTTTGGATTTTGTTTTTTTCATGGCACCAAGGACTTTGGCATCTTTAAATTGAGTATTGCCATTGATCGTAATATTATCGATCTTTACTTTAGGACCTTTATCGACTCTAATCACCATATTGACTTTGTTTGTCTTTACGGTATCTAAAACAGCAGTAGTGTTAATGACTACTTTAGTGTTTAAAAACCCTTTTTCCTTATAGGTGTTTGTAATAAAGTTGCGCGTAGTGGTTAATAGGTTTTCAGTAACTTTAGTTCCTTTTGTAAGCCCATTATCTTTTATGAATTCTTTTACTTTAGCTTTACGCATTCCATTGCCAACGATACGTACATTTTCTAGCTCAGCTACTTCCTGAATATTGAGTTCTAAATTAGCAACGTCGCCTTCAACACTAGTAATATAAAAATTGATGTCACTAAACAATTCTAGATCCCACAATTTTTTAATTACCTTACTGATACGTTCCCCTGGTAAAGTAATACGATCTCCTGTCTTTAATCCAGTAAAGGTAATTACGGTGTTCTCGTTGTAACTATTAATTCCTGTTACGATAATGTCTCCAATGATATATTCTTCCCCACTAGTTGTAGGTAAAGTCTGTCCTGATAATGATAGTGTATTTATAAAATATGCAAAGATTGCAAAACACGTAATCGGTAATCTTCTAATCATTCTTTTAACTGAGCTGCTCACTAGTTTTTCCAAATCTTCTTTCTCTTTTTTGATAATCTAATATGGCGTCAAATAAATCTGTTTTTTTAAAATCAGGCCATAAGATATGTGTAAAATATAATTCTGCGTATGCAATTTGCCATAGTAAGAAATTACTAATACGTTGTTCCCCGCTGGTACGTATCAATAAATCTACATCTGGCAGATTTCTAGTATACAAATGCTCATTAATGACTGTTTCATTTATAAGATGTGGCGAAATTACATTATTTTTCACTTTATTACTTATTTCTTGTATAGTTTTTACAAGCTCTTCTCTACTACCATAGCTAAGTGCTAAGGTGAGTGTCATGTGTGTGTTGTTCTTTGTTTTTTCGATGACTTCTAGGAGTTCTTTTCTAGCGCTTCCTGGTAAAGCATCAAGATTACCAATAGTATTGAGTTTAATTTTGTTTTCTTGAAAAGTTTGTAATTCTTTTTTTAGCGAATTCACTAATATTTTCATTAGTGCTTTAATTTCTAGTTTAGGACGATTCCAATTTTCTGTAGAAAAAGCATACAATGTAAGATGTTGTACTCCTATTTCAGCACATCCTTTTACGACTTGTTTTACTGCTTTCGTTCCATTTTCATGCCCGATTGCTCTAATAAAACCTTGTTTTTTTGCCCATCTTCCATTACCATCCATAATAATGGCAATATGCTTAGGAATATTAGTATTGAGTTCTTGTGTTGTCGCCATTTTAAAAAATACAAAAACATGGAACTTTACCCCATGTATATGATAGTGTTACTCCTGTAAAGATATACCAGTCATTGGTGTTTGAATTTCCAAATGCAGTCCCGTTATTATTTGTAGGTGCACTACCATCTATGTTATCAGTAAATGTATATCGAGCTCCTAGTTCAGCTCCAATAACGAAATTTCGCCCTAAAGTTTTTTTGATTCCGATAACCATTGGAATAGCAAAATTGAAGGCTTCTTTATCTGTAATAATAGCATTCGTCGCATTTCGGTATAAACTTCGATAGCCAAAAGCTGTTATTCCAGTATATAAATATGGGACGAATTGTGGCTCATCGTTATACAGATACCATTCCCAAAAGTTGTATTCCATACCAACGGATAGTTCTGTAATCGTATTGTTGAAATCTAACCCACGAGCTTTACGTCGATTATCTCCATCAGAATCATTTCCATTAACCTCGGCATAAAGCAATGATGCTCGAAATGCATGTCGCTTACTTCGATTCCATTTGGCAATAGCGCCTATGGCAATATCATTGGGAGCAATATAAGTGGTCTTTCCAATATCCCCTACATAGTTAGCAGCCCCTGCAATCAAACCAATTTCATAGGTCTGTGCGTTATTAGGCTGTATATATGCGAATATACAGAGTATAGAAAATAAGTATTTCATGTGCTTAGATTCATTATTTTTTGCTACCCTAACAAGTGATGAATGCTCATGTGATGTCTTGTACAGTTGCAATTTTCGGTATTCCAAAGATTTTCAAAAGGTTGCAAATATAGTAATTAACTTTAGTACACAAGAATTTGAGCGTAATACTATGGTATTAAAACCATTTTTTGCATAATTTATTGTTTAATTTCGTTTATCTGCGCCCCAAAGTAATTTTTTTCTAAGTGTTTTTAGGAAACTATCGCCTTCTAGAATTACCATGTTAATTTTAAAAGGAGCTTTTTTTAAAATTAATGTGGTTTCATTAGGGAGCGTATGCACCCGAGAATCTAAAGAAACCAAATAATCATTTTCTCTACTAGATACTTGAAGCTTAATTTCTTGATCGTCCGGTATGATCAATGGTCGTGCATTAAGGTTATGTGGTGCAATAGGGGTAAGTACTAAGCTTTCTGTGTCAGGAGTGATAACAGGTCCGCCACAACTTAAAGAATATCCGGTAGACCCTGTGGGAGTAGATATAATCAGACCATCTGCCCAGTAGGAAGTTAAGAATTCATTATTAAGACTGGTATGTACATTGATCATTGCAGTAGTGTTTCGCCTACTAATTGCAATCTCATTCATTGCAAAATTAAGTACCCCAAAAATGTCTGTGGCAGGTTCGGTAGCAATCGTTATAATACTTCTTGGAGATACATAGTATTGCTTCGTTAAAATACGATCAATTGATTCTTGAATCTCTTCTTTTTGGATGGTTGCTAAAAACCCCAGTCTTCCGGTATTAATACCTGCAATAGGGATGCCTAAGTCGCGTACATAGGTTATGGTTTTTAATATGGTGCCATCCCCACCAATACTGAAAAATAAATCATACGAAGTATCGAGTTCCTCGAAAGTGCTAAAATGAGAATAGCTTTTATCAATATCATCATGTAAATTGATGAGCTCTAAAAAGTGTTTTTCAATCACAACCTCTACATGGTTTCTATCTAGAGCTTCTAATAACTGCTGGATATATATACCAGAATTCTTATGATAAAATTGTCCGTAAATACCTATTTTCATTAGTCTTGTGTTTAACGTTGAGCGTACTATAATTGTGTTCTCGTAAAGAATTAGCGTGTATGGTTTAGAGTATTCTAATAGTATTCGGATTTTTTTAGATGTCTAAATACTTTTTCAAATACTGAGAACGTTCTTTAAGATTGTTTAAAAAACTATCTTCTTGATGTTTTGAGACGATATTATAGCTATACCGTCTAAAAGTTCGTACAATATTATTGATGTCACTATCTCCGATCTTGAGTGTGATTTGGGTGACGTCATTTTCCATATTAGAAATAAATACACCGAGAACCTTAGCGTTATTAGATTCTACAATTTGCGAGACTTCACTAAATGAATAATCAAGCACGCCTTTTTCTACAATAAGAATATTTCCAGGTTCACTTAAGAATGGAGTTTCGTTAAACAAATCCATGATATCACTTAATTCAAAATAGCCTAGATAATTATTATCATCATCCAGTACAGGCATAATATTGGATTGATTTTGAGCAAAAGATTCCAAAATATCGAGCCAATTGGAATCACTCCGTACAAAAAAACCAGACAATGCATACCGGTAAGAGTCTATAGTGTTTTCAATTTCAAAACCCCTACTATCTGTTTCAGAGATACATCCTAAATAGGTTTCTCCCTGTAATATTGGGAAATGAGAATACGTAAGATCATTGAATAATGATTGAGTAGCACTTACGGTATCTGTTATAGATAAAGGAGCGATCTCGTTTACGATGTATAAACTTGTTTTCATGGTTAAGAATTCTATACAACGAAAATACTCAAAAATATAATGAATTCTGAATTCTAAATTCAGAATTCAGAATTGGTTCGTACTTTTGTGTTTTATAGTTAAGTACATGACAAAAATTTGAGAATAGAATATAGAGAATAGAATATAGAGAATAGACTGAAAAAGGGCTAAGGGTTATTCCTAAGTGTCGAAAGCTAAAGGCTAAGTGCTAACAGCTATAAAATCAGTTGTTTTTTTAACAGTTTTTAAGGCATTCCAGTTTTTATCTTGTCGTAAAGATTTAGATACTTATTTATATCCAATATTGGGTGATTATAATACAAGATGATGGCAAAATTAAGCGTTAATATTAATAAAATAGCAACACTTCGTAATTCTAGAGGAGGCAATACCCCCAATTTACTTACTGTAGCAACCGATATACAACGATTTGGAGCACAGGGAATTACTATTCATCCGCGACCCGATGAGCGGCATATTCGATATGCAGATGCCTATGCATTGACCGATGTGATACATACAGAGTATAATATAGAGGGAAACCCTAATCCTAAATTTATTGAATTGGTTACGGCAATTGGTCCTACTCAGGTTACTTTGGTTCCTGATGCTGTAGCTGCAATAACAAGTAATGCTGGATGGGATACTCAAAAACATGAAGGGTTTTTGAAAGAGGTAATTTCTGAATTTAAACGGTATGGAATTCGAACGTCTGTATTTGTAGATCCTGTACCCGAAATGATTGAAGGAGCTGCGGAAATAGGAGCAGATCGTATAGAATTATATACTGAAGCCTTTGCTGTTGGATATGCAAAAGGGGATGCCGATGCAGTAGTGCCGTATACCAAAGCTGCAATTATAGCCCATGAATTAGGGTTGGGGATTAATGCGGGGCATGATCTTTCTTTAGACAACATTAAGTTTTTTGCAGCAAATATTCCAGAGCTAGCAGAAGTGTCTATTGGTCATGCACTAATTAGTGAATCCTTATACTTAGGATTGGAAAACGTAGTGCAGATGTATTTGAAAAAATTGCAATAATTTTTTAACTTTAGGAGCATACAAACATGAATATAATACTACATAGTACTATCATAGGAGAAGGGAAACCTTTTGTAATTCTTCACGGATTTTTAGGGATGAGTGATAACTGGAAGACACTAGGAAAGAAAATAGCAGCTGAAGGATTTCAAGTGCATCTTGTGGATCAACGTAATCATGGGCGTAGCCCTCATTCGAATTCCTTTAGTTATGAAGTTATGGCATTAGATCTAAAACAGTATTGTGAACACCATCAACTAGAACGTATCCATTTATTAGGGCATTCTATGGGGGGGAAAACAGCAATGTTGTTTGCTGTGCACTATCCAGAGGTTATAGAGAAAATAGTGATTGCAGATATAGGGCCAAAGTATTATCCCTTGCACCATCAAGATATTTTAGATGGATTGGACGCTATAGATTTTGAAGAAGTGACCTCGAGAAATGAAGCTGACATGGTGTTAAAGTCCTATGTGCCAGATCCAGGAATTCGGATGTTTTTACTCAAAAATTTATATTGGGTAACTAAAGGAGAATTAGGGTTTCGAATGAATTTAGACGTATTAACGGCACAAGTTCTGGAAATAGGAAAGCCACTAGAGGCGCAATATAGCTATGAAAAAGAAATACTATTTCTTAAAGGATCGAAATCACAGTATATACAAGAAGAAGATAAAGATAAGATAGTAGCACAGTTTCCTCTTGCTATCTTTAAAGAAATTGCCAATGCCGGACATTGGTTACATGCTGAGAACCCTTCTGATTTTATGCAAAAAGTTTTAGAATTTAGTAATAAACAAGTATAAAATGCTATGTATGCATAATATTTTGGTTAAATCATTGGATAATTCGTAATTTAAGTATAACTTTGAGAGAGTGCATGTTACGATGTCACAATATGAAATTAACCAAATCTATGATGTATGAAAAAAAGTGTATTAGTGCTACTACTATTACTTTCGGCAGTTTTAACCTATGCTGGGGGATATAGAGTAAGTGTGCAAGGGCAACGAGCCATTGCTATGGGACACACCGGAGTTGCGGTTGTGAATAGTGCAGAGCTTGTGTTTTTTAATCCTGCGGGATTAGTGTATTTAGAGAACAAGTTAACAATAAGTGCGGGGGTTAGTGTCGTCCTTTCGGATGTGATCTACCAAAATAGCGCATTAGGAATTTCTTCAGAAACAGATAGCCCTATTGCTACGCCATTAAATTTATATGGTGCTTATAAGGTTAACGATTGGATGTCTGTGGGCTTAGGTATATATACGCCCTATGGTAGTCGAGTAGACTGGCCCGTAGACTGGGCAGGATCACATTTAGTGAATACAATAGCACTTTCAGCAATTTATATACAGCCTGTAGTTTCCTTTAAATTATCAGAACATTTTAGTATTGCAGGGGGCCCCATTTTTGTAACGGGTTCTGTAAACTTTAATCGTAATCTTAGCCGAACCTTAACCGATATTGAAGGGGAGCGTTCCAATGTGGTTATTGATGATTCTGGAGTTACGAATTGGGGATGGAGTATTGGCGCGATGGTCTCTCCTACAGAGGATTTTCGTATTGGTTTCAATTATAGGAGTCAAGTCATATTACAAGCTAAAGGAGGAGAAGCAACATTTGCGAATGTACCAAACTCTCCAGCAGTACCAGCAACCAATGGAACTACAACTTTTGATGCAGAATTACCGTTACCTGCCGAATTATCAGTAGGACTTTCTTATGCATTTTATGACAAATGGTTGTTTGCTTTTGACTACAATCGTCAGTACTGGAGTATTTATGAATCTTTGGATATTGATTTTGGTAATACAACGCAGAATCCAGATTCGCGAAATATTAGAAATTATAAAAATTCTTCGGTATATCGTTTTGGATTGCAATATGAAGCAACATCCAAAATTACGCTTCGAGCAGGGTATTATATTGATGAATCTCCTGTTCAGGCAGGATATTTTGCTCCAGAAACTCCAAGAAACGATTCGCAAGGGTATACTGGAGGGTTAAGTTATGCGATTACGCCGAAGTGGGCTGTCGATCTATCCTTTTTCTACCTACGATTTGATGAGGTTGAAGCTTCGTATGATTTTTATGAAGAGAATGGACAGAATGTGCCTTTTGGAGGTACCTATAAATCTAGTGTGTTTTCACCTGGAATTGGTTTAACGTATAAAATGTAGCATTATGAAAAATAGAATATATATAGCCATTTTGGCACTCGTTTTTTTTTCTTGCGAACCAGAATTTGATACCCCTGTTGAATCAGCAGTGTATACAAGTGGAACAGTCGACTTTTCGAATTATGTTGCTTTAGGGAATTCTCTTACCGCAGGATATGCTGATGGAGCACTATATCGCACGGGACAGGAGAATTCATATCCTAATATTATGGCACAACAGTTTGCTTTTGCGAATGGAGGTGAGTTTACTCAGCCATTAATGGAAGATAATACAGGAGGAGCCTTATTAAGTGGTACTCAAATCTTAGAAAATAGATTCGTATTAGAAGCGCAAGTAACAGGTGAAGGAACGCCAGATGATCCTGCATTTTCTCCAAAACGATTAGTAGCTACGCCTACTACAGAGATTTCAAGTGTTTTGTCTGGAGGATTTAATAATATGGGAGTGCCTGGAGCAAAGAGTTTCCATCTATTAGCACCTGGTTACGGTAATGTAGCTGGAGTAGCAGCAGAATTATCAAATCCATATTTTGCTCGATTCGCTTCTTCGGCAACGGCATCTGTAATTGGAGATGCAGTAGCGCAAAATCCTACGTTTTTTAGTTTATGGATTGGGAATAATGATATTTTGTCTTATGCTACTTCTGGAGGAATAGGGGTAGATCATAATGATACAGGAAATATAGACCCTTCCACATACGAGAGTAATGATATTACCAATACTATGGCTTTTGCAGGGGTGTATAGTCAATTGGTGGCTGCACTTACGGCAAATGGAGCAAAAGGAATACTACTGAATTTACCAGATGTGACCTCGCTACCATTTTTTACGACAGTGCCGTATGCACCTTTAAGTCCTTTAGATCCTACTTTTGGCCCTCAAATACCCACGCTGAATACTACATTTGCTGGGTTAAACGGAGCTTTTGCTTTTGCGGGTTTCCCTGAGCGTGCAATTACATTCTCTACTACAGGAGCAAGTGCGGTACTTATAAAAGATGAGTCGCTTACAGACATATCAGCTGCTTTAGTGCCGATACTAACTCCTACTTTTGGAGTAGGCTTAGCTATGATTTATGCAGGGCAGTATGGACAAGTACGGCAGGCGACAGCAGAAGATTTGATATTATTACCTAGTTCGAGTATTATAGGGCAGCTAGATGTGGATAAAGTTGCCGAGTTAGTCGGTATGGGATTGACGCAAGAGCAAGCTGGACAGTTGGCTGTTCAAGGAGTGACATTACCTTTAGGTGATATGTATGTGTTAACTCCGGAGGAGCAAGCTGCAATCACAGCTGCACAAACGGCATATAATACAACAATTCAAGGATTGGCAACGGCTAATAATTTAGCATTTTTAGATGTGAAATCAATATTAGCGCAAGCTGCAAACGGCGGGCTTCCTTTTGATGGAGGATTAATTACTTCTCAATTTGTAAGTGGAGGTGGCTTTTCTTTAGATGGAGTGCATCCTACGCCTAGAGCACATGCATTATTAACGAATGAGCTTTTGGATGCTATAGAAACTGAATATATGGCAACCGTGCCTAGAGTGAATCCAGGTACTTATGGTACCGTTACATTAAGTAATGATGTGAATTAAACGTATCATAAAAATTTGCAATTGAAAAACCGAGTATGCATGAATTTTAAACTCATACATGTTCGGTTTTTTTACTAGATAAGGCAGGTTTAAATTTGGCAAGTTTTTTGCAACCACAGTGGTAAATAATGAAGACATGAAATTTATAATTAAACTACTATTGAGTGCTGTTGCTGTTTTTGCATTGGCGTCTATCTTACCCGGAATTGAAATACAGAGCTATCAAAGTGCATTGGTACTTGCTATTGTTTTAGGGGTGTTGAATGCGATTCTAAAGCCAGTTTTAGTTTTTTTAACCTTGCCCATTACGGTAGTTACGCTAGGATTATTTTTGCTAGTGATTAACGCTGCAATCGTATTGTTAGGTGGGTGTTTTGTGGATGGATTTACAGTTGATGGTTGGTTATGGGCAATGGTATTTAGTGTGTTATTGTCAATATTGCAGTCAGTGCTGCATTCTGTACTGAAACGAGATGAAGAGTAATGTAGTGCTGTACTTTTTAATTTCATGTGATGTGCCATACACTAAAACATCTCCTTAGTCTACTTTGAAAGTTCCTTCTTCGATTAAAAATATAGTTGTATTCAGTAATCCTGGTTTTTTTCTTGCTTTTAGATTGGGAGCATACCGCATTCTAAAATCTGTTTTATGGGTTTTGGCAAGCCATTTTTTTTTGTATTTGTATTTTTTAGCATAATACCACCCTGTGAGGTGGATGGAATCATTGCTTGCAATTCCAATATCATTTTCTACCCATTCTCTATAGGCAGATTTTTTCCGTCGTTCTATTTTTAGTTGGTTCTTATCTAATTCATAAAAACCCAGTAACCTTAGTACAATAGGGTCTGTGATTGTAATGCTATCATTTTTTGGAAAACTTAGGCTTTCCCCTATAATATTTGAACTGCCAATGTATACATCTCCATCATCATCATAAACTTGGAATACATAGTAATCATCATCGTTGTCTTTATTAATATATACCTCATTGACT
>CALFCI010000131.1 GCA_937951135.1 uncultured Aquimarina sp. | reverse complement strand
CGCAAGATATTGCGTCTCTATATCGTTATTTTAGGACGGGACATATAAGATGCTTCCTGAATTATTTAATGTGATTTTTTTTAGATAATATTTTACTACTTTTTAAAGTAGAGGCTAAGGAAGACTAGAAACAAAAAATTCAATCACATATCGTGATTGAATTTTAAGTATAAGATATAAAATAATAAATGTCTGATAGCTGTTGCCCGATACTTAATTTATATATAATTAGCTATTCAACATCACTGGCATCACCAACATCGTAATGTGTTCTCCTTCATCCAATCCATCGATAGGTGTAAGGATTCCTGCGCGGTTTGGTAAAGACATTTCTAGTTGTACTTCATCTGCGGTAAGGTTTCCTAGCATTTCACTAAAGAAACGCGAATTAAATCCGATTTGCATATCGTCTCCTTGATAGTCACACGTTAATCGCTCCTCTGCTTTGTTAGAATAATCAATATCCTCTGCTGAAATGTTTAATTCGGCTCCAGCAATTTTTAAACGAATTTGGTGTGTTGTTTTATTCGAAAAAATCGATACTCGTTTTACCGAGTTTAAAAATTGATTTCTAGCGATTGTCAATTTATTTGGATTCTCTTTTGGAATTACGGCTTCGTAGTTAGGATACTTGCCATCGATCAATCTACAGATCACTTCGGTACCATCAAACGAGAATTTCACGTTAGCATCATTATATTCCATAAGCACTTCACTATCACTACCTGCCAAAATTCCTTTTAATAAGGTTAAAGGTTTTTTAGGCATGATAAACTCTGCAGGTTGCGAAGCTTGTACATCTGCTCTTGTGTATTTTACCAATTTGTGCGCATCGGTAGCTACAAACGTAAGGCTTTCGGTAGAAAACTGGAAAAACACGCCACTCATTACAGGTCTAAGGTCATCATTACCTGTAGCAAAAATGGTTTTACTAATCGCTGTTGCTAAAATATCTCCATGAATAGTTGTGGTACTTGGATCTTCTAAGCTTACCGCTTTTGGAAATTCTTCACCATTCGCATACGCTAAAGCATATTTACCATGATTAGAACTGATTTCTATAGTATTGGCATCCCCAACAAGAAACGTAAGTGGTTGTTCTGGAAATGTCTTTAAGGTTTCTAGCAATAGTTTTGCAGGTACAGCAATCACACCTTGATCCGATGATTCTACATCTAGCACTGCTGCCATAGTGGTTTCTAAATCTGATGCAGATACCGTTAAACTATTTTGATCTAATTCAAACAAGAAATGATCTAAAATAGGAAGTGTATTGTTGTTGCCAATTACGCCTCCTAATACTTGTAGTTGCTTTAATAAATAGGAGCTAGATACTATAAATTTCATCTGTGTGTATTTATGATTTCGGTGATCTTATACATAGCATATGCTAAAGACCACTTCTGTTTTTATAATCCATTACCAAGAATCATATATTGTGATATTTGTATTGGTGATTCCCGCCATTTTAAGTATGCATATTCAAAATAGAAAGAATACAATACGCTGGTGAAGCAAAGATAATTGTAATCGATAAGGAAAAGGATATTCAAAAAACTATAGTTATTAACAAACAGTAGCGAGTTATCGACTATTTTTTTTGATCGTTGTAGGTTGATGGTTGTCGGTTGTCAGTTGATTGTTTGAGTTTGCCTGAATAAGGGTATTGTTTGTTGCTATTATTTTTTACAATGGATAGTTTCGTATAGGATAAAACTTTAAGTATAGCCTATAAAATTTTGTTTAAAAAAGGGAACTCTTATAATGTAGTTTTTAGATCGTTTCTAACTTTTGTAATGTACTAACAATGAGTAGTGAGAAAATAATGATAACTATCAAAGTAATATAGAATAGCCCTATTATATTTTTAGCATTTTACCGACAACCGACAACCGACAACCGACAACCGACAACCTCATTTTTAATAAAAATCTATGTTCTATTTTCTAACAGCGCAGCGGTCTAGATTCTATTTTACATACTTCCGTCTTCTCATCCAAGTAAATAACGCGCCAAATATGCCTAAGAGAAGTAAGGGTACAATGATATTAATAGTTTGCCAAAGTGTTTTTTGAGCCACTACTTTTTCAATGTCTAAAAATGGAATTGAAATTTCTTTACTACGCACGCCAATCAAACCAGAATCATCTAATAGGTAGTTTACGGTATTTAGTAAAAATTCTTTATTTCCATAATTTAGTTTTAGATAAGGATCATGTCCTAGCGGTAATGGTTTTCCTTTTTTAGTTTTATTTTTAATCACATCGCCATCTGCAATAATCACCATTTTTGTAGGTTCGCTTTGGTCTTTATGAGTGTCGAGTTGAAAAGGTTTGACGCGCCCTTTATACACCGATTTAAAATTACCCTCTAGTAATACTGCCAAGCTTTGAGGTCCGGCAGTATAGGTATTCATATTAGGTTTGGTCTTTATAATATCAAGTCTAATTTCTTTGGGTACTCCTTCAATCTTGGTGCTTTTAGAACTCGTTAACAATACCGTTTTTTGAATGTTGTTTTTTAAGGTGTCAATTTGAGCAGGGAAATCAAATTTTACTGCTTCTATATTTTTAACAATAGGGTGTTCATGTTCTGGTTTAGTTAATGAGGCATAAAACCAGGGGTAGGGCGAAAACTGAGTTTCATTGCCTTGACCAGAAGCCAATACAATAGGAGCGGAGTATAAATCATTTATTAATACCGGGTTGATGCGAACACCATAAGAGAAAAATAAATCGTTTAAGCGTAAATCTTGCACAAAAGCTAGTGTCGCTCCTTTAGGATTAAATAAGCTATCCAATTCCATAGCAACCGACTCTACAAGCCATGCCGATTTGCCACCTTGCATGCTAAATTGATCCAAAACATACTTTTCTGCATCCGAAAACGCTTGCTTTGGCTTAGCATTAATAACAAGGTCAAATTTTTGTAAATCCTGAGCTGTTTTTTGAGGGTTTGAAGTGACAGAGTCTAAAGTAAATGCACCTACAAAATAGTATTCCTGCAATGTTTTTATAAAATCAGCAATATGAATATCTGACAGTTGTCCGTTTCCTTTTAGTACCGCTATTTTATGTTGTTTTGGGTGTAACAATTTTCGTAACCCATCTGCAAATACATATTCTAATTGTTGGATCGAGTTAGAAACGCGTTCTTCAGATGAAGCTCCAATGGTATGTTTAATTAACGGTATTTTGATGCTGTTTTTTTGCGAACTCATAATGGCCCACGGAACAATAGTTTCGATTTCGGTTTTACCATCTTGCTGTACACTCACTTCCATAGGGGTAAGTCCAAATTGTTGCAGTTCTGTAATGGTTTCTTCCCGAAGTACTTCTTCCTTTAAAGGATTCGTTAGGATGTATTGTATGTTAGGGTTTAAGGCATTGATTTCATCCAGTAATTGTTTGGTTTCGGATTGTAGTTTTCTGAATTCTGGAGGAAAATCACCGTCTAATAATACATCAATAGTTACGGGCATGGTAGCCTCTTCTATTAATTTTTTGGTAGCTTCGGATAAGGTGAATCGATGATCTTTAGTGAGATCAAAACGTGTATAGATACGATTACTTAGTGTAGGGAGCAGTAATAAAACAATACTCGTAATCAATACAATTTTGAATTTCTGTATTCCCGTTTTTTTACTTAATAGCGCTATCGCAGCTACTAAAAATAAAATACAAATACTTAGGAAGTATAGCAGATCTCTAGTATCAATAACTCCTTGGCTTATGCGATTATAGTGCAATTGCATTCCTAAATGCGCGATAAAATTGTCAAGTGCAGGTAAGCTGCCAAATTCGGCAATGGCATTGCATCCAAAAAATAAAATAAAAGATACGAGTACAGCGATTAAAAATGCAACGATTTGATTTTGTGTTATGGCAGAAGTAAAAGTGCCAATAGCGGTATAACTGGCACATAATGATAATAACCCAATATACGAACCAATGGTACTTCCTAAATCTAGATTTGTAGTATCTCCTAATTGCTGTATTGTGATAACATAAAGGATACTTGGCACTAGCATGATGATCATTAGGGTGTAACTTCCTAAAAATTTGCCTACTACTAATTTCCAAAGTGATATGGGTTTTGTAACTAATAATTCTAGAGTACCTTGCTTTTTTTCATCGGCAATACTGCGCATGGTTACCGCAGGGATAATCAATAACAGTATCCACGGTGCAATTTGAAAAAATGGTGATAAATCAGCAAAACCACTCTCCAAAATATTGAACTGTCCTTTAAATACCCATAGAAATAATCCATTTAAGACTAGGAATAATCCTATAACAAGATAGCCAACGGTAGTCGCAAAAAAAGTATTAATTTCTTTTCTAAGTAATGCAATCATAATAGTTGAGACGCAAGATATTGCGTTTTTATTGTTGAGACGCAAAATTTTGCGTCTTTACCTTTTGAGACGCAAGATATTGCGTTTTTATTGTTGAGACGCAAAATATTGCGTCTCTTCGTTTTTATTCAAAATTTACGGTTACAGTATCTCTAAAATCCAATCCAAAAAGATTGGAAGCTCCTCCTACTGTTTTGGGGTTACTTTTATAAATTGCTAATTCCAAATAACTAGAGGAATTAAAAATCGCTAATTTTTTACCATCTTCTTCACGTTTGCTTTTTTCAATAGTAAAATTGATAGCATCGCTATAACGGTCGTGTATTTTTTCAAATACGGCAGTACGTGCTGTGATTTTAAATGCCCTTCCTTTTCCAATATCCTCAAAAATTTTACGCGTAATGTTTGTAATTAAATTGCCGTAATTATCGATATAAAGGATACTGCCTACAATTTGTTTTCCTTCTAAATTTACAATAGGAGTAACCCCTGTAATGGTTTTAATTTCAGTAATTGGTTTTCCAATGACCTCCAATGTTCCTCCACGGGCAATATGACATGCCACGGTAACAAAGACATCCAATACTGGAAAATTAGATACAATCGCATTATGAATATTAATTTCTACAATTTTTTCGGGACGAAAAGCAGTGGCTAATAAAGAGATCAATCCATTATTAGCACAAATGAAATAATGATCATCTAACAGCACAACAATATGCTTGTTCTCGGGATTAGGTTCGCTATCGATGCCTATAATATGAATAGTGCCTTTAGGAAAGTTTTTATACGCGTTTTGGATGATATATGCCGCTTCCATAATATGAAACGGAGACACTTCATGTGAGATGTCTACAATAGTAGTTTCAGGTAGTTTGGTATAGATTGCCCCTTTGACCGCAGATACAAAATGATCTTTGATTCCAAAATCTGTAGTTAAGGTAATAATCGGCATGTAGGTAATTGTTAATATCTTTTAATTGTAGGCTATTAAAATTATGTAAATTTGTTAAATAGCATTTTATGCATTTCTATGAAAAAGCATAAGAAGCAAACTTAATCAATCCAAAAAAGAAATCATACTAAAACACCAACAGCTTTTGAACGAACTTATTATTGAACTGACAGAAATTAATCCGAGAGAGTTTTTCGGACTTCAAAATAGTAATATTGAAATTTTAAAGAAATATTTTCCTAAGCTTAAAATTGTAGCTAGAGGAAGTAAAATTAAAGTGTATGGCGATGACGATATGCTCGAAGAGTTTGATGCCCGCTTAAAAATGCTTCTAGAACACTTTGCAAAGTATAATAAACTAGATGAAAATGCTATAGAGCGTGTGCTTACTAGTGAGAGCAAAGCCGATTATGAAACTTCAGCGAGTAGCGGAGATATATTGGTTCATGGTATGGGAGGAAAGCTTATTAAAGCGCAGTCTGCAAACCAACGTCGTTTAGTAGAGTTGACGTATAAAAATGATATGGTATTTGCAGTAGGACCTGCAGGTACTGGTAAAACCTATACTGCGGTGGCTTTAGCTGTAAAAGCATTAAAAGAAAAACAGGTAAAACGAATTATCTTAACACGCCCGGCTGTAGAGGCAGGAGAGAACCTTGGTTTTTTGCCTGGAGATTTAAAAGAAAAGTTAGATCCGTATATGCAACCTTTGTATGATGCATTACGGGATATGATTCCTAGTGAGAAATTAGAAAGTTACGTTGAAAAAGGAGTAATACAAATTGCACCTATGGCGTTTATGAGAGGACGTACTTTGGATAATGCGTATGTAATTTTGGATGAAGCTCAAAATACCACACATGCTCAAATGAAGATGTTTTTGACCCGTATGGGTAAAAATGCAAAGTTTATTATTACTGGGGATCCAGGACAAATTGATTTACCACGACGCGTAATCTCTGGATTGAAAGAAGCCTTATTAGTACTTAAAAATGTAGATGGAATAGGCATCATTCATTTAGATGATAAAGATGTAATACGACACCGCTTAGTGAAAAAAGTAATTTCAGCATATAAAGAAATTGAAAGCGGAGAAAGCTAAAATAGTAGATACTAGACCGCTTCGCTATTAGAAGCTAGATGTTAGACTAATAAAAAGAGTATTGGCCTTAAAATGAAGTGAAAAACTAACGCTTTTGTAGCTGAAATTAAAAGTGTGATTTACGATTTTAGAAGCCAGAAGTTAAGGCTATCTTATAAAAAACAATCAACCGACAACTGACAACGATCAACTAAATTAGAAGTACAGCGCATAAAGAAAATAGAAACTAGAAAAGAACAACCTTTTAAGAAATGAATACCATAATAGATACAGATTATAATTTTCCGGGACAACAATCAGTATACAAAGGAAAAGTAAGAGCAGTATATGCTATCGATACAGAAGTGTTGGTTATGATTGCTACAGATCGTTTGTCTGCATTTGATGTTGTGATGCCTAAAGGGATTCCGTATAAAGGACAAATTTTAAATCAGATTGCAACCAAAATGATGAAAGCTACAGCCGATATCGTACCTAATTGGTTGATTGATACTCCAGATCCTAATGTTGCTGTTGGGCATTTGTGTACACCCTTTAAAGTGGAAATGGTAATTAGAGGGTATATGTCTGGGCATGCTGCTAGAGAGTATAAAGCAGGAAAACGCATATTATGTGGAGTAGCAATGCCTGAAGGGTTAAAAGAAAATGATCCATTTCCGAGTCCTATCATAACTCCGTCTACGAAAGCAGAGAATGGAGATCATGATGAAGATATTTCTAGAGAAGAGATTTTGAAACAAGGAATTGTAACCGAAGAAGATTATTTGGTATTAGAAGAGTATACTCGAAAGTTATTTCAACGTGGGACAGAGATTGCTGCCGAAAGAGGGCTTATTTTGGTAGATACTAAATATGAGTTTGGAAAAACTAAAGAAGGAAAAATTGTATTGATTGATGAAATCCATACCCCAGATTCTTCTCGGTATTTTTATACAGAAGGATATAAAGAAAGACAGCAGAATGGCGAGTCTCAAAAGCAATTATCCAAAGAGTTTGTAAGACAGTGGTTGATTAGTAATGGTTTTCAAGGAAAAGAAGGACAGCAAATTCCTGAAATGACGGATGAATATATTACTTCGGTATCAGAGCGGTACATTGAATTGTATGAAAATATTACTGGTGAATCCTTTCATAAAGCAGACGTTTCTGCAATAGCAACACGTATCGAGGCTAATATAGTGGAGTATTTGAAGCGATAGGATACTGTCAAAAAGGTGAAAACCTATTTGAATTACTATGGAATATCTTTAATAACAGATACAGTTCTAGTTACTGTCTCTGCGCTATTACCAGCATTGTCAGTTACATTGTAGTTAATTGTATATGTACCTACGGTATTAGAATCTACAGTACCTGTTCTTCTTATTTTATCGGTAATATCACCATCTACGTTATCTATAGCTGTTGCTCCTTTGTCTTCATAGCGAGACCCTAGATTTATTGTTTCATCACCTCCTTTGAGCGTAATTATTGGGGGAGTTTTATCTGGTATTGGTATTGTTATTGGATTTACAACCACTGTTCGAGTAACTTGATTAGCGGCATTACCAGCGTTGTCATTTACATTGTAGTTAATTGTATATGTGCCGATTTTATTAGTATTTACAGTACCTGTTGTTATTATTTCGGCAGTGATATTTCCATCTATATCATCTGTAGCTGTTGCTCCTTGGTCATTGTAGCTTTGTCCTAGTGTTATGTTTATGTTTTGATTTCCAATCCGTGTAATTACGGGCTTTGTTGTGTCTGGTATTGCATCAACAATTACATTTCTTGTTACTGGAATTGCAGCATTGCCAGCGTTGTCATTTACATTGTAGGTGATTGTGTATGTGCCTACTTGATTAGTATTTACAGTACCTGTTGTTATTATTTCGGCAGTGATATTTCCATCTACATCATCTGTAGCTGTTGCTCCTTGGTCATTGTAGCTTTGTCCTAGTGTTATGTTTATGTTTTGATTTCCAATCCGTGTAATTACGGGCTTTGTTGTATCTGGTGCCGTATCAACAGTTACAGTTCTCGTTGCGGTTATAACATTGCCGTCACTATCCGTAGCAGTATAAGTTACGATATATGTTTCTGCTATATTTGTATTTACAATACCATTTATTATGATGGCTATATTTCCATCTTCACTATCTGAAGCGGTTGCTCCTTGTTCGGCATAATTTTGTCCTAGTATTAAGGTAATATTAGCATCACCATTAAGCGTTATTGTAGGTGGAATTCCAATCACATTTTTAAACGAAACCTCAAGGTTTTGAGTGAGTTGTATAGGCTCTTCTTGTTCATTACTCACTATAAATGTAAGTTCGTGAACGCCTGCTATTGTTCCTTTATAAGACCCTACAGAACTTCCTTTGCTAATTGGTATGCTTGCTCCAGGAGCATATTCTTTGTCTAGGTAGGTGAGTACCCCAGTATTAGAACTGCTATAGGTCATGGTAAAGGTTTGATTTTCTTTGAACTCTTCAATGTTGAAATTGATGATTTCTTGTCCATCAACGATTACTTCATTGGTATTGTTTCGTGTCGCCTTAAAAATAAAATCGTCAAGTTTTTGTACGGTAAAGGTTATGGTCTTTTGAATGGCAATTCCAGAAGGACTTGTTGCAGTAAACTGTATAGCTGCCGTACCTGATGCTGTTGCTGTAAAGTCTAAATTAAAACTATTTTGGGTTGTTGGAATATTGGTATTTTCAGCAATTGCTTTATCGTTAAGTGTTATCGTACCCGTACCAGTATTGTTTGCATTAAATTTGTACTGGGTAGTATAGGTTTGATTTTCTGCTCCTTTTATGTTGATGCTTATAGGAGTTGTTTCTTTATCATAGAGTGTTGTACTGCTCGGTATGGCTTCAAATGAAAATCCAGGATCGGTAACAATATAGCGTCGCGCTATAGTTTTCGTTCTTCCATTTCGATCACGAATAGTGATTTGAGCATTGTTGACTCCTATTTCTTTACCCACAAACCCTAAAGAGAATTCGGTATTATTGATGGTTATGGTATCGTTTGGAGTAATGTTTACACCGTTATTTACATAATACCCTTCACCTTCTGTTATGGTATAGGATAAGGAGTAGGTTTCTTCGTTGTTGTTAATTTCAGAAATGGTGAAATCTGTAGGTTGTGGTGATGCTAAAAAAGCATTTTCATCATGAGTAGCACTAACTTCAAAATAATCGAACAAATCATC
>CALFCI010000130.1 GCA_937951135.1 uncultured Aquimarina sp. | reverse complement strand
TTAAAATGAAGTCAACTACCTCAGAGCAAGCTTACGAGGCATCCAGTTGATAACTGTTTTTCACATTCAAGGTAAGCCTTGGAAAATTAAACTCCATAATGTGGATTAAAGCTAATAAAACATCTTTGATATAACAGTCTTAAAACCTTTTTAGCTATGTCATTTAAAACGTATATAGAGTATTTGAAGCAGAAAATAGAAACCGTACGATTTGTTACGAAAAGAAAACAGATTAGTCAAAAATTAGGAGACAATACGATTAAGAAAGAAACCTCCTTTTTAATGAGAGATATAATAGCAAAGTTTTGGAAAAAATGGGCTACAGGGCTTAGTATTTTCATAGCGCTCTCAGCGGGTTTAGCCGAGTCTACCGGGTATAATCTTAAAAGTATGTTTTTTGAAGAAACCCGAGATACATTTTCGATTACAGTATTGGTGCATGGAGAGCGAGGAAAAAGCCATTTGATGATACGAAACCAGGGCAGTGTTATTTTGGATGTTGGAGATATTCGTGAAGAAGCACCTATAGATTATAAAGGAGTAGCTGTCTTTGATGGGATTCCTTCCTTGTATAAAGGTAGAAAAGCTTACTTGTGTGTTGATCATCCACAAGTATATCGACCAATAGACACTGAAGGGAAATACCCTTTGACAGAAGGGCAATCTATATATTTAGGGGTAACACGGGATACCTATAAAGACACTAATGAATATCTTGTTGATTTTTGAAATAACAATGGATGTCATTATAGTATGTCATAAAAGAAATGATGAAGCTATTCAAAACACAATCCATTTAAGTACCTTAGTGGCGTATTGATCGTTGAAGGCTTTCAATACGAAACGTCGTAAAATTCAGAATCTAGAGCTATACCAAATGACTGCCTTTCAGAAAAGAAACATTGCTATCCAAGGCGATATTAAATTCACCGGAATTCGATTGCAAGCCCCAGCCCAATATGCCGCAGGACCCAAAGCTGTAAAGGTAGCATTGCAACATGCGTTTAAAGAAATGGGAGTCGTGAAATCTTTCGAAGGATTGAATCAAATGAATCAGAAAGAAGGATTTGATTGTCCTGGTTGTGCTTGGCCTGATCCAGATACGCCTTCTAAACTAGGAGAGTATTGTGAAAATGGAGCTAAAGCTCTAGCCGAAGAAGCTACAGATAAACGAGTAGGAGTTGATTTTTTTTCCAAATATTCTGTAGAGGACATTTCAAGGTGGTCGGATTATCAAATAGGAAAGAGCGGTCGATTAACCCAACCTATGATATTGCTTCCAGATAGTGTTCACTATATCCCAATCGCTTGGGAAGAAGCATATCAAACTATAGCAAAACAACTTCATGAATTAAAGGACCCAGATGAGGCTGTTTTTTATACTTCAGGGCGCTCTAGTAATGAAGCTGCTTTTTTGTACGGCCTGTTTATACGTGCTTTTGGAACCAATAATATGCCAGATTGTTCTAATATGTGTCACGAATCTAGTGGAGTAGCTTTAAAAGAAACCTTAGGTATAGGAAAAGGGTCTGTGCTCTTAGACGATTTTGGAAAAGCAGAGGTCGTGATGGTTATAGGTCAAAATCCAGGAACCAATCATCCGCGCATGTTATCTGCATTGCAAGAGTGTAAAGAAAATGGAGGAACCATTATAAGTGTGAACCCATTGGAGGAAGCAGGACTTATTCGATTTAAAAACCCGCAAGAGATTAAAGGTATTATAGGAACTGGTGTAGCGCTTACAGATATACACCTTCAAGTACGTATCAATCAAGATGTAGCGTTGTTGAAGCTGATGATTAAAAAATTAGCCATGTTAGATGAGGTACAAGGTAATGTGTTTGATCATGAGTTTATACAAACCTATACTGAAGGCTATACTGCATTGCTTAAGGATATAGAAAAGTATACTGAAGAAGAGTTGCAAGTATCCTGTGGGGTACCTATGAATGACGTAGAAGCAGCTGTTCAGGTATTAGCATCGCGTCAAAAAATTATTATATGTTGGGCAATGGGATTAACCCAGCATAAAAATGGAGTAGAAAATATTAAAGAATGTGTAAACTTATTATTATTAAAAGGGAGTCTCGGTAAGCCGGGATCAGGTACTTGTCCAGTAAGAGGGCATAGTAATGTGCAAGGAGATCGAACGGTAGGGATTATGCATCATGTTTCTCCGGTGTTGAATGCAGCAATAGAAAAAACATTTGGGTTTAGTCCTCCAGATAAAGAAGGGTTGGATACAGTACATTCCATTCAGGCGATGCATAAAGGTAAAGCTAAAGTATTTGTTGGGTTAGGAGGGAACTTCGTTTCAGCAGCTTCGGATACTCAGTATACTGCGGATGCACTTCAGAAATGTGAGTTAACAGTGCATATAAGTACTAAGTTAAATAGAACACATCTCACTGCTGGTAAAACCAGTATTATATTACCAACGTTAGGACGATCAGAATTAGATGTGAAAGATGGAAAGCCTAGATTTTTCACAGTAGAAAATAGTATGGGTAAAGTACATCAATCTAAAGGACTGCTAACTCCAGCATCACAAACGTTACGAAGTGAACCCTCAATTGTAGGAGGTATTGCAAATGCATACTTTCAAAAGGAACATTCCATACCATGGAAATCACTAAGTGAAGACTATGTTTTGATTCGAGAGAAGATCGCAGCAGTATATAATGAATTTAAAGATGTAGAAACCAAATCCAAAGGTTCAGGGTTCTATTTACCTAATACTGTACGGAACTTAGATTTTAGTCAATTGCCAAATGGTAAAGCACAGTTCAGTTGTTGCAGCTTGCCAAAGTATCAAATGAAAGAAGGAGAGTTTATATTAATGACAATTCGATCTCATGATCAATTCAATACTACTATATATGGATTGAATGATCGGTATCGAGGCGTGTATAATGAAAGGAGAATCGTGTTTATGAATCCAAAGGATATGGAAAAGTATGGATATGAAAAATTGGACGTAGTCAATATGATGAGCAGGTATGATGGTGTGGAAAGAAAAGCAGCACAGTTTTTAATACTACCCTACACTATTCCTGAAGGAAATTTAGCTTCATATTTTCCAGAAACTAATGTTTTAGTGCCTATTACTCAGTACGCAGACCAAAGTAATACTCCAATTAGTAAGTCTATACGAGTAACCATAGAAAGAGTAGTCTCTTAAATAGTATACAATAAAGTTATATTTTCTTTTCTGAATTCAGAGATATAAGGCTTCAGTCCCAATGTTTCGGTAGGGCTTTAGTCGTTAGTCTTTAGTTTTTGAATTTAGCTTCTTGGAGTAAAGTGATCTTAATTTCTGTCCGAATTGGAATCTAACATGCTGTAAGGTTCACGCTATCAGTATTTTGATTATTTTCCAAAATTTTCTAATAAAAAGTCATTGTTATATTGAAAAAGGTTTGTAGTTTTGCACCCCGCTAAGGGTTTGTTTTAGTGTTGGTTCATTGATTGCTTTGGGAGTTTAAAATTAGGATTAAGATTTTAGATATTTTTTCAA
>CALFCI010000129.1 GCA_937951135.1 uncultured Aquimarina sp. | reverse complement strand
TTGAAATTGCGATAAAATATGATGTTTTCTAAAATTTAGCATAGCATCGCTATGGTTAAGTTTAAAAACATAGCGGAGCGGTATATTTTGAAGTAGTTTCAAGCCGTAATAGATTTTCTACTGCATAATCCGGGTTTAATGTATTTGATCTGAGTACATGACAAAAAATAGTTGTTCTCGATTCAAAGTTACATCATTACTCTGTTAGACCTACTAGGTTTCAGAAACCTAGTAGGTCTAACAGAGTACCTAACTATAAACATGAGTTCGATGTAAGGATTACAATTTAAAAAACCTAAAGGAGGCTTCGGGAGAGTATTTTTTAGTAGTGAAACGAGAAAAAATAGCTTGCCCCTTTGTAGAAAGGGGTATCGAGATCAGCTAAGTCTACTATAAAAAAAAGCTGCCTAAAAATAATATTTCGTTACGCTTCCCAGACTTCGGGAAAGCATTCAAAATATTCTTTTTAGACAGCTTATTAATTCTAAATATCCCTAATGGGATATCTTCAATTCAGTATTTATTGTTGCTCATACTCAGAATCCCATTCTGTACCATCATCACCTTTTTGACCGTCCATTTTGATCAAGAAGTTTTTTGCTGGGAAATAAGGTTTCATGTGTATATCTAGATAGATTCTATCTTTTTGATTTGGATCTTGCTCAAAACGTCTAATCGTAAAATCTTCGATTAATTTTCCAGCACCCGTAATACTATCCATAAATTTTACAATCTGACGTTGTAAATCTTTCTTCGTTGCATAATCAAAGTTTTCGAATGCTCTTCTATTTAAGAAATCAATCAATACTTTAGTTACATAATCAAATACACGCACTACAGAATAGGTTTGTAATCCCAGGTTATCTCCATTAAATAAAGTCTTTGCCGAGAACGCCATTACTTTACCATATTCATTTACCATAGGAACCAGTCCCAATTTTTCCAATTGCGCTACTTCACTTTTTCTAAGATCAAAACGTACACCATCTACCTCATTCATACTACCATGTTTTTTACCGGCAGTTACCTGAGACATTAATGTATTATAGATTTTACCTGCCAATGCACTAGATGGCGGTACAAATAAATCTTCTTCTTCTCCCAATTCATCATATTTTCCTCTACCAACAATCCAGTTACATGCCATAACAACATTAGATCGGTATATATCTCCACCTGTCAAATTTGCAGATTCAAACATTTCCATAACATCATCTGGCTCATCTAAGTGTTCAAAATCAGTTACCAACATTACTTTGTTATCGTACGCAAATTTTGCCCATTTTTCAACAACTTTATTCGAACCTAAATATCCAGGTACTACTAAAAGACTGTAGTTATCACGTAAATCTAAACGATCATATCCATCCACTAATTCTTCTTGTACATGATCAATAAAACGCGTGTTGTCTAGATCTTGTAATTGATCCATTTCAGCGTTCATGATATTCACGTTTTTCAACTTAGACTCTTCAGTATTTTTATAGAATAAAGATACCGATCTATAGGATTGTTCCAGCTCTCTAGTTTGCTCTAGTACTTTCCCTAAATTTTTCTCTAAAGATTGATGTGCCGATCGTGCTTGTTTTTCTGACCCCTCTACCATTGTGGTAAGATCATCAGATGACGTTAAGATTTCACTCCACAATTCTAACGTTCTTTTTAACTTTTCTCTTTCTTGTTTCTTCGATGAGTCCGTTAAAAAAATATTTTTACGCGCTTTACGCGCTGGACTTAAGTTTTGAACACCATCGATACATGATTCTAATAAATCAAATCCTCCGTATTTTGCTAATTTCTCTTCATTAACTTTTAGCTCCTTTGCCGGGTTTTCTATAGCAATATTACTTTGCTTTACTTTTTGTTCTGCTGCCATATATCTACTATTTCGCTTGTTCTATTTCTGCTATTAACGATTGGATTGATTTGATCAATGCTTCTTTTGCTTCTGGACTGGTTAATGCCGTTTTTAAAATTTTATTCGACTTCAGTTGCTTTACAATTTGTAAATATTGTTTTTCTTCAATCGATAAATTACCTAAAAACTGACTCTGCTCCGTAATTCCTTTCTTCGTGAAATCTCCTACATTTCGAAATTCCAACGTTTCTGAAACAGCACCTCCATTAGCATCTTCATATTGTGCATCTATTTCTGGTTGAAACTCTGCAAAAACTTGTTCTACATTCTGTAAACCCGGTACAACTTTTGGTTTTACTGGTGGATCTTGTGTTAGCTTTTGGATAAACAAAGTTTTGTTTTGTCCTATTTCGTGTATTGCTTCACTTGCATCATTTTTTACTTCCGTTCCGCCTATTCCATACGAATTGTTACTCATAATTTCTAAATAAAAGGTTGTCTAATTGATAAATATACTGTTTTTTTTTGAAAACTCATTTTGCTTTTTCTTTTCTATATAAATTTTATAACCTTCTTGTATTTAAGTTCTGTAAAAAAACTACAAAATTATCTTTTTCACACCTACAAAATAAGCATTGAGTATTCTTTACTATTCACTCTGGGATGGTGTTGTATACTCCCAAGTTAATTCTTCTTGTTTACAATCCAAATGTACCGATGTTCCTTTCTCTATTTTTCCTCGAATCAACATTTTAGATAATGGTGCTCGCAAATCGGTACGAATTACACCTCGTAATGGACGTGCTCCATACTTTGGTGTAAACCCTTTGTACGCCAAGTATTCTTGTGCTGCTTCGGTAAGCGTCAAGCCAATTTCTTGTTTTGCCAACGCTTTATGTAAATCTTTTAACTGGATATTAAAGATCTTTACTACGTTTTCTTTTGTAATTGGAGAAAATGGAACAATCTCGGTTAACCTTCCTAAAAATTCAGGTCTAAAATGCCTTCCCATCAATTCCAATAAATCCGATGATTTTGGAATCTCACCTCCCGTAAAAGATTCTACTACATGATCACTCCCAATATTAGAGGTAAATAAAATCACTGCGTTCGAAAAATCTCCTGTTTTCCCTAATCGATCATTTAATTTTCCTTCATCCAAAATTTGCAAGAAAATATCAAAAACCGATGGATGTGCTTTTTCAATTTCATCAAATAATACTATAGAGTATGGTTTTTGTCGAATCTTATTCACAAGCAATCCTCCCTCTTCATACCCAACGTATCCCGGAGGTGCTCCATATAGTAATGCCGCAGAATGCTCTTCTTTAAATTCTGACATATCAAATCGTATGATCGCATCCTCTGTCTGAAACATGAACTCTGCCAAGGATTTTGCTAATTCTGTTTTTCCAGTACCTGTAGGTCCTGTAAAAAAGAAAGATCCAATTGGCAACCCTGGCTTACTTAAGCCTGATCTAGATTCTAATATTGATGATGTGATGGTTTGTATCGCATGATCCTGACCTATCACTCGCTTCTTCAAGGTATCTTCCATAGTCAATAACCGCTCTTTTTCATCGGCTTGTAACTTTCCTACTGGAATTCCTGTTTTATTAGCTATAGTTGCAGATACATCATGTTTATCAACATCTGTTTTTTCAATAGCTGATTGTTCTAACAACTGTGCTAAAATAGTCGCTACTATAGTTAAATTTTCTTGCCAAGTAGCACTATTGCTAACGGGCTCTTGATCTTCTATTGCTGTAAACAATAAATAACTCAACTTACTTTTTAAATTCTCATAGATCCAAATGATTTCCTCATTTTTCTCATCATCAGGCAGCTCTTTGTCCTTTATCTCATGCAATCCAGCCGTCAATGTTGTGATTTGCGCATGTGTAGTTTCTACCATATATCGTGTTGCCGACATCGTACGGTCAATCAAATCAATAGCGGCATCTGGTAAACTGCGCTCCTTTGCAAATCGTTTTGACAAACGAATAGCTTCTGCTATAGTATCATCTTCAATCTCTAATTGATGGTGCTCTTTGTATTTATCTATTGTAAAAGAAATCATTTTTAAGGCTTCTTTCTCTGAAGGCTCTTCTAAAGTAACCTGCTCAAAACGCCTTGATAACCCTTCATCAGTTTCGATATGCTTGCGATAGGCATCGTTGGTTACTGTAGCAATAAACGTTACTTCCCCTTTAGCCAATTCCGATTTTAGAATATTAATTAACCCTTGGTTTCCATTATCCTTATCGGTAAGGTTATTGAGCTCATCGATTAGCAATACTGCTTTATCAAAAGTTTTGATCGCTGTAATGATTTTCTTAAAACGATCTTCTACTTCACTTTTATAACTGGCACCAGAAACCATATTGATATAGTCTAGCTCATATATCTGTGCATTTTTTAATACCTCTGGCACATTACCATTACTAACGGTATCGGTAAACCCATCCAATAACACCGTCTTCCCCACTCCAGGCTCTCCTATAATCAGCACATTCGGTTTTGCATGTCTTCCTAATATCTCTGTAATCATCTTCACTTCAGCATCTCGACCAAACACTTTATCTAATTGTTGATTCTTGGCTGCAAAAGTTTTATCGATACAATATTCGTCTAAAATACTAAGATCAGCAGATTGTCCAGCAGCAACAGCGCTTCCTTTTTTTGCACCTACCGTTGTGGCTGTACCATTACGACTTTTACCTTGAGTGGCTGCGATCAATACTTCATCCGCTTTTAATGGCAGTGTTTTCAATTGTTCATACGAAAACCCTACTCCCGGTGTGCATAGCGCAATCAATAATGCTATGGGAGTCACTTCATCCGCTCCCAATTTTAATTTTAGCGTATCTGCTTCATTCAATATTGCATCAATCGATCGATCTCCCGAAACTGAATCTGGCACCGTACCAACTCTTGGTAATGCTTCTATACGTACTTCTGCCCATTCTTCATAATAATAAATGTCTCCATCAATTTGTGCGAAAAAATCTCTTAACTTGGCATCCTTATGCAATAACGCTTTTAATAAATGAGCTGCATTATATTGACCATTATAAAACTCCTTGGCATAGGATTGTGCAATATGAATAACAACTTCGGTATCTTTCGACATGATATAATCTAATACTTGCATGAAAACTGTTTTTTGGTAAAATAACTAAATTACCACTTGATTAACAAAAATATAATACTTATTGATTTGAAACGGTATTCTGCCTTAACTTTAACGTAGTCTTAACTAAAACAGTCCCCAATATACATTTTCCACTATTAAATTTTACGTAATTGTTTTTTTAGCGCTCCACAAAACAAAAATACAACACCTTTTTGAATATCTACCCCCTTTTTTTAGGGAAAGTGTTCCCCCTGTATTCCGTAAGCTATTTTATAGCGTACCTTTTTTAAAACACAATATTCAATCTATTCAAAATACGAAATAATAGTAGTACTCAAAACTTAAATTAAAACCAGAAAATTCAAAAAATGTTGTATTTGAAAAAAAAATCATATCTGTATAGAAATTATTTAGCTGTTCTCAATTCATCATGGCAAACCTATATTAATCCATCAGTTTTTGTCTTTTTATTTCATGAAACCCTTATTATAAGCTTAAAAAGTAGTTGAATTCATCAAAAAAAAGTGCTAACTAAAATCAAAAAAGGTTGAAACGCTTCATAAAAACGCTACTAAAAAAGAAAAAACAGCAGTAAACTCTATATGCTTTACTATTAATCTTTTCCCTTTATTTTTAATTTAAAAAAAGAAAACAGGTTCAAGAATAACTTCCTTTTTTAGGATTAAAATATAAGGTTTTGTTAAAATTCATATAATTTTCTTTTTTATTCAAAAAAAAATTGTTTTTTGCAACGTATATCAGAAATTATCCCTAGATAATGTTTACAATTTTTCAATTTATTTTTTATAAAAAACGATTATAAATATAAGAGTTTACAATATATTTACACCCTAAACTAGCATAGTATATGGCATTAATGACCACCACCAAAGTTTGGATTAATGGAACAGAGCTTCCGTATTACGAACACCTAGAATTAAAACAAGAGATTAGCGACCATCATTACCTTACCTTAGTATGCAG
>CALFCI010000128.1 GCA_937951135.1 uncultured Aquimarina sp. | reverse complement strand
GACGAAGGAGAATTGTATCGAGAATAGTGATTTTTACTACAAAAAAGCGAATCTCGATACATTTTTTCTTCATTACATTACGAAAAAACACTCGATTTGACGACTTTTTAACTATTTGAGCTTATGTCGAACTTAGGTTTTTAGTAAAACGAATAGGTGCTTTAAACCAAAAGCATAAAAAAAATTGTCTACTTCATAATTGTATAAATCTGAGAAGCAGGCTTTGACTATACTTGAATTTGAGGATTTGTCTAAGCGGGCTATCCTAATTTCGGATATAATTCAGGTTATTTAAGGGTCATTTTAAAATTCATGTGTATTTTATCGATAACTAAGGGTTGTATTTCTATTTTTCCTTCAATAATGATTCATATCATGTGATAAAAAACATCTACTTTACTATTTTTGCAAAAAAAATTGTAATGTCTGATTTTCATATACTTCCCATTAGTACCATCACTAGAGAAACTCTAAAAGCAGTTTCTATTACTTTTGATGTGCCTGCAAAATTGAAAGAGACATTCTCTTTCTTACCAGGACAATATGTAACGTTAAAGACTGTAATTGATGGAAAAGAAATTCGTAGAGCGTATTCAATTTGTAGTGCTTCACAAAGTGGTGTATTAAAAGTTGCGATTAAAGAAGTTGAACATGGCGTGTTTTCTACCTATGCTAATACTACGCTTACTGAAGGGACTAGTTTGGAAGTGCATGCACCAGAGGGTACTTTTATTTTGAAACCTCAGCCTGAGATACAACAAACCTATGCTGCATTCGTAGCGGGTAGTGGTATTACTCCTGTAATGAGTATGATCGCTTCGGTCTTAACACAGGAGCCTAACAGTAGTTTTGTGTTGGTTTATGGAAATAAAACTCCTCAGGATACCATCTTTTATGATGCCCTTATTGGATTACAAGCGCAATACCCTAATCGCTTATTTGTCGAATTTATATACAGTCGAGCTGAAGAACACGGTGCACACTTTGGAAGAATCGAAAAACCGACTATTAATTATGTGCTAAAAAACAAGTTTAAAGATACCGTTTTTGCTGACTTTTATCTTTGTGGTCCTGAAGCTATGATTAACCTTGTTACTGAGGTACTTATTGAAAATAAGATTGCTAAGGAGCAGATTCATTTTGAATTATTTACAAGCAGTGCTTCAACAGATACACCTTCTGTAGTATTGGATGGAACTACTACCATTACAATTTTGGTAGATGATGAGGAAACTACGTTTACTATGGATCAAAACAAAACGATCCTTGATGCAGCGTTGGCAAAGGATATTGATGCTCCTTATTCTTGTCAAGGTGGTATTTGTAGCTCTTGTATTTGTAAAGTTACGGAAGGTACTGCTACCATGACTACAAATGCAATCCTTACCGATGGTGAAATTGAACAGGGCTTAATATTGGCCTGTCAGGCACATCCTACTTCGGATACGATTACAGTAGATTTTGATGATGTTTAATGTTAGTACTTAGTATTGAGTATTAAGTATTAAGTAAAAAGTATTATTAGTGAAAAAGAAAAAAACAGGTGTGTTTCTTTTTGTGATTTTTCAAAAGTTATCCTTTATTTTTAAATAATAACACCAACCTAAGTTAGTATTTAATACCATTTTATCTTGGTTCTTGTCGCAAAGTGGTCTTGGGTTTTATGATTAGGGCGCTATTGATTTCAAACACTCAATATCAATTTATACTACCGAATTTACTCGTGCTACTATGGCATCTGGTGTGATGGAGTGCATTACTTTTTCGTAACCCTCTGGAACTTTATTGCCGTAAATGGATGTTGGGATTTTTGGATAGGTCTTTAAATCTGGTAAAATCGCATGCTCCATAGGTTGCCCAAATGGCATAAATCCTGCATAAGGATGCGTTACGCCCCAGACGGTTAGCGTTGGTACGCCACACATAGCAGCTAGATGTGCATTGCCACTATCCATTGCTAACATTCCATCGAGATTGGCAATTAATTTTAATTCGTCTTTAAACGATAATTCTCCAACACAATTAATTACGTTTGCGCAATTGCTGCGTATTGCGTTTAAGAACTCTCTTTCTTTTTCACCTCCTCCGAAAAGAAATATTTCAAAACGATCTTCAGCGTTCAACCGTTCAATAACAGTAGTCATTAATGCTAAGGGATAGGTTTTACTTTCATATTGTGCAAACGGAGCAATGCCCAACCATTTTTTAGTCGAATTTTTTGTGAGTTTGGCAATGGCAGGTGTCAATGCTGGTTTATCAACTCCCAAGTTTTGGGTACTATTCGCATCTAGTACTATTGGAAACCCCAAAGCTTCGAATACTTCGGCATGGCGTTGATGCATTGTTTTTAAAGGAATGAATATTTTATCTTCTGCTCTGGTTAATGCCTTTTTTTCGGCTCTTCCTTTATCCACTTGAACGACCTTAATCCCATGTAGACTAAAAAAGGATTTAAGGATAGTAGATCGCAATACATTATGCAAATCAGCTACAGCATCAATACCCAATTTTCTGAGGGTCTTGGCTAATTTTGACAACCCTAAAATGCCTTTATGTTCTCCTTTTACATCTGCAAAAAAAACGGATACGTTTGGAATATCCATAAAAATAGGCGCAAAAAACTGACGCGTCAGCACCGTCACCTTTACTTTTGGATAGGCAGCAACAAGGGTTCGCAATACCGGTACCGTCATTGCAACATCTCCCATAGCAGACAGTCGAATGACGAGAATATGAGTTTCTTTTTTTGCTGTAAGGTGTTTTGACATGAATAGATGACTGGTTTCTTTTATTTTACATCAAAAGACTTTTAAACCATTAGACTGTACGATTTTTTGTCCTGATTCATGGCTCCTGTCTCATATCTAGCCTCTAATAACGAGTAATCTCTTACTCTAAAAATATTACTTCTGTCCTCTTAATACCGGATTCAACTCCTCATCATTGTACATTTTCATTTGCTTGTAGACTTTCATGTACTTATCTCCTTTTTCGATATCGCTCAATAAAGTATCAATGGCTGTAGAAAGGTCTACTTGTTGTTCTAAAAGAATGTCTAATTTTTTTTGACATGCAGCTCGGTGCGTCGTATCAGCATCTGTTCTAGTTGCTTCCTCATGCATGTGGTATACTTTTAAGGCTAGAATGGATAATCGATCTACTCCCCATGCTGGACTTTCTGTATTGATTGTAGCCTCTGGTTTTGAAGCAACAGAGGTATACTGTTCTAAAAAATAACTATCAATATACTCTACCATATCGGTACGATCTTGATTGGATGCATCAATCTTTCTTTTTAAAGTCAAGGCTGCTACAGGATCAATCTGAGGGTCTCTAATGATGTCCTCATAATGCCATTGCACTGTATCAATCCAACATTTGCGGTATAACAAATGCTCAATAGCTTCTGTTTTACTATTATAAGGATTTGTAAATTCTTGATCTACGGTATTAATGATATGATATTTTGTAATAACGTCTTTAAAAATAATATTTGCTTTCTGTGTGAACATGGATATGGTATCGAGTTTTAGAGATCAGGTATAAGTGTATTCTTTTATAATTTATTGTAATCACTTTACTGACCTTCTTATGATTTTATGACAAATATATTATAATTATTTATATGATTTTGCTTAGATAAGCTAATTAAAAAAGATGCTTTTCTATTGCTTATTAATGACTTCTACTATAAAAACAAGGTGATGATAGGCAACAGTAAAAACACCCATACATTGACTTCTTTTATCCATTTTTCGTGACTCAGTCTTAAATACGATGTTCCTATAACCGCTAATGGTGCTGCTATAAATAGCAACTCTGATGTGTCTTTAATTGGTGCTACTATTACGATAACTACTCCTATGCATATTTGTAGGAGCATTAATCGCATGGCAGGTTTTCCTTTTGTTGATTTTTGTTTGGACTTCACACTATAAATGATAAAGAAGAATAGAATACATATTGCCGTAATCCCTAATGAGAAAAGTTTATCTGCCATAAGATAGGGATCAAAGTCTAAAGATATTGGTGCTGCATACTCACTAAGTAGGAAAAAAGAATCGTTCCATAGTAACGTAAAACAATTGGCAAATACATACACCATAAGCAGTCCTAGAATTGGAATAATCCAATTTCTGAAATTTTCAGAAACAAAATAAAATACTCCAAAAAAGACAATCACGATAAAAAGTATACTCCAAAAATAAAATAGAGAAGCAATACCTATATATACGGCGGCATCAAAAATTTTATTTTTAATATACTTGGGATTCCTGAGGCTTAATAATCTTCTAAATCCTAATAGGATACAAAAATTAGAAGCAATAATATCTGGACGTTGCAAAGCATTGGGTAGTATTGCGGTGAGAAAGGCAAATAATAATATGGTATGCGTATTTTTTCGAGAAAGCCCATTACGCTGGGCAATATAATTCAGTAATAACATCGATAAAACATACAGCAATAGGGTTCCTATACGGTATCCTATAGCAACCAAGGTTACCTTAAATGTTGGCGTATATTGTGCGATTGCAAAAAAAATTGCCATGTACACCCCAATTACAATAAAATTAATCGGTTTTGATCGGCTAAAAAAGCTGGATACCATTAGTATTTTTTATATTTTTGCGAAAGACTTATATTTGTTGCTAAATATAAGATAACTAATTTATAAAAAGTTTTTAGTACTCACTTTTTGTAAAGAAAACTATAGAATACATGAAAGATCTTTTTTACGCCATCCAATACTTTTTTGAAAATATCGTATTGGCACCTCTAAATACGCTTAGAGCTTTAGAATTAGAAAACTGGACTGCTGCAAACATATTCAATTGGATATTTATGATTATCGGTTCTGTTGCATTTATATATTGGATGTTACAACTCAAAAAATTTAATGATACTGGTGAAGAAAACCGTGACCCTAAAGCTCACTCTTTTTTAGGATAAGCGCACACCTTATTTATATATAAAGGACTAGTATAGTTGAACTATACTGGTCTTTTTTTATGGGTATTTTTATTACCCTCTACTACCGTATAGTCTAACTGTTTCGAAAAAACAAAATTTCTACATTGATTGAAAATACGTTTGGGAACAATCTATAAGAAAACATAGTTTTTTGGCTCATTTTAATTCATAATTGAACTCTGTTGTAATACGATTTTCGAATAATAATATTGAAAACAAATCTAGCCGTTTTTTTCATAAAGTTAAGTCGTTGATTACTAATTAAATATACGTGAAAATAATTTAATTTACTGATAATCAATTAATTAACTTCTTAAATTAATACCATTATTCGCTCGTCTGTAACGAGTGTCGTACCGAGTAAGAATAATATAGAGCAGACGGCACTCGTTGCAAACGAGCGCTAGCATTGAGTAAATAAAGATTCTCTCGTCCTAAAAAATATATTTTTACTCTTTCCAACGAATAGTTTCCATTAAATGCCGCACATCATTTTGTAGATATTGCGCAGCGGGTAATATAGAATCGTAGTTAGGGCGCACTTTAAAATATACCGAACCCGATACAAAATGCCGAGTGCTATCGGTAACATAAAATTGAGCTTGCGATGCTGCGTTTCCAGATACGGCATAAAACATACCGTATACTTTAGCCTCTGGATTGCTATAGGGTTCTTGGATAATTTCATCGGCTTTTACCACATGCTCTTGTGTAAGATTTTGAGCGTCTATAAGTAGCGAATCCAAGTTGTTTTGAATACTATAATACGAAATGTAAATCGCTGCTCGAAGCTTAGGATACTCCAAATTATACCAGCATTGTTGGGTGTTGCCTACTTTTTTAAATTTAGCTTCTGTACTTTTTTCAAAACGATATGCACATTCGGAATCCCATTGTTGATAAGTGGGTTCGGTATAGGAAAGCCTTAACATGGCTTTAGGTTTTGGTAATAGCTCTGTATTGCAAGACCCCAATAAGAGTATACAGAATACAAATCCTAGTTTATGCCATTGCTGCATCGTCTTCATCACGTATGGTTAGTTTTATTTGTTTTATGCGTTTGTTGTCAATAGCTTCTACAATAAAATCATAGTTTGCAAAAGTCAGTATTTCGTCTCTTTTTGGAAAGTTTCCGGAGATTTCTAATAGAAAACCGGCGATAGTTTCAGATTCTCCTTTGTTGTTTTCAAAAGCACTGTCATCTTCTAATTTTAATATTTTATAAAAATCTTTTAGTGATGTTCTGCCTTCAAAAATGAAGTTGCGATCATCCAATTTAGAGAAGATTAAATCTTCATCATCAAACTCATCACTAATCTCTCCTACAATTTCTTCAATAATATCTTCCAGGGAAATCAGTCCGCTGGTACCTCCGTATTCGTCTACAACAATAGCTAAATGATTTTTCTTATTTTTAAAGTCATTTAGTAAATCATCCAATTTCTTATTTTCCGGCACAAAATAAGGTTCACGTAATAAGGTGGTCCAATCAAAATCAGTTTGATTGATATAAGGCAGCATATCTTTTACATATAAAATACCGGTTACTTTATCAATATTCTCTTCGTATACTGGGATTCTTGAAAATCCTTTTTCTATAATTATAGCAATAATTTCGGCATACGTTTGTGTTATTTTTAACGCAAAAATATCGATTCGAGGGCGCATCACTTGTTTGGTGTCCGTATTTCCAAAAGAAACGATACCTTCTAAAATCTTTTTTTCTTCAGAGGTAGTATCACTTTCTGAAGTCAATTCTAAGGCTTGAGACAATTGGTCAACACTAAGATTTGATTTTTGTTTCCCTAAGCGGTTATGGATTTGTAAAGTAACCCATTGCATAGGAGTGCTTGCAGGAGTTATAATCCAGTCTAGAACCCGTAAAGGTTGTGCCATAAAAAGCGAAAACTTCATATTGTTTCGACTGGCATAGATTTTGGGTAAGATTTCGCCAAATAGCAAAATAAGAAAGGCCACAACTCCAACTTCAATCACAAACCTTAGGTTGAGCCACCCCCAGTACACAATGTCTAATTCTTTAAAATAGATTTCGCCCATGGTATTAAAAAGTAATACAATTGCGATATTAATAAAGTTGTTGGCAACAAGAATAGTGGCTAATAGTTTTTTGGGTTTTTGTAATAATTGAGCAACTATTGCTTTGGTTTTAGACGCTTTATCTTCCTCTAGTTTTAAGTCGGTAGCGGTTAGAGAAAATAGTGCTACTTCACTTCCAGAGATTAATGCAGAAAAAATGAGGAGTACAATTAATACTGCCCATCGAATAATATTCATGCTGTCAAAAACGAGAAAAGTTGTAAGTAATAGTTCGGGATCAGGATCCAAATTAAAAAGCTTTAGTTAAACAATTAGAAGGGAAGATCATCGTCTTCTGATTCCGTTTTCGGTGGGATTGATAGTGAAGAGGAAGGGGATTGCGAAGTTGGGTTTGTCGTCGTCGTATTTCCACCAGTGGATTGCTCATTCTTAGGTGTTAAAAAAGTAAAGTCCACACATTGAATTTCTACACTATATCTATCTTTTCCTTGTTCGTCTTGCCATTTTCTAGTTTTAAGACGGCCTTCAATATAAACTTTATCTCCTTTTTTTAAATACTGCTCACATAATTCCGCTGCTTTGTTACGGACTACTACATTGTGCCATTCTGTAGACGTAACGCGCTCTCCAGTAGTTTTGTTAACATAAGAGTCATTCGTAGCGAGTGGAAATCGTCCAACACAATTCCCGCCTTCAAAATAATGCATCTTTACCTCATCGCCCGTATGTCCTATAAGCATTACCTTATTTAATGTTCCTGTCATTACATGTTAGTGTGAATACCTCCTAGGCTTTGAAAACCTAGGGAGGTATATTTTATTTATATCTTCAACCTATAGAAAAGGTCTTTCATGTAAAAGTACTAAAAAAGCGGCACACTAGAAAAACGTTTCTATAAACTTCCCCAATAAAATGGGTACAGGTAGTTGTCGCAGTTGATCAATGGTCTTGAGTTGTTGTGCTTCGTTTACTGTGGGATGGCTATCCATAACAATTGTGTAAAATCGAGTATGTAGATGTTGGTGTGATAGCTTATGAATTACAACGGCTTCTTGGTGTGGGATAATTGTATGTTCTTGGTGTTGTGTCATGGTAAGAAACAAAGGTGAGGCAATGATCTCTTCGAGTGTTAAATCTCGATCGCTTTCGACTAAAGGGAATTCATACAGGTGTTGCCATATCCCTTTACTGGTGCGTTGTTGTACAATAGTTTCTTGGTCATTAATAGTGAAGATGAGGTAGTTAAAATATCTTTTTTTGACTTTTGTTTTTTTGAGTTTTACAGGCAATTGGGGTACTGTTCCTAAGCGCAAGGCTTCACAGCTATCATTTAAAGGGCATACGATGCAATAAGGGCTTTTGGGTTTACATTGCAATGCTCCAAATTCCATAATCGCTTGGTTATAGTCTGAAGGAGCATCATGATCCATAAGCTCTATGGCCAGTTTTTTAAACGTTTTAATCCCTTCAGTGCTATTGATTGGGGTATCAATTCCAAAATAGCGAGAGAGTACTCGGTATACATTACCATCGATTACCGGCACAGCTTCTCCATAACAAATAGAAGCAATTGCACTAGCCGTATATTCGCCAACACCTTTTAGCGCTAATAAAGAAGCAAAGCTTTTAGGAAATACGCCATTGCATTCGTAAGCAACATATTTTGCTGCGGCATGTAAGTTTCGAGCTCTAGAATAATATCCTAAACCTTGCCATAGTTTTAATACGGATTCTTCGGTGGCATTTGCTAGATCAAAAATGGTAGGAAAAGTGTCTACAAAAGTCAAATAATAGGGTTCTCCTTGAGCGACTCTGGTCTGTTGTAATATGATTTCACTCAACCATATCCGATACGGCTCTTTGGTTTGTCTCCAAGGCATCTCTCGTTTGTTTTGTAAATACCACGCAATGAGTTTTTTAGAAAATATCATAGTAAAATCAGATGTTTTGCAAAATTAAATCTTTAATCGTGATAATTTCATCTTAAGTATTGATAATTTGGATTTTAAATTATTATATTTGCCCCCTTGAAAATTTAAAAACCCCTTAAACGGATTATAATGACTAAAGCAGATATCGTAGCAAAAATTTCAGAAAAGCTAGGAATAGAAAAAGGTGATGTACAAGCCACTGTAGAGAGTTTTATGGATGAAGTAAAAAACTCACTAGAAAGCGGAGATAATGTTTACCTTAGAGGATTTGGTAGTTTCATTATCAAAACTAGAGCAGAAAAAACTGGACGTAATATTTCTAAAAACACAACGATTAAAATTCCAGCACACAACATTCCAGCATTTAAACCTGCAAAAATATTTGTAGAGGGTGTGAAAACAAACGTAGAAGTTAAGTAAATACTAATTAAAATAAAACACATACTATGCCAAGTGGTAAAAAAAGAAAAAGACATAAGGTAGCTACGCATAAGCGTAAAAAAAGAAGAAGAGCTAATCGTCACAAGAAAAAGTAGTTTTACAACTACTTTTTTTGTTTAAAAAGATGTTCTTTGAAATCGAAGTAAGCCCGCTATATTTACCTTAGTATTGGCGCTTGTTTCAATGGAATTAAAAATTCCTGTGAGAAAATTTGTTTAATCCATCCCGAATATTCGGGACAAAAATCTAATCAGAGTGAACAAAGAATTGATTATTAGATCTGGTTCCTCTACGGATTTTGCCTTATTAAAAGATGGAAAACTAGTTGAATTGCATAAGGAAGAAGATGACAGTAATTTTGCGGTAGGTGATATTTTTATTGCTAAAATCCGAAAAGCTGTCCCTGGTCTTAATGCTGCATTTGTAAATGTTGGCTATGAAAAAGATGCATTTTTGCATTATCATGACTTGGGTCCTCAAATCCCTTCTTTATTAAAATTCATAAAACGTGTAAGCACAGGTAAAGTAAAAGACTATACTCTTAAGAACTTTTCTAAAGAGAAAGATATTAATAAACACGGTATAATTACCGACGTATTAAAATCGAATCAGTCACTGTTAGTACAAATCGTAAAAGAGCCAATATCTACCAAAGGCCCTCGGATTAGCTCAGAGCTATCCATTGCAGGACGGTATATTGTATTAGTCCCTTTTTCGGATCGGATCTCTATTTCTCAAAAAATAGAATCTACAGAAGAAAAAGACCGATTAAAAAGGCTTGTTAAAAGTATTAAACCAAAAGGGTTTGGTATTATCGTGCGTACTGTAGCAGAAGGCAAAAAAGTAGCAGAACTAGACAAAGATTTGCAAAATCTGGTGGAGCGTTGGGAAAGCATGTGTAAAAAATTGCACAGAGCAAAGCTGCCATCAAAAGTATTGGGTGAAATGAATAGAGCCTCTTCTATATTGAGAGATGTATTCAATGATTCCTTTACTTCTATCTGTGTAGATGAAGAAGAACTCTACACACAAATTAAAGACTACATGCAAGAAATTGCTCCTAAGAAAGAGTCCATTGTAAAACTACACAAATCGAATGTTCCAGTGTTTGAAAAATACGGAATTGAAAGACAGATTAAAACTAGTTTTGGCAAAACGGTATCAATGAGCAAAGGCGCTTATCTTGTAATTGAACATACCGAAGCTATGCACGTTGTAGACGTGAATAGTGGAAATCGTTCAAATAAAGCCAAAAATCAAGAGGATACTGCACTAGAGGTTAACCTTATTAGTGCAACTGAAGTAGCTCGTCAATTACGTCTTAGAGACATGGGAGGTATTATCGTTGTCGATTTTATAGACATGAACAATGCTGATAACCGAAGAAAACTCTTTGATCATCTACGAAATGAGATGAAAGATGACAGAGCAAAGCATAAAATTTTACCGCCAAGTAAATTTGGCCTAATTCAAATCACGCGACAGCGTGTGCGACCAGAGATGAATATCAAAACCCGTGAGGATAATCCAAACGGAGGAAATGGTGAAGTTGAGGCACCTATAGTCTTGTTAGATAAAATCAAGGTCGACTTAGAAAAATTAGTTAAAAAAGACGTTAAAAAGATCACATTAAGTGCACACCCTTTTATCGCAGCTTATTTAACGAAAGGATTTCCATCTACCCGTTCCAAATGGTTCTTCGACCATAAGAAATGGGTAAAAGTATTACCTAGAGACGCTTACACGTATTTAGAATATCACTTCCACGATCAAAAAGGAGAGGTGATACAATAACCCAAAACCCGATGTACTGATGTACATCGGGTTTTTTGTTTTTAAGGGGTTACTGTCGTGTATGCGAATTTATAATATAGTGCTATAAGAATCAATATTCGTTTGTATATCTTTAGCAGACTTATTCAATATTTTAAAAAAATGAAAAAAGCGCTACTCATTAGTTTTGTACTCATCCTTATTTTGTTTTTATATACAAAATTAGATAAAATGCCTTCGGTAGAAAGCATTAGTAAGGACTTGGTTTCATGGAAATCGGATGCGAAAATATTCAAGAATAAAGAATACAACTTGTCTTATCACGATTCTAAAGATGAAACTAAAGAGGTTATTTTGCTTTTGCATGGGTTCCCAACTTCTTCTTATGACTGGCGTCTAGTTTGGCCCAAACTGAGTGCTAATTATCGTTTGATCGCCATGGATATGCTTGGATTTGGTTTTTCGGATAAACCAAATGATATTCAATATTCCATTTCGATGCAAGCCGATATACTTGAAGCACTTTTAAAAGAATTGGATGTACAAAAAGTACACTTGCTAGCACATGATTATGGAGATAATATTGCTCAAGAATTACTAGCGAGAAGTATAGAAAATAGTACTAGATATCCTTTGAAAATTAAGTCCTTAGTATTACTTAACGGAGGTTTGTTTCCCGAGTCACATCACCCTACTACAATTCAATCCCTATTAAGAAGTCCTATTGGAGGGGTTGTAGCATCATTTACTAACGCAACATTATTTGAAAAAAACTTTTGTAAAGTATTTGGTGAGACAACACAGCCTAGTCCCCAAGAACTTACAGATCAATGGTATGTTATTTGTCAGCAAGATGGACATCAATTAGGACATCAATTAACATTTGCGGCCGATGATAGTAAAGCTAATCGAGAACGATGGGTAGGTGCTCTTAAAAATACTACCGATGTTCCTATACTATTTATAAATGGTATAGCAGACCCAGTTTCAGGGGTAACAGTTGTTGAAAGGTATACAGAGTTAATTCCAAAAGCCCATGTTATTACATTGGAAGGCATTGGTCATTTTCCTCAGCTAGAACATTCGAAAGCAGTCATTAATCAAGTTGAATTGCTTGTGGATTCTACTAGCGGACTCTAAAGCGTAGTAGTGTTTAAATTTTGGAATGATGTTAGAGACTTTACATTTTTAACCTTAGATACAACACAGATAGAACGCTACCGAAGCGCTATGCAGTCTGCTTTTCCAGACATTATTCTGAATTCTAAAATCATAAAATATTACTGGAAAAAATTGGAAAGGTACTTTCCAGGGACACAACTTTTTATGGTGGATGAAAATGATGGACTCATTGGTTCTTGGTTTGGGACAGGGTAACAATAGGTTTTGTGAGCCTATATTGATCTTCAATACGATTTTATGACTAAGGCCACTCTGGTGGACATAAATTTTCAAATTTCTCAATATCTAAAAGTCTTTACCGTCTTTGCGTCTCACGGCCTAAAAATTATATCTTCAAATTGGTATAAAGAGTTTAAAACACCAGCACAACACAAAACTACAACACACTTTGTTTGTATCGATCTGATCTTTAGTTTTTTTGTGTATTCCCACCGCTTTTTATACCGGTATATACCCCCCAGCTTATAGAAAACCCCTATGCTTTTTTATAGAAAAACCCATTTGTGAATAGTAGGGCAATCCCCATACGAAACGAGTGCATCCCCTCTTACTCAACTTTGGGATCTCCTATACATTTGTACTGTATCCAATTGATATCAACAGCACACTACTAATAGCATCTTATTTAAAATAGGTTTAAGATTAATAGTGACATGAAATCTAAAGGGTACCAGAATAGAGATCATACAAATCATCTTAAAGGCTTAACATTATGAATATGATAACCAAACAAATTGCACTGATAGCACGTATGGATCAATTGATTCGATTACAAGCAACAGGAGCCCCTCTTGAGTTCGCATCGAGACTTAACATTTCTAAAGCAAAACTATATCGCATTATAGATATTATGAAAGAATTTAATGCGCCAGTAGCTTATGATTTTAGTCTCCAAAGTTTTGTATATGAAGAAGCAGTAAGTTTTCAGTTTGGGTTTTATGAGCAAACCCTGAATTCAGATACTAGATACAATACCAGTGTAAAAAACTAAAAAAAATGAACGGTTTACTATTGATCTCAAAAAATGAGATATCCACACCGTATTATTTGGTAGTATAAAAGTAAAGTGCAGTACTTTTTACCGTTGTGGAAACACAACACCGCTTGGCAATAAGATTTGACGAAATCGAAGAACTAAGTATTATTTAAACAAATCATTTATAAACTATTTAAAATTAAAATTATGAAAAATAGAGTTTTCAAATTAGCAGGTGGATTAGCCTTAGCAGGAGTATTATTTGTATCAAACTTTTCAAACGCTACAGCTAGCGTAGGTGAAGCAGATCTTTCTATCATCGATGGTGGTTTAGTATTGGCTGCTGAAAAAGGAGATTGGGAATTAGTGGGGCCTAACTTTGTTTGGAGAGCTAATGCTGATGTTAAATTTGCAGATAAGCTGATCAACCCAGCAATCAAAAGTTTTCAATTAGCACGTTAATCATTGTGTTTCTAATAATCAGGGAGATCATACATCTCCCTGATTATACTAAAAAGAGGAATATTAACAAGTAACACTATAGACCAATGAAAACAAAAGTATTATTACTTATTTTTTTAGGTATTCATATTGCTTGTGTACTATTTGTGAATACTTATGCCTTACAAAGCTTAAAACCAAAAAATACGATAGGAGTTTTAAATCCAGTAGGGGCTTATTGTATTGAGCACATTAATCTACAGTTGTCATCCGAGTTTATAGCCAATTTTATAGATGGGTATACGAATCTTACAGGAACAGATCGTGGATATGAATTTTTCTCTCCTAATATTTCTAGAAAAGATATGAATCTTGTCTTTATCTCAGATACTGGTGAGGAATTACAAATGATGCAATCTATAGAAGCGGAGATTAAAACCTTCACTGCTATTTCTTATTTCAATATGAAAATTTTAGATGATACTGATTGGCATACCATTTTACGTTCGATCTGTAAGCGGTTTTTCGCGAAATATCCTTCTGTAGAAGAAATTACCGTATATGCAGATTTTGCAACCTATCCTGCAATTGAAGAGGCTAAACAATGCCCGCCTAGAGATGAAGAACGCATTTTAATTTCAAAAGTACAATATCATGATAGCACTTTATAATCGTAAAATTACTGCATTCTTTTTTGAATTTAAAACCAATAATATAGCACTATATAGTCAACTTATAGCAGGGTTTGCACTCGTTAATATTTTGATCATTTTTCCAGATATTTTTGATTTATACAGTACATACGGATATGTAAATTCGGCAATTAATAATCAGTTTGTCAATTGGTTTGAACCTTCTTTATCTAGTGTATTGTCTTGGTTAGAATCGGTTGGGTTTTATAAAAATGTAGCACTACTAGTTGTGATTATAGGCTATGTGTTGTCATTATTTTTTATCCTTACGCGATATCAACCTTTTCTGTTTTCAGTAATAGCCTGGATTATGCATGTAATGATGGTAAACTCTAGTTATTATTTTTCTTACGGAGCAGATTTCTTTATCACCTTTATTTTATTTGCTAATATTCTTTTTAATGTAGATAAGGTTAGTCTTAAAACCACAACAATACAGACAATTCAATCCTTTACAATTCGGTTCATACAAATCCAGTTGTGTATGGTGTACTTTTTTGCAGGTTTTGGAAAAATAGTAGGAATAGATTGGATTAATGGAGATGCAATATGGTATGTATTACATGCTTTTGCTCCAGAAGTAGTAGCACAACAATGGTTTGATAAAATAAGTATTCCAATACTATTTATGGGGATTGCATGGGTTACACTATTGACAGAATTATGTTATCCGATCTTTATCTTTTATTCCAAAACTAAAAAAATAACATTGTTTTCTGTTATCGCAATGCATTTAGGAATTTTTATATTCCTAAAGCTATACACATTTGCTTTTATTATGATTTTATTAAACATCATAGCATTTGGTCATTACCTAACGTATCCTGCGATACTTCGAAAAAAAATACTATTCAAAAAGTGGAGTGTAATGCGTGAAAAACTCATCTCTACTCCATAACAGTATATTTTTTTATTACAATACCTCGTATTACTACATACTATGTGAATAGCTATAGTCGGTTTTTAGGAGATTTTAATACATAAATACGCTCTTCATACTATGAACACAAATTTTGTATATAAATGGCAGTCACAAGTCAAAAAAGGGACTTTAGCTTTTATTTTATTAAACCTATTAAAGTGTAATGAATACTATGGATATGAATTGATAGGACACCTAAAAGCAGAAACCAAAATAGACATTGCAGAAGGGACACTCTACCCTTTGTTAAATCGATTAAAAAAAGAAGGATTGGTACATAGCAAATGGGTAACGCAATCTTCAGGAATTCCAAGAAAATATTATCAGCTGACAGGTAGCGGTATTCAGACCTTACATAGTATGAATAGTTACTGGAAAGGCTTAGAACATTCTATTGAAAAAATAACATTATAAAATCAGCCATTGAAACCTCGATTTACATATCTAATCTTAGCAAGTATATTCAGTATACTATCTTATACGGTGAATGCACAATATACCATACAAGGGGTGCTTACCAATAGTAATCAGCAGCCTGTAGATGGTGCTACTGTAGTAATTTATGATGAGGCACATCATTTGATAGCGTATACGACCTCGGACGCCAAGGGCGCATATTATTTCAAGGAAAGCTCCAGTGCACCATCTCATATAGAAGTTACTCATATAGGATATGCGAAATACCAAAAAGAACTACCTCCAGAAGTATTAAACGGAGGTACTGCCGTTTTCGATTTTATCCTTTCAGAAAACGCGAAAGAATTGGATGATGTGATTATATTTTCATACGCAAACAAAGAAAAAGATACCGTACTATTAGATCTTCAAAAATTGAAATTACATGAAGATACCAATCTTAAGGAGATTCTAAAAAAGATTCCTAATTTCAAATTGGGAAGTAATGGAGCTATCATTTATAAAGGAAAAAGTATTGATAAAATTTTAGTCAATAAAAAAGAATCTTTTACGCAACAAAACAGTATTGCATTGGAGAGTATTGAAAACCGCATTATTGAAGATATTAGTGTCATTAATAATTATCAAAATGATTTTGCTATAGATTTTGATGAGACTACAGAAAGTGTACTGAATATCGATACAAAATCGGAAGCTAAGCAGATTAAAACAGGATCGATATTAGCTCAGTATGGCTATCAAGATGCCTATGAAATCAAAGCCAAAGCCTTGTGGTTTGGTCAACAGCTTAATGCGTTTCTTACCCATAATACCAATAGCACAGGAAAAAACACAATTAAATCTATCGAATTACAGAAGCTATTTGGAAATCAAAAATCAATTTCGGAGTATCAAAGTCAATCGCTAAATGGACTATTTTCTAGTGATGAGAATTTAAAGAAAAATGTATTTTCGAGTACAAATGTTACGATCAGAAATCAAGGAGAACGGGTTAAAAGTGCAGGGGTGTTTTATTACATTACCCCCAGTCGTATTGCATTAGCAAATACAACAGTAACTACAGTAGATGATATGCCATTACTAACCAATAGTAGTAGTTTGCAATCGAAGTCTACCGCCTTTTTAGGAGCACTATCGCTGGATTATAAAGCATCTGCCAAAACTATAGTATCCTATGGACTTCATGTAAATGTCAATACTGACACGAACGCAAATACGATTACTAATGAATTGTTTGCCGCACAGGATTCGATACCCAGTCGATTTAATACCATCACTTCAGATCATAAACAACATGTTACATCGATATACAATACGGTTTCGTTTACCAGTAAATTAAGTCCCAAATTGATTTTAAAAACAAGTACAGGATATCAATTAGAACAAGGCGATTTTTTAAACGGGTTTCACATCCGTGAAAATGAACAAATAGGAATACAAGCAAGACAAGAATATGGATATGTACATCATGTTTACGATGCATCGGCAACAGTTCACTACAAGTATAATGACCAATTTTTGCCTTCTTTTACTGTAGGGTATCAACATACGGAAGAAAATATTAATGACCAATTAGAGAAACAAATACTGCTAGAACGCGATCAAAAAGAATATCAGCTGCGGATTGGGGCAATAGGAAATCGGATATTGAAACAGTTTAGGTATCAAGTTTCAGTAGGTGTAGATTATGCTGAAAACCGTACAGATACACTATCCAATGTGTATACTGCTTTTTTCCCGTATAAAGCGTCTTTAGTATATGAAAACAAGATGAATCGTTTTTCTGTACGTACGCAAAGGAGTCGAAATGTAAACGTATTGAGTACCGGATTAACACAGATTATTCCTTTTAACCAAATCGCATTGGGGAATTCGATAATTCCTCAAACCTATACCGAAATGCAACAATGGACTGGGAGTTATGGGTATACTAATATTTTTGATGGAAAATCATTTGCAGTATCCGTATCCTATACTCAATATACCGATCAGCTTCAAAATTATTTGGTGCAATTGGAAAATGGAATTTCAGAAACCGCTTATTTTTTGGCCGATATCACTCAAAGGTATACCGCAGATGCCTATTATTCAGCTACAGCTTTGCAAGTGTATCACCCTACTAAAATTGATATAGGGTTGAGATATGCCGAAGCGGTATCTCCGACACAAGTTCAGGGAAGAGAAATTGAAGTGAAGACGCAAAGCATTAGCCCCGCAATAGGGTTCACCACAAATACAGAGCATCTGATTAATTTTAAATTGGGAACGCAAGCATCATTTACGACCAATATAACTCCAGATACTGCTTTTGATGCGGTATATACCTACACCTCTATTGCAGCACTATTAAAAAATAAACACTGGGAGAGTAAAGTTGCGCTAGTGTATGAGCATAATGTTATTAATGAAGAAACTTATTTGCGAAAAAACATCAATCTAGAGTTGGCCTATACTAAAGGAAAAATGAAGCTATCTATGGAAGCAAGGCATCTAGGAGAAGTTTTTGATTTTATTGATAATGCAGCGTATAATTCTAGGTTTAGTATCGCTAATGGAATCAATACGTTAACAGTCAATAATCAATCGCTTAACTATATCATTTTTGGAATACAATATCAATTATAAAGTCAACTACTGGAGTAAGCCCACGAGGCATCCAGCGGAAAAATAGCTTTTAGATTTCGAGGGAAACCTCGGAGAATTAAACTCCACAATGTGGATTAAAACACAAAGTATTATGAAAACACTTACTTATTTATTTGCTTTTTGGTTTAGCATGGGGTGCATAACCACTGCTTTAGCACAACAACCTTCTAAAATATTAAAGGTTTCGTATGCCACTAATAATGTTTCTGATTTTATGGTGCAGACTTTAAAAGCACAGGTGAAAGATCCTGAAGAATATTCAAGAATTATGGGAAAAGCTGCTGCTTATAAACTGTACTATACGTTATATAAAAATTTAGGAACAGAAGAATCCCTTTATGTTTTGGATTCTATTGCAGAGGTTGCCGGAATGCGTACAGTAGGGTATTGCACGTATACCTATAGAGATTCCAAAAAGGTTATTTATGGGCAGGAAACATTTATGGGAAAAGAAGTGAACTTTACAGGAGATATAGCGGCAATGGAATGGGATATTACCGATGAGACTACTGAGATTAATGGGTTTTTATGTAGAAAAGCCGAGCTCAAGAGTAATCCTCAGCTCTATGTATGGTTCACCTTAGATATTCCTGTTTCGGCAGGACCTTATTTATACTCAGGCTTACCCGGTTTAGTACTAGAATCGAATAGCTTTTTTCAATCCACCACAGCAGTACAAGTCGCGTACGAAAAAGATCAAACAGCTTTTGAACTACAATTAGAACGTATTAAAAAAGAAATGGAATCGACTACATATAGTGCTTTGGAAAAGGTGTTAATTAAAAAAGAAAACTTTAGACGGATGGCAGAGAAAGGGAAGAGTTGAAGGCGGGTACTAGGTGTCGGGTATCAGGTTTCAGTTCTGGTGCTTTAGTGGAATGTTTTGAATTCACCCGATACCCGATACCCGATACCCGATACCAAATTTAAAACATACACAATATTAAAACAACAGATCATGAATTTAGAATTAGATACCATCACCAAAAAATATAATGCGAACAAGTACGGAGTGCACGACTTTTCGTTAGAAATTAATGCTGGTATTTTAGGGCTTTTAGGACCTAATGGTGCTGGAAAATCTACGGTACTCAAAATGATCGCAACACTGAGTAAGCCGAGTTCAGGGAGTATTAAACTAAATGGGAAAGACATCCGGAAACATCCCAATGTTATGCGTAAAACCTTAGGATATCTTCCTCAAGATTTTGGCGTGTATCCAGAATTGACCCCACCAGAATTTTTGGCCTATATCGGAGCGATGAAAGGGTTGGGAGGAAAGGCATTAACGCTTAGAGTTGATGCATTATTAGAAGAGTTGAATTTAAGTACGCATCGCAAAACACCTTTAGGACAGGTGTCCGGAGGGATGAAACAACGTGTAGGTATTGCACAAGCTTTACTTAATGATCCTGAAGTCCTCATTCTAGATGAGCCTACCGTTGGATTAGACCCAGAGGAACGATTGCGATTTGGCGCATTATTATCGGATTTAGCCTATGATAAGATTGTACTATTATCCTCTCATATTGTGTCGGATATAGAAAGTATTGCCGATCAAGTGGCCATTATGAATCAAGGGAATTTAGTAGCCTATGGCGCTCAAGAAGAGATTACGACTTTGGCTGCTGGAAAAGTTTTTGAAACCATGATTGCAAAACAAGCGGTTACCGATTTTAAAAAGCAACATACGGTAGTAAGTTCCTATCGATCTGATGCTTCGTGTAAAGTCCGCTATATCGCCGATAAACTCATTGAAAACTCACAAGCGGTTACCGCTTCCCTAGAAGACGCTTTTATTTACCTCACTAAACAACCGAGCTATGCAATTTCGTAATCCTATTAGTACTGGAAATTATATACGCCATATCCGAAGCTATGCTTTTTTGATTACTATGGCAGTAAGCATATATGGAGCCTTTACTTTTGTGCCAACACCCGATGCCAGTTATGCTACCCTAAGATTTGGTGCATACACAGGAGTGTATAATGCGGTATGGGTAAGTCATGTTTCTGCAACTATGCTAAGTGTGTTTTTATCCTTGGTTGGGTTTTTTTTAGTGCAAGGAAGTATTAAGAAAGATGCAGATCTTGGTATAGGTCAGCTTATGGGGGCAACTGTAATGTCGAATACCCGATATTTGTTTTCTAAGGTCTGTAGTAACTTTTTATTATTAGCTACCATTGCGGTTATTGCTATAGGAATGAGTGTAGTGTTAACGGTTTTGTATAGTGATGACCCTACAATTACACTCCATACATTTATACTTCCTTACCTTATGATCACGATACCTTCATTATTTTGTGTGGCAGTATTTTCTATATTTTTTGAAGTATTATTTTTTGAACAACGAATCGTACAGTATATACTGTTTTTTGGGTTGTTTCTTGGAACGTTGTTGTATACTCCAGAGGGGCAAACAAATCTCCTGTCTACAGATATGTTAGGTGTTCATTACATCACGCAAATGCTGGAGCAGCAAGTGCAAACTCAATTGCCTAATGCAGATACGCTTATGAATATTGGGTTTATTGCAGCAATAGAAGAACCAGATGCCATGATTTCTTTTTCAGCCATTCCTTTTTCTTTACTGTTTGTAGGAAGTCGTGTACTGTGGATGTTGCTATGCTGTGCCTTACTTATTGGAGGTTCGTTCATTTTTCATCGCTTCTCATTGCAATCAAAATATGATGAAAATGAAGTAGTAGTTGAAGAAGATACTGAAGAAAGTGCACAATTTGGACATTCTTTTTTACAACACCGCGCAGCACAAATGGGGGGATTATTTTCATTAATTATCATAGAACTCAAATTATTGTATAAGCAAAATTCGTATTGGCAACATCTAGCCGTAATAGCTGGGTTTATTTTTATGTTTCGATCTTCATTAGATATCGCGCATACGTATGTGTTGCCACTGCTATGGGCGTTGCAATTAACAAAATGGTCTGGATTAGTCACTAGAGAGTATACCTATAATAATCATTGTTTTTCATCTACTGCATATTTACCGATCCAGCGCGTATTTATGGCTAAGGTTTTGGCAGGCTTAGCAGTAGCGATAGGATTAGCCTTACCCTTATTACTACGATATGGAATTGCTGCAAATTTTGAAGCAATCATTAATATTAGCATTGGAGGGGTCGCTATGGTAAGTTGTGCTGTGTTATTAGGAACATTAACAAAGTCTGGCAAGTTATTTGAGGTGTTGTTTATCGTAATCTTATACGCGAATCTGAATCAGATAGCGTTTGTGGATTATTTTGGAGCCATGCACGCTACGATGCAGCATACTATTATGTTGTTGGTTATGAGTGTGGTAATGATGGCTTTAGCAATATATCGAAAAACTTTTGACTATGAATAATATGCCTAGATTATTAGATAATGATACCTTGTTAAACGATTATATTATTGTGGTATATGATGGGGTTTGTGGATTTTGTAATCACTATGTACAATTTATCCTCAATCAAAATCCTGATCCACAGATACGATTTGTATCCTATCAGTCGGATAGTGCCAAAAAGATACTAGAGTATTGCAATGTGCCTTATGATTTGAATACGATTGTTGTAGTAGAGAAAGGAATTGCATATCAAAAATCGCAAGCGTTTTTTACAATTATGAAATATTTAAATAGCCCTTGGTCAATGATTTCTTATGGGCGTTATATTCCTAAAGTAATTACAGATTTAGGATATAATCTTATTGCGAAACATAGGTATCGTATTATGGGTACTGTAGAGCAATGTCAATTGCCTTCTGCACAACAGCGGGGGTTGTTTATGGAGTGAATACAAAATATGGGTATTAAAAAAAGAAGTACGATGTTACTCCAATCCTATGGAGTATACATCGTACTTCGATAGTATTTTAAAAATAATACTTTTTGTATCACTAAAAGCGATCTAATAAATTATCGATTACTACTACAATAAGGTATAGGTCCATCAAAACTAAGCCCTCCTGTTTGAATAACCAATTGCCCACTTTTTTCTAATGCACATACTTCATCTGGCACAACGAGTGCTACAAGTCCATTTCTACGTACAGATAGTCTTTTGAAGTTTTTTAATTGCCCCATAGATGAAGGTATTTCTTGTATATTACTACCTTGTGCTATTAATTCCTCAAAGTCTTTTAAATTCCCCATCTCGTCAGGTAATCCTGATATACTTATAGCTAGAATACCTAACTTTTTTAATTTTGTTAAATCCCCTATATCAGAAGTTAAAGTTACTTGAAGTGAGAATGGGTTGAAATTTTCACTTTCGCCTAAAAATAATCCTGTTACTCTACCATCAGTTACTTGTACACCTCTCCAGTTTTCTAAATTGGGGTCATTAATATCCCACCCTAACACTTCTTGAGGCTCTGGATTTGCATTATAAATCGCAATTAACGCTTCTCTATCACTATCTAGATTAGACTCTTTAGTTACAGTGACCGTATACGTTTTTGTATTCCCAGCTTCTGCAGTAATGGTATATGATACCGGTGTACTAAAGTCCTGAGACGTAGTTATAGGATCAATTGTAGCCCCTTCAGAAATAGTAATGGTAGGTTGTAGTGCAGTGATATCAGTGCCAAAAGGGACGTTAAGTGTAATTGCATTGCTGTCGATATCGATAGCTCCAATAACATCTTGATCTAATGTTGCATTATCAGCTACCGAAAATATAAATTTTGTAATATTATTTTTGGTGCTCGCTGCGGGATCATTGTCTCCAGTACAGGAGCTGATAGATAGTGATGAGGTGATTGCAATAAGCACCAAACTAAGTTGAAGTAGTGTTTTTTTCATAATACATTTTTTTGTGAAATAATTTATTTTCCTATGAATACAATACCGTTTTATATTTTGATATATAACAGCTTGAGTTGATAAAAGTACAATCAATGCAGATTAAAAATAAAAGTAATGTGTAGATGGTAAGGAGAAATGTGTGAATGGTAAATAATTATCTATGAATGTATTGATGTTGAGTATTTTTTATATATTTTTTTAAGTTTAACTAGGGTGTTTGCTCTAATTGTATTGATATTTTTTTTAATTAATGAGATTAAATTAACTGGACTGAGATGATAATTATAAAACAAGCTGTTGCCGATTTTAAAAAAGAATATAGTTCCTGTTGAGCCATTAATTTGACAGTATCAAAAAGATACTGGAGTATTGTAATGTGTTTTATGATTTAAATACGATTGTAGTAGTGTGCAAAGGAGTCACATATCAAAAACCACATGCATTTTTTACGATCATGGGGCATTTAAATAGCCCTTGGTCAATGATTTCTTATGGGCGTGTCTTATGAAGGGTACTTGTTTACGTTAAGAAAAGGGGATGTATATTAATGAGGTTGCTGGAAAGTGGTATTAGTGAAATCCACTATTTTTTTCTGGCAACCTCATTAGTAAAACGTTATTTATTAGATCTTTTATTGGCCATAAATCTCGGGATACTCTATATAACAATGACTAAGTATTAAAATGGATTGGTCTATGATTTCACCACCACCACTTGTAACGATTAATCCATCACCTACGAGTACACAGAAGTTTCTAGGTACAGTTTCTATAGCTGTTGCTGAGACTTCAATTCTCTCTAGTTTCTTTAAATCACCTATGCTTTCTGGCAATACATTAAGGTCTCGATTATACCCTATGTTAAGATAGACTAAGTTTGTTAGGTTTCCAATTTCAGAAGGTAGCTCATTGATGTTATTAGTACAGATATCTAGGGATTCTAAAACAGACAATTTTCCAATTTCGATGGGTAATTCTCTAAGATTATTATTTGTTAGCCTTAACGTTTTTAATGAGGTTAAATTTCCAATTTCAGGAGGTAATACTGTTAACCATGTAGTTGTATTGTTATCTGGTTGACCAAGTCCTCTTCTTTTACAAAGTGGTCGAATACTCAGTCCTATAATTTCAAGGCTAGTGACTCTACCATTTGTTACTTCTACACCTTTCCATTCTGTTACATTAGTAGCGGTGATATCCCATCCTAAAACTGATTGAGATTGCGGGTTAGCATTATAGATAGCAATCAAAGCATCTCGTTCTTTACGACTTGTATCATAACCACACAAAGCTTTGTCTGGAGATACAGATAACTGTTCCGCTAAAAAACGTTCACATAATGCAGCCGGTAATTCATTAATGGTTGTCAAATCAACGTTTAATGAAGTAAGGTTAGTAAGGTTTCTGGCTTCTTCAGGTAGAGCATTTAGATTAGGGTTGTAATATAAATCTAAGGTTTCTAATGTAGTAAGTTTACCTAATGTAGTAGGAAGTTCATTAATCAAAGTGTAAGAAAGTTTTAATGTTTTGAGTTCTGTAAGATTTCCAATTTCGGCAGGAAGCACTTCAATATTATTTGTTTCTCTTATAAGTTTTATTTCTTGGTTCAAACCAAAAGTATCAAACCCTCCAACAATGGTTAGACTAGTTATTTTGTCGTTAGTCATTTCTACTCCCTGCCAATTTTCTAAATTAGGATCGTTAATATCCCAACCAAAAAAAGGTTGAAATGCTGGATTTGCATTATAAATAGCGATTAAAGCGGCTCTTTCAGGATTAATTGAAGTTGCTATAACCGTATATTCTTTTGTATTTCCAGCTTCTGATGTAACAGTATAAGATCTAGGAGTACTAAAGTTTCGTGCAGCAGTATTTGGATCAAGTGTAGCCCCTTCAGAAATAGTAATAGTAGGCTGTAGTGCTGTAACATCAGTGCCAAAAGGTACGTTAAGTATAATTGTATTATTACCGATATCGATAGCCCCAATAACATCTTGATTTAAGGCTGTATTATCAGTTGCCGAAAATATAAATTGAGTAATGTCATTTTCAGTTTTCGTTACAGGATCATTGTCTCCAGTACAGGAGCTGATATATAGTGATGAGGTGATTGCAATAAGCACCAAAGTAAGTTGAAGTATTTTTTTTTCATAATATCATTGTTTTGTGTGAATTCATTTATTTTTCTATTGACGCCATATAGCATAATAAATGTACTAATAAATAAGGGTAAAGGAGATAAATATATGTTAATGGTTTGTGAAAATAGATGGCAGTGATTTATGTTTAACCCTTTGGTTTTTAGTAGTAAAAGATTAGAAATCGAATTTTAATGAGGGCTATATCCCGAGTGCTGATTTTTTTGTTAATATTTTCATAAAATCATTAGTGTCTACTAAAAAAAAGAAAACACTCTCACATCCCTCCTTGCTTTTAAAAGCGTAACAGTCGTTATCTTCTAAATTGATTTCATTAGAAAGTTGTACCCCATTTAGGAGTAACGTACATTTATCTGTAGTTGATGTTTTTTAAAAATTTGATAATCAAATTTTTAAGCACAAGTTTTGGCTCTTGATTCCTGTAGCGAGCGATCTATATTCTTTTAAGTGGACACTAGTGTCATAAAATAGTAAATAATTGAGTTGAGGAACATCAGTTAATATACTGGTTGAGTTATGGTATTGAGATACTACTATACTAATGCATCACTATAGTTCCAGATCTTACCAAGGAACAAACATAGAAATGCAATAGCCACTATAAATTTGATAAAGGTTCCAGCAAGAAAACCAATAAAAGATCCCCATGCTGCTCGAAGGGCAGAAGAAGTGTCTTTGTTTTGTACACAAAGTTCACCAAGAAAAGCACCTCCAAAAGGGCCTATGATAATACCAAACGGCCCCATGTATAGCAAGCCAATGATTAGTCCGATAGTACTGCCGATCATTCCATATCTCGATCCGCCAAATTTTTTAGTACCTATAGCAGGGATGGTATAATCCAATATCCAAATAAAGAGCGCGATACCCAAAGTAATGCCGAGGAAAGTCCAATTCATAGGGATGGTGTCTGTATAATGCAATACTACTAATCCAATCCAAGACGTAAAAGGACCTGGCAGTACTGGTAGAAAACTACCAATAACACCGATGAAACATAATAAGAGACCAATACACACTAAAGCAATATCCATGTTTTTATTTTAGGGGGGTTATATACCATTATAGTGCGATTATCATGCCAAAGATAAAGAGGTCAATCGGAATTATATAGGTTGTAATTACCACTATTATTTTCCTTATTTTTGCCTTTAAATTATCATTGTTATACTACCCTATCTATGAAGACCGTATATTTTGGTGTCGTACTAGTATTGTGTTGTTATTCTTGTAAGAATTTTGTACTTAAAAAGGATCAAAAAGAAGACATCTTAAAAGAAGAATGGAACAACATAGATACCCATGCTGTAGAAGAACCTCCGTTGTTCGAAAATTGTAATACAGGTATAGCATCAGAGTTAGAACTATGTTTTCAAAAGACGATTATTGAACATGTACAGCAAGTCGTAAGTCAAAGAACGATTGTTGTACAAGATGATGTGAAAGACACCCTTTGGTTACCCATACATATTGACAAAGAAGGGGTCATTACTATAACCGATTATACACTGCCTAAAGTATTGGAAGCACAGTTTCCTGAGTTTAAAGAGGTGTTGATGACACAGATGGCTACTTTGCCTAAAGCAAAAGCGGCACATAGTAGAGGTGTATCTGTGGCGACACAATATCGATTGCCCATTGTATTACGATCGGAATAAGGTTAAATAAGTAGCAAAGAATCTGATTTTTAGATTTTTAGATTTTAAAAAAAAAAAACAAAGTGTTTTTTTTTTGAAATACTAATATCTCATTACAATAGCGTCTTAAATAGATATTACACGTTTTTGGTTTCCTATTATTTATAGTGGAGTACAAGTATATTTTATATGAGGGAAGGTGTTTTTTAGTTTTTAAGCATAGTCTATGTTCTTGAACTAAATAAGAGAATTTAGAAATCGCAAAACGCTGGCAACTAACGTCTTGTTTTAGTCTTGTTTCTTGGCTCTTTTCGCAGAGCGGTCTTGTATCTTATGATTAGGACGTTATCTCAGTACTCAGGACTAGCATCTCACCACTATAAACATAGAATTCATTAGCTTTGTACAAAACACAATAGCATATTGGGAAATGAAAAAATCATATTAGGTATTGATCCAGGCACCACTATTATGGGATTTGGTTTGATTAAAGTGGTCAATAAAAAAATGTCATTTTTGCAATTGAATGAATTGCAACTTAGTAAGTACGACGATCATTACCTAAAGTTAAAATTAATTTTTGAGCGTACAATAGAATTAATTGATACCTATCATCCCGACGAAATTGCGATTGAAGCTCCATTTTTTGGAAAAAATGTACAGTCCATGTTAAAGCTAGGTCGTGCACAAGGAGTGGCCATGGCAGCTGGGTTAAGTCGAGAAGTATCCATAACAGAATATTCTCCAAAAAAAATTAAGATGGCAATTACCGGAAATGGTAATGCTAGTAAAGAACAAGTAGCCAAAATGTTACAAAGTCTTTTGCAACTCAAAACATTGCCTAAAAATTTAGATGCTACCGATGGATTGGCAGCAGCAGTATGTCATTTTTATAACATGGGACGTGTAGCTACAGTGGGTAAAAGTTATACGGGATGGGCATCTTTTGTAAAAGACAATGAAAAAAGAGTAAAGAAACCTTAGTTTGGTTGATGGTTGACAGTTGATTGTTTTTCACTGTTGTCATTGCTAATATTTTATAACTAAGTTTGTATACTTAAACACACACTTTAGGTTCGATTCTTTTTTTAAAAGTCTAGCGTCTAAAATCTAACAGCGGAGCGATCTAAAATCTATATTATCAGCGGCATTTATATCCATATCCCTTTTTGCAAGCAAGCCTGTCATTATTGCGATTTTCATTTTTCAACAAACATGAAGAAGAAAGACGATATGGTTGCGGCAATTTGCAAGGAATTGATCTTACGAAAATCAGAAGCTTTCAATCAGACGATTCAGACTATTTATTTTGGTGGAGGGACACCAAGTGTACTTTCTTTATCCGAAATACTAGAAATTATAGCAGTCATTTATGCACAGTATACAGTTGCTAAAACGCCGGAAATTACGCTAGAAGCTAATCCAGATGATTTAACCTTAGACAAAATAAAAGAACTCGCCCAATCTCCTATAAATCGATTAAGTATAGGAGTACAGTCTTTTTTTGAAGACGATTTAAAACTTATGAATCGTGCACATAATGCTCAAGAAGCAAAACAAAGTATTGGGCATGTAAAAGAATATTTTGATAATATTTCAATCGATCTTATTTATGGAGTGCCAGGAATGACGATCCAACGATGGAAAGAAAATTTAGCGATAGCATTAGCCTATGAAATCCCACACATTTCTAGTTATGCGCTAACTGTAGAGTCCAATACAGCTTTAGAAAAGTATATTGCTAAAGGAGTGATTGCTCCAGTAGAAGAAGCCTTAGCACAGGCACATTTCGAAATTTTGGAAAGGACACTTATTGAAGCCGGATATGAACATTACGAATTGTCTAATTTCGGAAAACCTGATTATTTTAGTCAAAATAACACAGCATATTGGCAAGGCAAGTCTTATCTCGGTATAGGGCCATCAGCGCATTCGTATGATGGCCATCGACGGAGTTGGAATGTTAAGAATAATAGTAAATACATCAAAGCATTACAAGCGAATCAATTGCCGAGTGAAACAGAAGTATTGAGTACAAGAGATCGGTATAATGAATACATAATGACAGGGTTGAGAACGATATGGGGCGTGTCATTATTACGAATTGAACAGGAGTTTGGAAGTGCTTACAAACAATATCTACTTCAACAATCAGAAAAATATATAGAAGAATACCTTTTGTGTATCGATGAGGATGTCCTTTTGGTCACCAAAAAAGGCAAATTTTTATGTGATGGTATTGCAAGTGATCTTTTCTTAGTAAATTTATCGAAATAGTTGAGGTTTATGAATACATGGAAAAGAGAACATAGAGAAGAGAAAAGAGATTTCTTTTTGGGAGTATTCAAACCATTAACTGAGATCAATTAAAAATGAAAGCAACCCTAACGTATAAAGATCAAGACTATGCGATCGATCTTTCGAAACCTTTGGATATATCTATTCCGATAGTAGCTGCTATAGATACAGTAAATGCATGGTACATTGCACCGCCAAAGATTGAACCGGTAACTGAAGGAGATTGGATCGGGAAGGTGTCGGCAGGTGGTACTACAAATTTTAATACCATCACTTTTAATCCTCACAGTCATGGTACGCATACCGAATGTGTAGGGCATATCACTCCAGAGTTTCATAGTATCACTAGGGCACTCACACAATTTTTTTTTATGGCTAAAGTGATTACAATAGCACCGGAACAACAAGGAGAAGATCAAGTGATTACTAAAGCAATGCTACAAAAAGAGATCGCCCAAGATACGCCAGAAGCGTTATTGATACGAACATTACCAAATACAGCAATAAAAAAGAATCAACAGTATTCACATACCAATTGGGCATATCTTACTGAAGAAGCTGCAATCTATATACGTGAAATAGGTGTTGAGCACCTATTGATTGACCTTCCTTCTGTAGATAAAGAAAAAGATGGAGGGCAATTAGTAGCACACAAAGCATTTTGGAACTATCCAGAAGCCACAAGACATCAAGCGACCATTACCGAAATGATTTATGTTAAAGAGACCATTAGCGATGGGATGTATATTTTAAATCTTCAAGTAGCCGCATTTCAAAATGATGCAGCACCCAGTAGGCCGATACTATATAAAATACAAGCGTAATATGACCTACCAGACCAATACCCGATACCAGACACCTGAAACTCAATATAATTAGCATGGAATTATTATTTATAGGACTTATTGGAGGCGCTATTTTGGCTTATGTCATTTTTTCTAGATATATCGCTATCAAAAAAAGAAGCACTTTAAAAGCGCAGTCCGCTATTTTAATCGAAAAAATTCGAATGGTCTGTAAGCTGATCACTGTAGAAGGAGATTTTGCAGAAATCTACCATTATGAGAACGTACAGGAAAAATTCTTTAAAATGCTTTCAGGGACTAAAAAAGCATTAATTCTTATCGATGCTAAAGCGTATGTAGGTTTTGATCTGTCGGAAGTTGTTTTACAAAGTGACCCTAAGAAAAAAAGTATTATCATTACACACTTCCCACAACCAAAACTATTAACGATAGAAACGGATTATAAATATTATGATAAAAAAGAAGGGTGGTTGAATCCTTTTACCGCTACAGACCTTACTGAAATTAATAAAGAAGCCAAACAATTTATTATTGATAAAATTCCAGAAAGTGGATTACTAGAATCGGCTAAAACAGAAGCCTTAACGACCATTGCATTAATGGAGTCTTTAGCAGGGGCAATTGGTTGGGAATTGGATTATACGGCATTGCAAGTTTCAGGTAAGAGTATAGAGCATAGAGCATAGAAATGATTTAAGAATACTCTCAAATCATTTCACCTATAATGGCTATTGGTTGTCGTTTTTACCCTTAAGGCTTCTTGTCTAATTTGAATTTTGGCACGAAATAATTTAGATATAACATCATCCCTATGTAGGTTAAGATTAGGGTGGGCATATTCGTATTAAAACCTAAATTAAATTCTGGAATACTAAACCATTCTCTAAAAGAAACTGTTGCAATAAATAAAATAAAGCTAACGCCAAAAACAAATAACCCTATAATTGAAGCTTTGTTTTTAGTAGTACGTTGAATTCCTTTTTTCGCCTCTTCTCTAAAAAAGTACCAAAGCGATATGGTTATGAAAACGGCCTCAATTCCAATAGCTAAATAAACATTTGAAGCGTAAAGACCAAGACCAATAGTATGTGTGTCGGCTCCAAATAAGTGATGTGGATGACCAGAAAAGAAATCTAATAAGAAATGCCCTAAGATTAAAGCAGCTCCAATCAAACCAACTTTAGTGCTTTTAAACCCTATTTTACCAATTAAAAAGATAGCTGAAATCCAAAATAATAGTGGTAGTAAATCATGGCTATACACCATATCAACACTCATATTTATTAGAGTAGCACCAAAAACATCATCTGGCATAGTAGATTCGAGACCTAAATAATGGAATATAAACCATAAGAAATCTTGTAATTGTGATACTATTAAAAAATAGAGTAAACTTCCTTTTGGAAATTTTTGATGGGCAATTAAAGCGGTAGAATAGTGTCCTGCTAACATAACTAACTATTAAGGTTTGATTTATCTGTGCTATATTCTGACTAGCGTCAATTTTTTTAAAATTACCATAAAAATTGATTCGTTAGTTCTAAAATTAAGAATAAAAATCAAATTAAAAATATTGATCTACTTTACAACATAATAAAAGACCAAGAATAACTATTTTTAACACTGAAAATAATCATTAAAAACGCTTAGTTCTAAGCTTAGTATAGAGTATAGAAATATAGAAATATAGAAATATTAAAGCTTTACAATATAGGATTAGTATGGCAGTTATACAAACTATCAACTATCAACTATCAACTATCAACTATCAACCATCAACCATCAACTGACAACCACATGCATATAGAAGCCTTTAGAGAGTATTGTTTATCCAAAAAAGGAGTTACGGAAGAATTGCCTTTTGATGCACATACTTTGGTATATAAGGTTATGGGTAAAATGTTTGCATTAACAGGATTGAATAGGATACCGTTTAGTGTGAATTTAAAATGTGATCCAGACCGCGCTTTAGATCTTAGGGAGGTATATCCCGAAATAGCGCCAGGGTACCACATGAATAAAAAACATTGGAATACTGTTAACTTTTCTGAAACATTGGCGACAGATCTATTACAGGAACTGATTGATCACTCTTACGATCTGGTCGTTCAAGGACTGACAAAAAAACTCAAAACAGCATTAGAAGATTTAGAATGAATAACCCACAAGAATTTTACAACAAGCAAATTGTTACCTATACAGCAGCATTACAAAAGGTAAAAAAACGATTACTGATTTCTAGTGTGATACGGTTGTGTGTCTTTATAGGCATCATTGCAGGAGTGTACTTTGGATACCCCAATACACAATGGGTAATTGCGAGTATAGTACTGGGAGTAATTGCCTTTATTATATTAGTCTCTAGGCATAGTGATTTGGCGTATACTCGATATAAGCTAGAAAAATTAATCCAGATCAACCAATTAGAAATCGATGTGGATCAAGGGCGTTATGAAGGTTTGGACATGGGAGCATCTTATATCGATCCCACACATCCCTATAGTTATGATATTGATTTGTTTGGTGACCATTCTTTTTTTCAATACCTCAATAGAACGGCTACACAAGCAGGAAAAGATATGTTGGCGTATTTTTTAGCCTCCAATGTGATAACAGAAATTAAGGAAAAGCAAGATATTGTTCAAGAAATGGCTGCAATGCCAGAGTGGCGACAGGAGTTTAGTGCTATAGCACAGTTAGTACAGGTAAACGTATCTGTTGTAGTAATTCAAAAATGGTTACAGGCATACATTCCTTTTGTGCCAAAGATCATGAAGTTTTTACCACACATTATCAGTTCGGTATCGGGGATAGCAGTCGTATTGCTTTTTTTGGATATCATTACATTTCAAGTGCTATTAGTATGGTTTTTTGTCGGGTTGATGATTACGGGTACTCAGCTTAAAAAAATCAATACCCTATATTCAACATCCAATCAAGTAAAAGATACTTTTGAGCAATATTATAAACTCATCGCACAGATTGAAAACACAACATTTACGACTCCGTTATTGAAAGAAAAACAGCGTCAGGTATGCAGTGATGTAGAAAAGGCATCTGTGATATTACAGCAGTTTGCACGGATTCTCAATGCTTTTGATCAACGTAACAATATGCTATTTGGAGTGATTGCTAATGGATTGTTGCTGTGGGATATTCGGCAGAGTTATCGTATTGAACATTGGATTGCAACACACCGACATAAAGTCAACGAGTGGTTTGAGGTGATTGCTTTTTTTGATGCCTATAATTCTTTAGGTAATTTTGCTTTTAATAAAGAAACGTATGTATACCCCGAATTATTAACTACAGCATCAGATACGTTACTTCAAGCTACGGCATTAGGGCATCCAATGCTTACTGTAAACAAAAGAGTAGATAATGATATTTTAATTCAAAAAGAGCAATTTTTGATCATTACAGGGGCAAATATGGCCGGAAAAAGTACCTTTTTGAGAACAGTCGCGTTGCAAATAGTGCTTTCAAATATAGGATTACCCATTTGTGCTGCATCTTGTAGGTATAGTCCAATGAAGTTAGTGACCAGTATGCGTACTTCAGATTCATTGAGTGATGATGCGTCCTATTTTTTCTCAGAGTTGACACAACTAAAGAAAATAGTAACCATGCTTGCCGAGGATAACTATTTTATCATTCTTGACGAAATTTTAAAAGGAACCAACAGCAAAGATAAAGCTGCGGGTTCTCGAAAGTTTGTAGAACGATTGGTAGGCGCAAAAGCAACGGGTATTATAGCGACTCATGATTTGAGTTTATGCGAAATCGCAACGGTACTTCCTCAAGTAGAAAATCGATTCTTTGATGCGCAAATTATAGATGACGAATTGTATTTTGATTATACGTTTAAGGATGGAATTTGTCAAAACATGAATGCTTCTTTTTTATTGCAAAAAATGGGTATTGTGGAGTAGTACGATTATAG
>CALFCI010000127.1 GCA_937951135.1 uncultured Aquimarina sp. | reverse complement strand
AGGAGCTGTTTATTTATTTCAATGGTATGCTCTCTTTATCTATTGGCAATACATAACCCCATTATTTATGCTTACGATGGATTATGGTATTTCTGAAGCAGCATCACAATCTGCTCAAATGAGTTTAACTTACAATATTGTTACCATGGTGGTTGCTCTGGCTCTGGTTCCGCTTACCTTAAAATACGGTGGAAAGAAAATCTATGCGCTAAGTCTCGTAGGCACCGGATTAGCCTTGTTCATTATCCCTTTTATTACAGATAATTGGTGGGTGCTTGCTCCAATGGTGTTATTTGGAATTGGATGGGCAGCAATGATGGGAATTCCTTATACAATGGTGTCTAAGGTGGTTCCTCAAGATAGACGTGGAGTTTACATGGGGATATTAAATATGATGATTGTAATTCCAATGGGAATTGAGACATTAACTTTTGGTCCTATATATAAGTACTTATTAGGTGGTAACGCAATTAACGCAATTCTTTTCGCTGGTGCTTTCTTTATTATTGCAGCCATACTTGCGATGCGATTGAATGTGCCTAAAGATGTTTAAATAAGGGGTTATATGTTTATTATTTAATAACAGTCTTTGATTTTTTATTTTAAACCGTAAAGAGGCTACTCTTTTCAAAAGAATACAACTAAATTTGTTTTTTTAAGCACACACTATGAGTAATCAAAAGCAGAGAAGGGAAGCACTTATTTATCATGCCAAGCCACAGCCTGGTAAAATTAAAATCGTACCTACAAAGCCATATTCTACCCAAAGAGATTTAGCATTAGCATACTCTCCTGGTGTAGCAGAACCTTGTTTGGAAATAGCTAAGGATAAAGAGAACGTCTATAAGTACACAGCTAAAGGAAATATTGTTGCTGTGATTTCTAATGGGACAGCTGTTTTGGGCTTAGGAAATATTGGACCCGAAGCTTCTAAACCTGTAATGGAAGGTAAAAGTTTGCTTTTTAAAATTTTTGCTGATATTGATGGTATTGATATTGAACTAGATACCGAAGATGTAGATAAATTTGTAGAGACAGTTAAGATGATTGCTCCAACCTTTGGTGGAATCAATTTAGAAGATATAAAGGCTCCTGAGGCTTTTGAGATAGAAAGACGCTTAAAGGAGGAATTAGATATCCCAGTAATGCATGATGATCAACACGGTACGGCAATAATTTCTGCTGCTGCCTTGTTAAATGCTCTTGAACTTACTGGGAAGAAGATGGCAGAGGTTAAGATTGTGATTAGCGGTGCTGGAGCTGCTGCCGTTTCTTGCACTAGATTGTACAAGGCTTTTGGTGCTGAACCAAAGAATATAGTAATGTTAGATAGTAAGGGAGTTATTAGAAGCGACCGTGATAATCTGTCCAAAGAAAAATTAGAGTTTGCTTCTGATAGGAAGATAGATACCTTGGATGAAGCTATGAAGGGTGCTGATGTTTTTGTAGGGCTTTCAGTTGCAGATATTGTTTCTCCGGAAATGTTATTATCTATGGCAGACAATCCTATCGTTTTTGCAATGGCCAACCCTGATCCTGAAATTAAATATCAGTTGGCTATAGATACTCGGAAGGATATTATAATGGCTACAGGCAGATCTGATCATCCTAACCAAGTAAATAATGTTCTTGGTTTTCCATTTATTTTTAGGGGAGCTTTAGATGTTCGCGCAACGGCAATAAACGAAGCTATGAAAATGGCAGCTGTAAAGGCTTTAGCGGAACTAACTAAAGAGCCGGTTCCAGAACAGGTGAATATCGCTTACGGAGAAACTAGATTAACTTTTGGTACGGATTATATTATACCAAAACCATTTGACCAACGTCTTATAGCTAAAATCCCACCAGCAGTTGCTAAAGCAGCAATGGAGAGTGGTGTGGCTAAAGCTCCAATAGAGGATTGGGATAAGTATGAGGAAGAATTGTTACAACGTTCTGGGAATGACAATAAAGTAGTACGGCTACTTCATAGTCGTGCAAAATCTAATGCAAAACGTATCGTTTTTGCAGAAGCAGATCAGTTAGATGTGCTTAAAGCAGCCCAGATTGTTCATGAAGAAGGGATTGCATTACCTATTTTACTCGGAAGAAAAGAAATAATACTAGAGCTTAAAAAAGAATTAGAATTTGATGCTGATATTCCTATTGTAGATCCATTGGATAAAGAATTTGACGAACGTCATATTCGTTATGCTACCAAGTATTGGGAAAGTAGAAAGCGCAGTGGCACTACACTTTATAGTGCAAAAATAAAAATGAAAGAGCGCAATTATTTTGGCGCTATGATGGTATTAGAAGGCGATGCTGACGGTATGATTTCTGGTTACTCGAGAGCTTATCCAACCGTGGTAAAACCTATTTTAGAGGTAATTGGAAGAGCTGCCAATGTTAAAAAGGTGTCCACTGTAAACATTATGATTACAGATAGAGGGCCTTTATTTTTGGCCGATACATCTATTAATATTGATCCTAATGCAGAGGAAATTGCAGAGATTGCTCAAATGACGGCAAATGTTGCTAGTAC
>CALFCI010000126.1 GCA_937951135.1 uncultured Aquimarina sp. | reverse complement strand
TCTGCTATTCAAGAAGCTGCTACAGCAACAGGAGCAATAGTTAAAGAATTCACTGTGGCGCCTCAAATTACTCCTAATCCAGAAATTTCGAAGTTGCCCTATCATGAATGGTTTGTTGAATTCCAAGAAGATTGTGGTGATATCGAGACCTTGTCTTCGATGATAGACGATGCCTTATGTCGACAAAATTCATATTATAATGATTTGATTCAAGGGAGTATTTTAAAGCCATTGAAGATTACAGTGGTGCCAAAGAACGGATTTGCTGGGTATATGAAATCTATAGGGAAGTTAGGAGGTCAAAATAAACTTCCTCGATTATCAAATGATCGCAAAATTGCAGAGGCATTGATGGCGATTATAAGGGGATGAGATATAGATTTAAAGATAATTAGAAACAAGAGACAGGAATCATGACATCTTGTTTTCTGATTCTTGTTTTGTTTACTCTTTTAGTATCGTGATCTAAAATCTAGTATCTAATAGCATAAGCGGTCTAATATCTTTCTTGATGTTTCATCATAAGCCTAATAAGTTCTATATTTGTTCCTTATACTATGATAGACCTTAAACTACAAAGAAGAACACGAGCACAAGAGAGTTCTAGTGCTATAGAGCGTATGTATATTGCCATGCGACATCTATTTAATAGAGGTTTTTATAAGCCTATGGGTGTTTCTGGAGATTCGCTTCGTGAAAGCTTGTTAACATTGCGACCTGAGATTTATGGATCTATAGCTGAAGAAAAAGTAGAACTTAATGGATTGGTGTATGTAATTGATCGTTTGCCTATCGGCATCGAACAGTGTCGTTATATTAATTTGACTAGTGATGAAGGATACAAGAATTCTCATTTCACACCCATTGTACCTCCTAAAAGAAGAAGAAATTGTTATCGTATCGATGCAGAACAAATGAATATCGAAATCACTAGAGGTCGCTCAGAGATTTATGATATTTTGACACATCTCACTTTCTTGTTTATTGAGTCCCATAAAATCATGACACATGTAGTTATTGATGATGCCGGAAATTTAACTCGGGATTGGCAAAAATTAGAAGCCGCAGTGTTATCAACAGAAGAGTTGACAGAAATAGAGGAAGAGGTAGCATTAACCCATACCGCCAATATACTAGGACGAACGTTTCAAGAAGTATCTGTTATTTATAAGCGATTTTCTACACTAGACCAGAAGTCACGCTTTTTGGATATTATCTATTGGCTTGGTAAGTTAGCGATAGCAGAATCTATTCAAGATGATAAACGTATTGTTACCTTTAGCCCAGTACTAAGAGAACGTTTAGGACACCACATTCATGGCGAAATTTGGGCAAATACGGTTAAGAAGCATTTAGAAAAGCAGGAATTATTGCATAGACCATTACATATTATAAGTGCCAATATGCATAGTGTAATGAATACATTGTATGCAAAGGAAGCTTTAGCTAAAGAAATACAAAAGGTCTCTGGTTTTGAGATTTACGAGATGTTGAGTGATGATGCTAATGGGCACTTACGTGATAAGGTGAAAAAACTGGCATTGACTCAAGGAATGACTTATATTAAAGATCAGAGTGGTGCAAATATTAATGTGCAAGTATTCGATACTTCAAAATATAAAGGGGAGAAGTACAAAAATGGTAGCACGGATACAATAGACAATGAAGCGCCGGTGTTTTTAGTAATGGATTATGCTTTTGGAGAACAAGCTTATGAAACTATGGATGAATTGTTAAAACCGTATAAAAACGGAGATGGAGTTCATACCTATTTAGATGTTAAATCCATATCAATAATGGGTAAAGCAGGTATTTTAGAGGGTGGTAAAGGTGATATTATGATTCCTTCTGCACATGTTTTTGAAGGTACTGCTGATAACTATCCTTTCAAAAATAGATTAAAAAAGAAAGATTTTGAAACTGATGATATAGCGGTTTATGACGGTGCTATGATTACCGTATTAGGAACATCATTACAAAATAGAGATATTTTAAAGTTCTTTCATGACTCTACATGGAATGTGATAGGCTTAGAAATGGAAGGCGCACATTATCAAAAAGCAATACAAGCAGCTTCAAAATTGAGAGGAAGTATTAGTCCTAAGGTACAAGTTCGATATGCCTATTATGCATCAGATAATCCATTATAAACAGGAAGTACATTAGCTTCTGGGGGATTGGGAACCACAGGAGTAAAACCGACATATATTATTACAGAAAAAATAATTACACAAATTTTTAAAGCACATTAATCGCATGAGTACAGAACATACTAACGATGAAATTGATTTAGCACAATTGTTACAACTACTTTCCAATATGTTTAGGAGAGTAGTTCGTCAGTTTTTGTTATTCATCTCATTTTTAAAAAAGAAAGCAATCCTATTTATAAGTTTGATTGTCATTGGAGGGATAGCAGGTTATTTTTTAGACCAATCTTTAAATACAAAATATTCGTATGAGCAAGAAGTAATCATTGAACCTAAATATGGTACCAGCAAGTATATATATGATTTTATAGCGGAATTGCAAAAAAGTTTTAAGGATGAGTCATTTCTTAAAAAAATAGGGATTAGCGAATCACAAAAACAAAACATCAAAAAAATTAGTATTGAACCAATTATTCAAGCTACAGATGTTTTAGATAATTTGCAAGAACGTTATGAAGGAAAAGAATTTTTTAAGAATGTTGTCGGAGAGCTTGAAGAAGAGGAATTAGAAGAAGAGAAGTATATAAATTTTTACAAAAATCATAAAATTGTAATAGAGTTTAAGAATAAAGAGGAAACTAATAATGAGATTATTGATAATATATTCTTGTATCTTAAATCGAATGTATATTATCAAAACAAGCAAAAATTAATTTTAGAGCAAACTGCAGTAAATTTAGCGCGAAATCAAAAATCTTTAGTATTTATCGATCAATATTTAGAGAATATAAATAAGAATCCGATAGGAACAAATACAAATGATGTTATTGTCTTTGGGGATGAATCTAAAACAATGACGATAGGGTCATTATTAGTGCAAAAAGAAGAATTGCTTCTCAGTATAGGAGCACAAGAAGAGATTCTGGTTTTGGATAAAGAACTGTTTGCGATAGTAGAGCATGGTGCGATTGTAGAGAAATCAAAAGTGTTAATCAATCGAATGTTAACTATGATCCCTCTGGCACTATGTGGAATTGTAATCTTGTTTTTTGGAGTAAAACAGGCTTTTAAGCGGATGAACGAATTTGTGAGTACCTCTTAAAAAACTAAAATAAAGCGTAAAGAAAATTAAAAAAGTTAATTTAGTCGTAGATAGTTATGTTATATCCTTTAAAATTTCATCCTATTTTAAAAGAAAAACTTTGGGGAGGCAATAAGTTAGAGAGCCTATTGAATAAACCAGCTTCCTCAAAAAATATAGGAGAAAGTTGGGAGATTTCTACAGTAAATAATACTAGTTCGATAGTCTCCAATGGAGTTTTTAAAGGAAAGACTTTAGTAGAACTTATTAAACAATATACATCAGCATTAGTCGGGGAGCGCATATATCAAGAATTTGGAGATCAGTTTCCTTTATTGCTTAAGTTTATTGATGCGAAAGAGGATTTATCCATACAGTTACACCCTAATGATGTTTTAGCAAAAGCACGTCATAATTCTTTTGGAAAAACAGAGATGTGGTATGTGGTGCAGGCAGATACTGATGCTAGGTTAATAGTAGGGTTTAATAAGGATATAACTAAAAAAGAGTATCAAGAACATTTGCAAAAAGGCACCTTAGTAGACCTGTTAAATGTAGAACCCATAACGATAGG
>CALFCI010000125.1 GCA_937951135.1 uncultured Aquimarina sp. | reverse complement strand
ACCATAGGTAACACAATAAGCGGAATCCCATGGCTTAATGACTCCATGACTGTATTATGCCCCGCATGACATATAACTACATCGATATGACGTAATACCTCCTGCTGAGGAATAAAGGATTGTACAATGAAGTTTTCTGGCCATATAGATCTTGCTTCAGGGTCTGCAACCAATACCACTTGAAAACGGCTAGTGTCTGATAATGCGATTACTACCATCTCAATAAACCAAGGTTCTCTAGCCAAAATAGAACCTAATGAGACTAAAATGGTATGAACTCCTGTTTTTTGTTGCAATTGATGATATGGAAAATCAACGGTATTTTTTTGAGGCGCTATAATAGGGCCCACAAATTGATATCCTTTTTTAAACGTACTATTGCTAACAAAACTAGGGAGCGTATATATTAAGGTTAATTCCGAATTACAGATCAATACTTCCTTGGTTACTATGCCTACTTCTTTTTGTAAACTCAATATCTGATCTTGTTCAAACGCCATTACCCTCGGAAAAGATGCTGAACGATCTATAGCTGCCGGTGCTGTTACCGAAGTTACAAATGGAATATTCATTTGCTCACAAACCATCGCCCCCGCAAAAGCTTGTTGATCAATAATCGCTATATCAGGTTCTATTTCTTTTAGTAGTGTATAAAACGTTTGATATAAAATTCTATTCAAGGGAACCAACGACTCTTCATACAACTCATGTACACTATCCAGCCCATATTTTTCAGTTGTATTAGTCATTAAATACACTTCTGGATTGAATGCATGAGGAACAGTAACCAAATGAAAATGTCCCCCTTTAGGAATCATACCTTCTATTTTTTGTAGTGCACAAACCCAGTGTACTTCGTACCCTTTGGCTATTAATTGTGCTCCAATAGGCAAGGTAGGTAGCGTATGACCAAAAAAAGGAGGTAATAAAAATACTATTTTCTTCATTGCTCGTTTCGTATTATAGCTATAGAACCAGAAGTATCGAAATCTGTTGTCGATAAAAATTGTTGTATTAATTGTGCTACTTGTAAACTTTGATTGATAAAAAAATCATGCTTCCCTTCAAATATGTATACATAATGGTTTTTAATCCAATCTTGAATTCGTTCTAATTCTGGAATACAAACAGATGTATTTCCGAAAAGAAAAAGACATTTCTCCGTAAGTTTTGCTAAATCTGCTTCAGCTAAAGGTACTCTAGCATTGGTATCTGGAACAAAAGTAGTTTCGTTTAAAATGTATTCATACATTGTAAACATTTTATGAAGTCTTCGCTTACTCGATAAGAAATTCTCTCGAATATGTGCGGGTAATGTATGTACAAAATAGATGAATTCATTCCAACTATACGTCCCTTGTCCTTTTATAGGGTCTTTAGGCAAAGGAGGCAATTCCATCGCTATAATCTCACCAACCCTATTAGGATAATTTATCCCTGTTTTAAGAGCTAAAATAGCTCCGAAACTAAATCCCAAAATATGGCTTTTCTCAATCTGCAACGCATCCCATAACAAAACCATATCCTTTGCAAGTTCATCTTCACCATACCCCGTTGGATATTTTGAACTTTTACCATGACTTTTCAAATCAAAAACCAATACTGTATACTGTTTTGCCAATTCTGGTCCTATCGAAAGGTAGAACTGAGACAGATTCCCAAACATTCCATGAATGATCGTAATGGTCTCTTCACCTTTAGGGTTTAGTAACTGATAATGGATATCAAGTCCTTCTTTTATCTGAATTAAAGGCATTCTTCTAGATAATCTAATACATCATTTACACTTAGACTTACCAAACGCTCTAATTCTAAATTAGACAACCATGCTGCAAACCCTACCTCTTCTCCAAAAGTTGTCTTAATTTTTTCTGAAAACTCTACTAATTCAATACTTTCCATTTCTAAATCCCCTGTAAATGTACTAGTCCTTTCAATAACATATTCATCAATAAAATCTTCTCCGATTACTTCTGCTATAAATCCTTTTACTTTCTCAAATACTACTTCTCTATTCATTTTTGTTTGTGTGTTTAAATTGTCCATCCTATAATATATTTGTTTGTATACATAATGGTATGAATCCATATCCCATTGATACAAATATCATCCCCTTGTATTTCAGTAATATGATACTGTTTAGGGTGCCCTTGTAACCCTAATCCTAATTGCTTTCCATACGCTTCTTTGGCTACCCACATTCGTGTAAGCAATGTTGCTCCTCCTCCATGCTTTTCAAATAATTGCACCTCATCAGGATTCAACATTTCAATGGTAAACGAAGTCGATCGTTCTTCAATTACCTCAACATCTATCCCTACAGGAACTTCGCTACAAATCCCCACACCAATATCTTTTTTATGTGCAATAGAAATATGAAGTGGAAGATCAGTTTCTGTTTGCTGTACTACTGGTTTTCCCTTCTCGTCATTCCCTATCGTGAATAAAGAGGGATGACCAATTTGTTGTTGCGTAGTCATTAAATAATCTCTTATCGCATCTTTAGCACTGATACGACCTAAAAACCAAGGGATTTGCTTTCCTATAAATAAAGATTCATACTGTTTTTTTTCTGATTTCTCAAGATATGATTTGGTTAATAAATTCCAAGTACTCACCTTACGATATTCACGATTCATAACCACAATACCTGGTGCAATCACTTCCCCCAATAATTCACTATCTTGATTCTGAATCTGTTTAAAAAAATCAAAATCAAATTCGGATTTTATCATTTTCACATTACCGATAGAACAGCATAGCATATTGTTTTGTTTAACAAAAAGAGAATCTTGTAAAATAGCTTCATCTTCATGATTATGTTGTGTGATAACTTCAAAATTCCCCACTGGTTTTCTAAGGTCTTTATAAAATATAATCTCATTCATCCCCAATGGAAAACCTACTAAGTTTTTCTTATCAAAAACATGCCATAATGCTATGGATTGTAAGGCTGCATCTAGAAAACTTCCTTTTCCTTCTTTTGCTGTAATTGTAGTATGCATACCTGTAGCATCAAAACGATGCATCTGCTGTATTCCACGATAAGTTTCTCCATGAAACAGATATAATTTATTATAAATATCTGATGTTTTATCAATAGGCATTTCCTTATTTCCTTGAATCTGAGGTATCCTTTTAGGTTGAGGCTCAAAACTTTTGGCTATCGTGATTTCAATATCAATATATTCATCAATACTAAAATGCAATTCATTTTCGGTTTTCCATTTACATTTAGCAATCACAGTAGTTGCTACATCTACATACGCATACATAAATTGCTTGATATGTATATTTTTCATTTTAGAAACTACATATCCATGTGTTGATACATGATCTGTAATCATAGTATAGCATAATTCTATAAGCATTGCTAATGGAATTACAGGCTCTAGGTCATCAGTAAAATCATGTATTTTACTCCATCTTCTAGCGGGAACATGATCTAATAATGTAGGATATTTTTGAGTAGACAAATCCCATTCCTGCTGAAAATCTTTACGTTTAAACCTCTCTTCATTAGAATGAGGTGCTATCGTTACTTGTGGAGTTTTCTGATCCTCCTCAGGAGGTGTTACTTTTGAAAACTTAGCTGCACTAGGATTCACTAATGCTTCTAATACCTCTGTTTGTGATTTTGCAAGTTCTGTAATTACAGTATTGAATCCTTTTACTAACTCATGCATAGGAGTATCTAAGCTCTTAACGTCTGCTATTGTATTGGATATAGGGTTTACAAGGTTTTTTGGCAGTATTAAATCTTCTTTCGTAAATATCCGTGCTGGATCTACATGCTTACTACTTATATCTAGCATCACCTTCATTTCTTTATATTTAGGTTTCGCTTTAGTAGTGGTTCCTGAATACTTTGTAACCATATCTAGTGAAGTAGCATCATATACTCTTCCTTCTATATATAATGCTGCCAATACTCTTTTTAATTGCTGTTGTACCGTTTTATCTTTACTTCCAGCAGCAACTGTTGCGTAGTCTTTTTCTTTAAGAATATCATTAATAAATCCTATAGTAGCACCAGTTCCTACCTGAATAAACATTCTAACGCCATCTTTATATAAATTCTGAATCAATTGATTAAACTGCACTGGTTGTGTTAAAAAATCTACATGCAACTGGGTTACGGCTTCCTTGGTTTTAGGATAAGGGGTTCCTGTAATACATGACCATATTGGAATATTTGATCTAGTAAGGTCAAAATGATTAGAAACATGGTACCTAACTAAAGGTTCGTGTATTGCGCCATAAGGAGAGTGATATCCTGTACTAAAAGGTAATACAAAATTGACTATATGACGTTCATTTAGTATTTTTTGAAGCTGGTTTACATATGTTTTTTCACAACTTAAAACTACTTGATTAGGACAATTATCATTAGAAAAGAAGACTTCTTCATTATCTTCAAATACATCAGCTACTTTTTCTTTAGCACAACATGCAGTAATATATATACAATCAGATGCTGTATACCCTCCATTTGCAACTTTTTGATTCATTGCGTCAATATCTTCTGTTTTGATTAAACCTATCGCTCTACATGCTGCCCACTCTCCCATACTATGTCCTGTAACCAAATCAGGAACTACTCCTAATTTTCGTATTGCAGCATATAGCAATCTAAATGACTCATCCAATGCTGATAACGTTTCTACCCCTTCTACTGGTGGATTTTCTAATACTGAAGTAATGGGTAAATCTAATATTTTGGCTAATTCATTGTAACCTCCTTTTGTTAAACTTTCTAACCCAATACTATCTAACCCTGGGAAAACAAAAGCTACTTTACCATCGGTACTCAATAAAGGTGCACTGGTATACCAAATGTCTTGTTTCCCTTTCCAAGGTTTATTAATCTTAATAATTTGTATTGCCTTTTTTCTTCGTGTTTCTGTGGGGTTAAATAGTGCTATTCTATACGTACCTGTACCTTCATCTGTACCCATGCTTTCTATAGCTTGAATTAATTCTTGAGTACTCGATCGCGCTAGATATAAAACTGTATCTGTTGTCTCATCTTGATGTACATAATGCTTTTTTGAATATTCTTTTTTGGGATTATCAAATCGCTCTAAAATAGCATGAGAATTTGATCCTCCAAAACCAAATGCATTAACTCCTGCGATCATTGGTAAATCTGTTTGACTCCAATCTATAGGATCTTGTACCGCTTCAAAACGCGTTAATTTCATATCGTCATGAGGATCATTACAATTCAATGTTGGTGGCAATACTCCATGATATAGGGCTAATGCTGTTTTAATAAAACCTGCCATTCCAGATGCTGGCATAGCATGACCAATCATAGACTTTACCGATCCTATTCCTGCACTAGGCATTTTAGGGTTATTTGGAAAATAAGTGCTTAAACTTTTTAATTCTGTTTTATCTCCGAGCACTGTTGCAGTACCATGTGCTTCAACATACCCTATTTGATCATAACGTAATGAGGTCTGATCCCAGGCTTGTTTTATCGCCTTAGTTTGCCCTTGCCACGCTGGACTCATTAAACTGGCATGCGATCCGTCACTAGAAATCCCTACGCCTTTTATTACTGCATATATTCGCTGATCATCTTTAACAGCATCTTCAAGTCGTCTTAATACTAAAAAACCACAACCCTCACCTGCGAGTACCCCATCAGCTTTTTTATCAAAAGGTCTTACTAAACTTGTTTTAGAGAATGCCCCTAATGTGCAAAAAACACTCCATAACATTGGGGTTTGATAAATATGGATCGCTCCTGCAACCATTAAATCACTTCTACCCAATTGTAATTCTCGTACACAATGATCTATAGCTATCAAAGAACTTGCACAAGCTGCATCTACAGTATACGCAGGTCCCGAAAAATTAAAGCGATTTGCAACAATAGAAGCTACTAAACTAGGAGTATTACCAATAACATTATGTGGACCAAAATTACCCAGTTCACTTTGGTAAGATGCAAGAATTCGATCCAAATCATGGTTAGAAAAATCTGGACGTGCAACTTGTAACATTTTTTTAAAACGTTGTATTCCTGAAACTGTTTCTATCAATCTTGAGACCACCGTACCCCCATAATTACCCTTTCCAATTACAATACCAGAACGTTCTAAAGATATATTTTTATCAAATACACCGGCATCTTCCAATGCCTGATGTGATAATTTAAGCGATATAAACTGTTCCGGTTCTGTTTCAGAAATCGTATTGGGAACAATCCCAAATGCCATCGGGTCAAAGTCAAGATATTGATCTATAAATCCTCCTTGATTGGTATAATGCTTGTCTATTGCTGTGGATGATGGATCAAAATGAACCCCTCCTATTCTATGTTCGGGTGCTGTAGTAATTGCACTCACTTTATTGGTAATATTATTCCAATAGGCATCTAAGTCCTTTGCCCCTGGAAAGGTGCATGACATACCTACTACTGCGATATCTGGTAAATCTTTCATAATTTAGAGTACGTCATTTTGTAAAACCTTAGCTTCTAGAGCAGCTTCAAGATGTGCTACTGGAGCCATTAAAATAATTTGTGGAGCTGTCCCATAAAAAAGTTCTTTTACAAAAGCATTTGCTCCTTCTTCCAAAGGGATAGAAGCGATTCCTTGTTTTAAGAAGTTCTTTTCTAGAGCGGCATCAATCATTCCTTTTCCTTTCCATGGTCCCCAATTAATCGCCAACACTTTTGCAGATAATGCTGTATTCAAAACGCTAGCCGCTTCATCAAATACATTATTTGCTGCCGAATAATCGACTTGACCTTTATTCCCTAATGCTGAAGAAGTACTAGAAAATAATGCTAAAAATTTAAGGTCTTTTTTAAGGTATTTCTGTAACACTCGCAATGGCCCTACTTTGGTATCGTATACGCCTTCAAAAGATTTCCACGTTTTTTGATGATAGTATTTATCATCTAAATACCCCGCAGCATGTATCACTCCATCAATACGTCCATATCTAGTATATGTATCTTGTATCAAACTTACTAATTGTTGTTCATCTCTAATATCTACTGGCATATAAGAAACCGTCCCTCCGCGTTGATTTAATGCTAACAGTGTAGCTGCTATTTGGTTCCGTTTTAAAATTTTATGTACTTGCTTTTCTACCTCGTTAGGCGTTCTATACTTCCCTGTTGCTAATAGCTGTTGGCGTATTTTGGAAGGGTCGAGTGAAGTGATTCCGTCCGTATTTGTTTTAGGTTGTGGAGACCTGCCTACCAAAATATAGGTACATGGTACTGTATCTACTACTTTCTTCAGAATCTCTGAGGTAATCCCTTGTGCACCCCCTAATACGATAATTACACTTTCTTTGTCTAAGGCTAGTGACGGCGTAGTCGTTTTCAGTACTTCTTTAGCGATGGAAACTGTATGTCGAATACCCTGTGTATAAAAACTTTCGGTATTCGTATCTCCAGTACAAAGCTCGGCACTAATACATACTCCTATCTGATCTAAAGACTGTTGGTCTTCAACATTTATAGTTCTACATTGTGCATCCCATTCTTTATCTAAACTATTCATAAGACCACTATACCCTTGTATCTTATCTAAAATATCTGAGGTCTGTTGTACGGTCTTCATTTTAATGTCTGTACAGACAAATAACCACTTGAGTTGGGTATGATCAATCGTATGTGTATGCTTAAAAAAATCGGCTATCGTACAGCCAGAATTATGGGTATGAATATCTAAAATAATTAATCCATCATAGGTACTACCAGAAGTTAAACTGGTGATACGATCTACCGTTGCTCCATAGTCTTCTAATTGTGCTTTAATTCCTAAAGAGAATGGAGTGCTTTTCCCAACCAATGCCAATCTACTACCACTTAATTCGTTTGCATTAGGTATTGCAATGGGATGTTCTGATACCTTAAAATTATACCGCAACACTTCTTCTGGAATTACTTTAGAGACATCCACTATTGGTGACTGTTGTGCTATTTCTGAGGTCTGTGTTGTTGGATTTGCTATATTTTGGATCACCCAATCTGTAATACCATTTAGTGTTTTAATTGTAGTGAGTTGTTCCATATCTAATCCTTCTTGTACTGCTATAGTATGAGAAGCTGTCAAATGTCCTTTTAACAGGCCTATAATCTCTAAACGCTTAATGGAATCAATACTCAAATCAGCCTCCAAATCCATATCTACTCCTATCATTTCTGTAGGATACCCTGTAGTATTACTTATCGTTTCTAATAAAAATGTAATTACTTCTTCTTTATTGATCTGAACTTGTGAAGTTGTTATCTGTGTTGTATTTACAGTAGGAAGTATTGTTTCGGATATTGTAGTATTGTGTTCTCCTACCCATTGCATAATTTCTTTTAGCGTTTTTAAGTTTGCTAATTGCTCCATTGCTTGTTCTTCTCCCTCTCCTTTGCTATCAAATCCGCCTAGTTCGTCTCTGAATACGGCTAAAATCTCCAAACGCTTGATCGAATCGATACTCAGATCGGCTTCCAAATCCATGTCTACATCCAACATTTCTATAGGGTATCCCGTTTTATCGCTTACAATCGATAATAATAATGCAGGCACATCGATATTGTTTTGAGACAATGCTGTAGTGGTCACTACAGCTGTAGACGATGTATTCGTTTGTATCGTATTACAATGCTCCATTACCCAATCAATTAAAGCACGAAGACTCTTTAATGCCGACAATGTTACTAGCATATCTTCTTCATTTTGGGTAGCTACTAATTGTAAAGCGGTTAACTTTTCTCTTAATACGCCTATAATCTCTAAACGTTTAATGGAATCAATACTCAAGTCAGCTTCCAAATCCATATCCAGACCTAACATCTCTGTGGGGTATCCCGTTTTTGAAGCTACGATATCTAAAATCATTGCAGTGATATCCTCTTGATTTATAGCTTGACTACTAGGAGTAGACAAAGGTGCTGTTATATCAGTACTACTGGCTGCAGCTACATGAGATGGTGCTTCAGTATGCTCATCAATCCAATGGATCAGACTACTTAAGGTTTTCATTGCGGATAGTTCTTCTATCACCGAATCCCCTTCAGTAAATGCCTTGCCTCCCAATCGATCTTTTAATGCTCCTATAATTTCAATACGCTTGATCGAATCGATACTTAGATCGGCTTCCATATCCATATCTAACCCCAACATTTCTGTAGGGTACCCTGTTTTATCACTTACGATCTGAAGTACGATCTCTTTTGTAGGAACTGTGATATGAGATGAGTTTTTTGGAATATTACTTTCATTCGTAATTGCTATATCTGCTGTTTTGACAACACGTTCCTCTGGTAAATGTTCCAAGATGTTTTGTTGGGATTGCCTCGATGAGGAAACTACATGTTCGGCTGTATTAGACGTTCCTAAATATCCTAACATCACTTCTTTTTGGGCATTTATGATGGTTTGTATATTAGACAAATAATCTTGTACTACATGCTGTACCATATCTTGCTGAGGGGCACTTGCCGATGACTCCTGATATACTACTTTATGTAATGCTATTGGGGTTTGAATTGCAGAAAGTCCATACGCTGGTACTTCTCCATGTAGTGGTAATGCCCATTGCCCATTAATTTTCCATGTTGTTTTAGACGATTGGTAGTGTTGTGGTGCCGTTAAATTGAGTTGTTTCGCATTTCTACCTATAAATAATTTTTCTAATGTAAGCGTTCGACCTGTAGCCATATATTGCCCTAAGCATTCCATAAATTTCTGTACTCCACTTCCAGCCTCTTCTACATGTATCGCTACTTCTTCTTTACCTAAGATTGTTTTCACTAATTGTGTCAACACTCTTCCCGGACCTACTTCTATAAAAACACGCGCTCCTTCTGCATACATATTTGATATTTGATCTACAAAACGCACAGGCTTTACTACATGCTCACTAAGGCGTTTTTTAATTTCCTTAGGTGCTGTTGGATACAACATTGAAGACGTATTTGACCATACCGGAATTGTTGGTTCTTGGAACTGATATTGCGCCAATGCCTTTGCAAAATTACCTTTCGCTTCCTTGAGTAATGGGCTATGAAAAGCACAAGCCGTATTTAATTTTTTGAAACTAATACTTTGCGCTGTTAGTGCTTCAGATATCGTTGCAATTGCTGATGTCGTTCCCGCTACTACATTTTGACGTGGTGAATTTAAGTTTACAATATCCACACCTGCTATTGCTTTTACAATAGGTGCTAGTATTTCTAATGGACTATTAACGGCTAGCATTATTCCTTTATCTTCACCTACCGCATCCAAAATGGCTTTTGCTCTATCTTCACTAATCGCTACCAAATCTTGCGTTGCAATTCCTCCTGCAAATGCTAAGGCAGGTAGTTCTCCATAACTATGCCCAGCCAACATATCTGGAATGATTCCTAAGGATTGTAAAAAGTTTGCCATCGCCAAATCAAAAATCCCTAATAATGGTTGCGCATTATTGGTATCGGTAATGGTTTCTTGCTGTTGTTTTTTGAGCGTTGTATCAAAAGTATTTGGAGTAAACACAATCTTTTCGTATTCCGGATACGATTCAAGGTATGATCGTAATGCTGGAAATAAGACAAATAATTCGCGCATCATATTCAATCGTTGACTCCCTTGACCTGAAAATGTAAAGGCTACTTTACCCGCTACTTTTTCGGTATACCAAATCCCTGATGCCTTTTCTTTACGTAATGCTTGATCTATTTTAGTAGTAAGTTCTGCTATAGAAGAAGCTATTATGGTAACACTTATTGCTGTTGTTGCTTGTTTTACTAATGTATAAGCTATGTCTTTTAGCTTAACATTCGTTGTAGCAGCAATAAAATTCTTTACCGTATTTAGTTGTCGTGTGTATTCACTTTCTTTTCCTGAAAACACAAAAATCTCTGAAGACCAATCTTTTACTGTAGACTCCTCTGCTCTTGTTATCCCTTCATTACTCAATACGGTATGGTAATTTGTACCTCCAAATCCAAAAGCACTTAAGCCCGCTACTCGTTGTGGAGTCAACCAAACTCCCGTTTCTTTATTAAACGCAAACGGACTTGTACTAGGGTCATAATACGCATTAGGCTGTTTGAGGTGTAATGTAGGTGGTTTCACACCATGATATATAGAAAGTGCTACTTTCAATAAACCAGCCATACCCGCCGCACATTTCGTATGTCCGATTTGTGTTTTTACCGATCCTAATATGGCTTGATTCGGCGCTGCTTCAGCTGCGATTAATAATTCAGTCATCGCACTTAACTCCGTCTTATCCCCTACAGTAGTTCCTGTACCATGAGCTTCCATCAACCCTACACTAGATGGTGCTATTCCAGCTTGATCATAGGCACGAGATAGTGCACTAATCTGTCCTTGTTTCCTAGGAGCCGTTAACCCTAAGCCTTTTCCATCACTAGAACCACCAATTCCTTTAATGACACTATAAATCTTATCTCCATCCGCCTGAGCATCTTTTAATCTTTTTAAAACGACTACAGCACAACCTTCTCCCAACGTAATTCCATCGGCTTCAGCATCAAAAGTTGCACATCTTCCTTTACCCGATAACGCTTTGGTACTTTCAAACATCAAATAGTCTCCAATATTGTTATGAAAATCCGCTCCTCCTGCTAATACCATATCCGATCGTCCCATTACCAATTCCTGACATGCTAAATCAACAGCTGTTAAAGAAGAAGCACAAGCAGCGTCTACCGCATAGTTTCTTCCCCCTAGATCCAATCTATTTGCAATACGACCAGAGACTACATTACCTAAAATTCCTGGAAAAGAATCTTCTGTAGTTTTAGGTAATACATCGGCTAATTCTTCAGGTACTTCGCCCAAAATTTGAGGTAATAAGGATCTAAAATTATAATGCGCCGCTAAGTTTGCACCATAATCCACACCAAAAATAACTGAGGTATTTTCTCTAGCAAAACCTCCATCCGCATATCCGGCATCTTTTAATGCTTCTTTCGCTATTTTTAAACTTACCAACTGAATGGGATCTATAGCTGCTAAAGATTGTGGTGGAATGCCAAACTCAACAGGATCAAAATTTATATACGGTATAAAACCACCCCATTTAGAACGTGTTTGCTCTCCAGTACTAGGGTTAGGGTGATAATATAATTCTTTATTCCAACGCTCATCGGGTACTTCGGTCACAGCATCTTTTCCTGAAACGATATTCGACCAAAATGCATCTACATCCTGAGCATCTGGATAGATACAACTCATCCCAACAATAGCGATATCCAATGGTGCCGCTTTAGGCTTAGGCATAACAGCTACTGGTAGATGTGATGCTGTTGCTACCGTCTCTTCATGAAGCTGTCGTATTGTTATCGATTGATGTCTAAGTCCTACCACTTGACCAATCATATACATTCCGCTGTCTAGCTGTTCTTGTGCATTGACTTTAACCAAATCTGTACCAATACGGTCTATTCCTTTAGAAGCAATACGAAGTCTACCTACATTAAGTGCTTCTAATTTTTCCCATGCTTCTTTTTTATCTATATCTTCTGCTAAAAATCGATTCTTTTCGTTTTCAAAAAAATCGACGAATGGACTATCTATACATCGTGTTTCATGACCCGGTGCTGTTTCTACTAACCTTGTATCTGTTTTCTCTATAGCCTGATCTTGAAACTGTTGTAATATGGCTCCTGTAGCTACGGCCTCTTCTGTAAAAAGATATGCCGTACCCATAAGTACTCCTACTTTAGCTCCCTTTGCTACTAATGCTATTGATAATGCAGAAACAATTGCTGTAGAAAAACTGTCACTAATCCCTCCTGCAAATAAAATACTATATCCAGATAAACTTTGCTCTTTCAATAATCGTTGTACTTGCTGTTCCCATAGTACCACACTCGATAGCGGCCCTACATGTCCACCACATTCTCTTCCTTCAAATACAAATCTTTTGCCTCCATCTTTAATAAACATATCCAACAATCCTACAGAAGGTACATGTAAAAATGTTTTGATTCCTAAAGCTTCTAAAGGTGCTGCCTGAGATGGTCGTCCTCCTGCAATCAATACTACCGGAGGTTTCGCTTCTTTGATATATCCCAATTGCTCTTCGCGCAATTCGGGAGGTACGAAACCAAGAATTCCTATACCCCATGTTTTATCCCCCATTTTTTCTTTGGTCTGCATTACCAAATCACGAACTTTTTCACCTTTTAGTACTGATAAAGCCAAAAAGGAAAGACCTCCCCCATCCGTTACTGCTTTAGAAAATGCAGGAACATCACTTACTCGAGTCATTGGCCCCTGTGCAATAGGAAACTCTATTTGATATTCTTCACAAAATGGATTTCCTTCTCGAATTGGACCATAAGTTGCTAATAATTTTATATATCGAGAAATGAGTTTTTGTAACGCTCTAGGAATTGCTGCTAGGCTATCGTATGTATTTGCTAAACTTGAAGCTAAACCAATTCCTACATCTGTTGGAATATAGTTTTTGGAGACATCTGTACCACTTAGATAAGTTTTCAATACATCGTATGATATACTTTCCGGTAATTTAGGAGAATTGGGACGTACTAAAACACGACATCCAGCGATAACTTTTGTTTCTGTTCCAGTCAGTCTACTATATATTGATTTTAGTGCTACTGGAACTTCCAACTCCGGAAATAAAGACAGTTGCCCATCCATAATTACACCAGCTGCACCAGCAATTATAAAAGCAGCCGCAGTATGCATCCCTACACCACCTTGCACCCAAATTGGCACCTTTTTTTGTGTTTTTTTGTATACTTTTTGAAATAAAATAAATGCTGAATCCTCACCTACCAACCCAGCTGCCTCATTACTTTTAATAATAATTCCTTTAGGTTTTGCAGCTATAGCTACAGTAAGATCTTCAACAGTAGTAATTTCAAATAGTAAAGAAGTATTGGTAGTATATGCATCTGCTTTTGTATTTACATTAATAATAACAAATTCTGGAGAAAAAGAAAGTTCCTTAACTTTTAAATGAGACCCTACTAAAGAAACTCCAATAGGTATTTTAATATTTTGACAATTGACAACCTCATCGATAGTTACTAATGGCACTACTCCCGTTCTCGAAAATTTAGATAGGTTGACATTATTATTTCCTCCTAAAGGAACGTAACTCATTAACTTGTGTGTCATAATTTCTCGTAATTTTCACAGGGTAAAACTTTAAAATCTAACGCTTATCATTCTTAAAAAAACATGTGCATACAAAACATTGAATACACAATCTACACCATACAATAATAGTGAGTTTCAGGGGTTAATTTATACGAAAACCATAACATACATCAATTTTTAACACAAAAAACACAATTTTTTAACCACAAAAACAAAAAAAGTATCACAGAATAGACTACTTAAAAATAGTTGAATTTGCAACAAAAAAGTAATAACATATAGCTCATAATAAGCTTTAAATAAAACGATACGTCCTAACTAACAAAAAATTAACAGTGTAATAAATCACTTATTTTCTTACGTTTTATCAACTACATATTACAAAACATGATTTTAAGAATATTAACATATTATTAACACAATAAACATATCATAAAACGAAACTATTTTAATTCTATTCCTATAAAACTCATCACCTATTTCATATTGTAATTTTAAAAAACATACTATTCATCTGCTTTCTTAATAAGCTAATTCTTATCGTCATCATGAGTTTATCTATCTGTTGTGAGCCTGATAAAAGAAAAGTGTTAAAGCATTTTTCACCTTTATCAAATCGCTTTAAATCCAACATTTAAAACTCCCCACTATAATCATTAAACTCAGATTAATAGGAGTAATAACGATGTGAAATTATATATTTTTAATCATTATTTTACGATAAATAAACAGATGGTAAATACTAATTCGTAAATGGTATATAATGCTGTATGGATGGTCTAAAAAAACGAATTAGGCATATCAAATTGGTTATACTATAAAAATTAGGTGAGTTTCAAAATATTTTGAAACTCATCCTAAAAGAATAACAGTATAGACATTTTCTAATCTGTCTCAAAACACTTTACTTTGTACTTGTGAATATAGCAGTAGTTATCCTGAATTGGAATGGTCAAGCGTTACTCGAAGAGTTTTTACCTTCGGTAACTCAATACGCAGATGATGCCGTAATTTATGTCGCAGACAACGCTTCTGATGACAATTCTGTTGCCTTTGTGCGGGAACAGTATCCTGAGGTTCATATCATTCAGAATGCTAGTAATGGTGGGTATGCCAAAGGGTATAATGACGCATTATTACAGGTAAAAGAAGAAATCGTATGCTTATTGAATAGTGATGTTGAAGTGACCAAAAATTGGTTAACTCCGATTCGCAGTATTTTCGACAAAAATCCTAATGTTGCAGCGATACAACCTAAAATTTTGGACTATCAAAACAAAGCTTATTTTGAATATGCTGGAGCCGGAGGTGGTTTTATAGATCAATTGGGATATCCATATTGTAGGGGACGTGTTTTTGATACTTTAGAAGAAGACCTTGGTCAGTATAATGACACAGTTCCCATTTTTTGGGCATCTGGAGCCGCATTATGTATTCGTAAAAGTGTTTTTAATGAAGTGGGAGGCTTTGATGAAGACTTTTTTGCACACCAAGAAGAAATTGATTTGTGCTGGCGTATTCATAATCTTGACTATCAAATTCTATATACCGGTAATGCTACTGTATATCATTTGGGAGGCGCTACATTAAATAGTATGAATCCTCAAAAAACATTTCTCAACTTTAGAAACACCCTATTTAATTTAATTAAAAACGTACCTGGAGGTATCGTATGGTGGCTTATTTCTGTTCGTTTGCTCCTAGACGGCATTGCAGGTTTCAAATTTTTGATTCAAGGAAAGGGGTCTCATTTTCTAGCGATCCTAAAAGCACACTTTAGCTTTTATCGTCAATTGCCTTCATTTCTAAAAAAAAGGAAAAAACATAGTGTCAAAAAGAAATATTATACACTTTCTTCCGTTATATGGAAGTATTTTGTGCTTCAAAAAAAGCACTATCACAAACTTTAGTTAATATCTCCATAAAATCATGGTAATGCTTATGGTTTGTGCTACATTTTTAATAATTTTGAGTTATTATAACCAAACAATAGACTAAAACAAATTATCTGATGAATAAACTAATGATTATTGGGGCTTCAATGGCAATATTACTTTCTTCGTGTGTATCACAAAAGAAGTTTGCTGATTTAGAATCCAAACAGAAAAAAACGAATGACTTGCTAAATTCAGCAACTGTAAAATTAAATAGTTGTTTAGAAGAAAAAGCTAGTGGCTCTTCAGAATTGCAAGTATTAAGAGATCAAGTAGGGAATCTTAAAAACACCAATGCAGCATTGCTTAATAATGTAGGAAACTTAGCTACATTATCTACTAAAGAAGCTGAAAATTTAGAACGCTCTCTAGAAAGTATCAAAGAAAAAGATCTTCAGATCAAAACCATGAATGATGCAATCAACAAGAAAGATTCTGTAACCTTAGCACTAGTAACAAGTCTTAAAGGAGCATTAGGAAACTTAGCTGATGAAGACATTCAAATAAATGTAGAAAAAGGAGTGGTTTACGTTTCTATTTCTGATAAATTATTATTTAGTAGTGGTAGCTATAATGTATCTAGCAAGGCTAGAGCTGTATTAGGAAAAGTTGCTAAAGTAGTAAATGACAAGCCAGATATCGAATTCTTAGTTGAAGGACATACTGATAATGTGCCTTACAAAAGTAAAGTGCTTTTAGACAACTGGGATTTAAGTGTCAAAAGAGCTACTTCAGTTGTTCGAGTATTACAAAAAGATTTTAACGTAGATCCTAAGCGTATGACTGCTGCTGGTCGTAGTCATTACATCCCTGTAAGTGATAATACAACCGCTGCAAATCGTTCAACGAATAGACGTACTAGAATTGTTGTATTACCAAAACTTGATCAGTTTTATAGTATGATAGAAGATGGAATGAAAAAAGCATCTCAAGGAGGACAGTAAACTATTGTTTCTTACTAAATAGCATAAAGGCTTTTCTATTGTATATAGAAAAGCCTTTTTTTATGGTGTTAAACAAAGCATACCCCCAAGTCAATTGTAAAGAGATAGAACCATATAACTGTTCGTCATAATTATGAAAAAAATAATCGTTTTGATAGTACTTTCATTACTAAGTTGTAAACAAAGTAAAACAAAAGAAATAAACACATTACCCCTTAAGGATGTGGTTCGTGAAACAAAATATGTAAATGCAAAATCTGGTTTAAATTATAGAAATCATCCTAATGGAAAAGTTTTAGGAAAATTTCCAAATAACGTTGAATTAAATGTAATCAAAAGCACCAACATTTTTGAAGAAATAAAAGATGAAAAAAAGATCATAAAAGGAGAATGGGTAGGTGTTACTTTTAAAAACGACACCGTATATGTGTTTGATGCATTTTTATCCCCAACAAAAAACAATAGTGATATCTGGTCAAAATTTCCATTAAAAAACACACCCCTAATTGACTCCACAAACTTTGATAATATAAAAGAGCACTATCTATTAGACGCTAATGATATCGCTGAACTTCAATTAAAAGAACTATATCCTAATATTGACAAAGAAAGCTCTAATTATAAATTTCACGCTTCTTATAAACTCAATCTTGGAGATTTTAATAGCATCGTCATCAATGTTTTTAAAGGAGACCACGAACTAGAATCTGTTTTAATTATTTATGATTCAGATCATAAATTAATTAAGGTACATCAAGATAATGATGATGACAAACCTTCTATGAACGCATTAGTGATTGCTTATGATGAAATTGCGGAAGGCTGGTCTAGAAAAATAGCTAAAATTAATGATCGTCATATAACCACCATAGATGCTTTATACACAGATACGCCTGTTATTGACACCCTATTACACCATATCAATAATCAAGGTTTAATCAAAATGATTAATACAACGTTCACAAGTACTATTAGATCGAATCAGATACTCAAATTAAATACGATGTACACCGATACTATCCAATTCATAAGGTACAATGATGATTCTGATTATTTCTTTTTGGAAGGAATAAAAAATAATAAAGAGGTCTCAATGATTTACAACTGGGATTGGAATACAAAAAAGTATAATTTTAAAAAAAATGATTTCATTAAAATTAAATGGAAAATTGACAGCATACATAGCGCTGGAGATGGAGAAACTTTAGATTTTCATGAGTTTGTTATCGATGCTGAAAACATGAATAATTAATTTTAGTATCTAACAGAAATTAGTTGACATCTAAAAAATAGTAAATAAACTACCCCGAGGCAGCGTCATAGGGGTATCAGAGATAAGAACGCTTCGCTACAAGAACCAAGAAACAAGACGCTATTTTATCTTGAATCTTGGTTCTAAAAGTCTTGAATCTGGTCGATACACCCGAGGCAGAGCCTCGGAGAATTCTATGGATTAAACCCGAATTATGCAATAGAAAATCTATTACGGCTTAAAACTACTTCAAAATATACCGCTCCGCTATGTTTTTAAACTTAACCATAGCGATGCGATGCTAAATTTTAGAAAACATCATATTTTATCGCAATTTCAAACCTCATGACGAAGTGCTATT